>JBBTBG010000038.1:0-11108 GCA_038043805.1 Nanobdellota archaeon | reverse complement strand
CGCGTTCGAGGCTTCATAGAAACCAAAGCGTGAAGAGAGATTATAAACGTTCTCCCTAATCACTTCTTTTCCAGCAAATAATTTCCCAATATTAGGTACTTCAGAGAAGAGTGTTCAACTGTATGCAATGCATCTTCAGGCGTAAGAACATTGGGCTCTCCATGGAGATTAAATGAAGTATTTAAGATAGCCCCTGTTCCAGTCAATTTGCTGAAATGTTCTATAAGTTCGTAATATTCCTTATTGAACTTTTTTGTTACAATCTGTGGACGAATGGTGAAATCATACGGATGCATGGCAGCAGGTAATTGCTTTTGCGCCAGAGGCATAGAATCAAAGGTAAGCGCCATATAGGGAGAAAAGATCTTTTTAGGATTCTGAAGATATTTCTTTTCAAATGTGTCAAGCATACTTGGCGTAAACGGCATCCAGAAGTCTCTATCTTTAATCGTCTCATTCAAGATCCTAATCGTATCGGGATGGACAGGATTTGCAAGGATAGACCGATTTCCCAGAGCACGTGCACCCCACTCACTTCTTCCCGAGCAACGCGCAACAATCTCTCCCTTTACAAGGAGAGCAGCAATCTCTTTATTAATATTTTTTACTCTTTTAACGACATATTTTTCCTTTACTATATTACTTTCAATAAACTTATCCATATATTTTTCATCATATTCAGGTCCCAAATATAGATCCTCTAAAGGTAGGGGTTCAAAAGACATTTTTTGTTTTACAGAAAAGGTTTTATATCCATACCAGCAAGCGCCGATGGCATTGCTTTCATCACCACAGCTAGGCATCACAAAGAGATCTTGTACTTCAGGTAATTCAGAAATCTTCTGAACTGCTTTAACATTCATAAAAACTCCTCCAGAAAGAGCAACTTGGGCAATTCCCGTATTTTCAATCATCTTCTTCACCCATTCGCAACAAAGTTCTTCCGTAATTTTCTGTACAGCCGCAGCCAAAGTATCGAATCGTACATACTTCATTTCTCGTGCAAAGAAATGATCTGCAAAGGGCATACTAAACTTTGAATGAAACACGCCACGAGCATCTATAGAAAAAAGTTTTTTAAGCTTAGGATAGATCTCATCAACATTATGAGATTTAGCATAAGGTGCGAGGCCCATAACTTTAAATTCGTGTTCAAGAGGTTTCATTCCTAAATGAAGTGTTGCAAGTCCGTACAAATATCCTAAAGAAGCAGTTTTTGGAGTTCGCGAAAGAACATTAATACTCTTTCCATCATAAACATTCACACTCGCACAAGTTCCAGAGCCTTCTCCATCAAGAGTGAAAATCAGCCAGTTCTTTTTACGATCAAGATTCGCCAAAGGCGCAAAAGCATGCATAAGGTGGTGATCTGTAACTACTATCTTTTTTTCAGGAACTCTCAGGATAGAAGCAAGTTCTTTCTGTATACTCTTTCGTTGCTTTTCTTGAGAGAACATAGATTCTTTAAACGCATAATAGCGAGAAAAAGCTCTTGGATAGCGGTATCCTAGAGAAGAAAAGGTCTTCTTCGCAAAAGACTTTTGCGTATATGCTTCAAAGAAATGCCTTCCAAATCGCGGATTGTTAATAACTTTATATTGATCATCAAGTACGACTAAGTCCACATTCTTAAGAGAAATTCCAGCATCGTGCAAAATCCATTGGATAGATTTCAAAGGGACACCATGATGGTTCTTAATTCGTGAAAAGCGTTCCTCACTCACACATCTAATAATTTTTTCATTCTTAAGCAATGCTGCCGTGGCATTATGTCCGATATTCAATCCAAGAATATACATAAAAAAACCTGCTCTTTAAGCCTTATAAGGATTATGATACTCCAAACCAATTTTGTTAGAATTCTCGCACTCTTCCCGTTTGGATAATATCTCTATTCTTTAAGCAATATCTTAGGGATATGAAAAAGTATCTTAACTTTAGAAAATCATCATGTTTACGCGTAATGATCGTTTTTAGAGCACGAAGCAATGTAATTCCTAAAAGAGACCATACAAAAATAATTCTTTGTTGAAAAGAGGAACGCATATTTTTAAGGTAAAAATAAAAATGGTCAACTTGATTGATATAACTCATGCGTGGAGTGGGTGTCCTCTCCACACGAGAGACACGATGCATTAGCGTAGCAAAAGGAGTAATAAAAAGTGAGAGAGGATATTTCTTATATAGTCGATAGCTAAAATCAATATCTTCAGCCACGGTATATCCGAGCAAATGCTCATCAAATTGTTGTTCTTTAAACACCCCTCGCTTATAAACCATATTTACTCCAGGCAACCACTCCACACAAATAGTCTTGGTAAGATGAGAAGGATAGGTATTTCCATAGGTGGAGATCATTCTTGCATGGTCTTTTTCAGGATAACTGATATAAAAAAGGCGTCGAAGCATTTTTTCAAGAAGAGACATGCGCAAAAGTTCGGGTGAAGGCACATATCCAGAGGCAGCCCTTGCAGAAGGATTTTCATTAAACACTTTCAAGATTTCGTCAAAATACTCTTCACTCACACTCACATCATCATCAATAAAGCACACTAGTTTACATTTTCTTGATAATTTTCTTACTCCTAAGTTGCGCGCAATCGTTATGGAAGGAATTTTGGAATAAACGTATAAAATATTCTTGTATTTCTTCCATAAATAATCTACAACTTTTTTTGTCTCATCATTGTTACTCTGGTCTACAACAATAATCTCAGAAAGACTCTTTACAAAAGGCAGCAAGTTCTTTAGTGTAACAGAAAGGTCTTTTGCACGATTATAAGTAGGAATAACTACAGAAATGTCTCCTAAGGAATATCTATCAATCATATTATACAGTCTGTCTCTTCATTAAAAAACCTTTCCAGAATCCATAAACATAGAAAATATGGCTAAAAAAAATGGTACAGAGATAAGGAAGATAGAGCGAAATGCCTTTCTTAAAGGGGTAAGTAGCTGCAAAGGCAAAGACTCCCAAAACTGGCGTCGCTTTAAAAACGCCTACATACCATCGAGGCATTTCTTTTCCATAAATACTTACAAGCGCACCGTAACCGTTCGAATATTGATAATCCTTACGCAGCCGCTTTACAAAGGCAGTAGGATGAAGATGGAGAATACGTGCTTGAGGATACGCAATTTTTCCTAAGCGTTTAATCTTAACATACGTATCAAAGTCTTCCCCTGCTGTCCTAAATGTTTTTTCATCGAAGAGACCAATCTGTTCCATTACTTTTTTTCGGAAAGCTCCTCCTTTTCCATCAAGAAGGGAAACAATGACTCCTTTTTCTCTCATCATGAGCGCTTTTGCAAAAATCCCCATTGGTTCCCAGAGACGATCAGGGAGCTGGATTTGAGAAACTGTCGCAACAACTTCAATATCTTCAAAAGGCGCGATAAGGTTTGAAAGCCAGTCATTGGTTGCAGGCATACAGTCCTGAGGGAGCATAATGACAATCTCATGTTTTGCTTTGCGAATACCTCTATTCATTTGCTGCGAGAATCCCGCTTTCTCATCAATCTGCAAAACTTCAACTTTTCCAAGATAATCCTGACTGTCGATCGCCTTTAAGACCTGGCTAAGGATTTCTTTATGGGGATTAAAAAGAGGAAGGACAATAGAGACATTCAAAGGCTTCATGATTTGAGCTATAAAAGACAATTTAAATAGATTATGCGAAAGATGTAGTATGTTATCATTATATTTATAAACTTTATATAGGCTTTGTTTTCAATGGAAGATCGAGGAAGCCAAATCAAAAAAGTTCTGGTAACGGGCGGCGCAGGATTTATAGGAAGTAATTTTCTTAAGATCATGGTCCAGAAATATCCAGATTACCAGTTCATCAATGTTGACGCATTAACGTACTCAGGGAATCTGAACAATCTCCAAGATATTCTTGATAAAAAAAACTATAGGTTCATTCATGCAAAAATAGAGGACCGCGAGCTCATGGAACGGCTTATTGATGAGCAGACAGTCGTGATAAATTTTGCGGCAGAGTCGCATGTTGACCGCTCTATTAGCGCAGGCGATCGGTTCCTCAAAAGTAATACTGAGGGCACTTTTATTCTCCTCGAAGCGGCACGAAAAAAGAAGTCTCTTCTTTTCATACAGATTTCAACAGACGAAGTCTATGGCTCTCTTCCTCTCGATCATCCTTCATCAAAAGAAGGAGACCCTATGAATCCTTCTTCTCCTTATAGTGCATCCAAGGCAGCGGCAGAAATGTTTTGTTTAAGTAATATCAAGACGCATAAGCAACCTATTATTATCACACGTTCTTCTAATAACTATGGTCCCTACCAATTTCCTGAAAAAGTTATCCCTTTATTCGTCACTCATCTTCTCCAAGGTAAAAGAGTTCCGGTATATGGGACAGGAAAAAATATTCGTGATTGGATTTACGTCACCGATAACTGTGAGGCAATTGATTTTATTATCCATCATGGAAAAATAGGCGAGGCGTATAATATTGGGGGAGGAAACGAAATCGCCAATCTCGAGCTCACCCAAAGTATCCTTCGAGGCACAGGGTTTGGAGATGAAATGATGGAGTTTGTTGCCGACAGGCCAGGACACGATCTTCGCTACTCCTTAGATAGCAGCAAAATAAAAAATCTCGGGTGGCAGCCGAAATTTAATTTCCAGCAAGCGCTTGCGCAAACCATTGAATGGTATAAGAAGAATCCACAATGGTGGATGCCACTCAAGAAGAAAATGAAGGGCATTATCCTGGCAGGAGGAGTAGGATCGCGTCTCTATCCACTTTCACTCGTAATGAGCAAGCAGCTCCAATCCATTTATGACAAACCAATGATTTACTATCCTCTCACTACCTTAATCGAGATGGGTATCAGTGATATTTGTGTCATTTCAACACCTAAGGATATTCCCAAGTTTAGAGACCTCCTAGGTGATGGAAAAAGATTTGGCCTCACGATAGAATACCGGGAGCAGCCAAGGCCAGAGGGGATTGCACAAGCATTTATCATCGCGGAAGATTTTATAGGCAAGGACAATGTTGCACTTATTTTAGGGGATAATGTCTTCTACGGCTCTGATACATTCGCGAAAGCAGCAGAAGAATTCAAGGAAGGTGCGTTGATTTTTGGATACCAGGTGAAAGATCCACACCGCTTTGGAGTTGTGGAATTTGATTCACTGGGAAATCCTCTTTCTCTTGTTGAGAAACCAAATGATCCTAAGAGCAACTATGCAATTCCCGGAATCTATCTTTATGATAGCAGTGTTGTTGAAGTTGCTAAGAATTTGCCTCCCTCGCCTCGAGGAGAACTTGAAATTACGGATGTCAATAAGCGTTATCTACAGAAAAATAACCTCAAGGTCATGAAGCTTGACAGAGGCATTGCTTGGCTGGATGTAGGAACAAGCAGTAGCCTTCAGGAAGCTTCTATTTTTATAGAAAAAATTGAGAGTAGACAAGGTATTAAAGTAGGATGTCCAGAAGAAGCTGCACTTAGTAAAGAATTTATCACTGCACGGGAGCTCGAAGAAGTAATTCAAAATACTCCTGATTGTGAGTACAAAAATTATCTAATAAGTATAGCTAAGGAAAAACGAGCAAAGCAAGATACGTCCATCAAGTTATAAAAGAGATGTATAAAATTCTCTTGTCTTCTTCAGTTTCGAGATCGTTTCTTGCACAATATCTTCAATCTTTCCCTCAGCTTTAAATCCTAATGCTTTTATTTTATCCGAATTAATCGTATAGACTTGCTTGTTCTTTTTCTGCTCTGGTAGGATTTCAAAAGTAAACTCTTCTCGAAGTTCACTTTTGATAAGCTCAAGAATGCGATTCAGTGTAGCGTTAAATGAAGTGAGGTTGTATGTTTGACCTTTCATCCTCTCTACATTATCTAACATAAAAAGTATGGCTCGAGCATTATCTTTCACATCAAGATAGGTTTTATCATTTTCAAGAGCACTTTCAAAAAGAGTAAAAGTAACTTTGAAGACAGAACGCACACAGATAATATTAAATATATTTTCATATTTGAAATGTAAATTGTAGCCTACAAGAGTTGCCGATCGAAGTACAACGACATTAAAAGAATCATCGTTTAATTGCAAAACTGACTCTTCCCCCATATATTTTGATTTCATATAGGCAGAAACAGGATTGGTTGGAGCATCTTCTTTAAGATTATCTCCAGGAGTGTAAATTCCAATCGTAGACTGATAAATAAAGGTCTTTACGCCATTTTCTTTTGCAAGGCGCGCAATATTAGAAGTAGCAACATAATTAGTTGAGATGCATTCTTCATCTTTCCCGACTTTATTTTTTGCAAAATCCGTAACTTTAGCTGCCAGATGGATAACTACATCTGGTCTATAGTCTTTAAGCACTTTCTCAAAATGAACGATATCACGAATATCTGCCTTTTCAGGAAGCACAAAATCAATATTACTCGCCTTTTTCTTAAGTAATGAAGCAAGTTCGATGCATCCTCGCTGGTTTCTATCATAAACGATGATTTTCGCCTGAGGGTATTTCTCTGCAACCATTTGTGTAATGGTGAATCCAGCATATCCTGCTCCTCCTGTAATAAGAATAGATTTCATCAGAAAAGTTCCCCCAATTCCTTAAATGAGCTATACTGTTTATCTTTTTCTGAAAGAAGAACCTCACTAATACCATACTCTTTAAGTTTCCAATCAATATCGAGATCAGGATCATTCCACATTAAGCCAGACATTGAAGCAGGATCATAATGATTCGTTAGCTTATATAACATAACAGTATCATCTTCCAAGGAAAGAAATCCATGTGCAAAACCTTCTGGAATCCAGAGCATTTTTCTATTTTCAGCACTCAAAATCATAGATATCCATTTTCCATAAGTTGGTGATTTTTTTCGGATATCAACAACAACATCAAACACTTTACCTCGGACCACGCGTACAAGCTTGCATTGCGCAAACGGCTTTTTCTGAAAGTGCAGTCCTCTCAAAACTCCCTTTTTTGAAGTCGATTGAAATTCAAGAGGAAAGTATCGAGGGATTCCAAAAGACTCCAACTTTTTTTCACTATAGTTCTCAAAAAAGTCTCCACGCTCATCTTTAAAGACCTGCGGATGGATCTCGAGTACACCTGAAAGCGATGTTTGAACAACCTGCATGAAATTTCGAGAAGACTCATACTTTTAAACATTAAGGTAATAAAGGAATAGTTATGATAAACTACCATCTTCTTTAAAAACAGTTCTTGAATGGGAAATGTATGCAAAGAACTCTTGAAGAAACATTACAATGGCTTAGCGGATTTGCAAAAGAAGTTGCAGTAGCCTCAACATTCCACGAACCCGATCATTCTCTGCTAGAGGGCTTGCAAAGACTAACTCAACCTTTAAGGGAATTAGGATTGGACTGGTATCTTTCTGGAACAGCCGTATCAAGAAATGACAAGCCCAATTCAGGGCATTTTTGGAATCTTCTCAATAATTTTCATGCCACAACCGATACCGACCTTCCAGAGCTCTTCTCACAATACAATCCCAAGGCTGATTTTATCGAAGCAAATCACTATAAGGTATTGCTTCAAGCCGCTCGCAGCGGGAAACCTTTGGTGCTCTATATGGATCTTGATCGAATTACTGTAGGGGCAAATTACTATCCACAAGAATTCGTAGATAACTTAAGGGCAGGTCTGGAACAAGCAAAACAAGGCAACGTCGTATCTTTTACACGATCGCCCTCTGCAAACAATACACATCTTGCTTCGCTAGTCCTAACAGAGGGAATCATTCATCCACCCTATAATCGCGCATTAAGTATAAGAAATAGTTTTGTGGATCTTCTTTCTACAGGATACATGGCGCCAGCAGGCAAACTAGCAAAACTTTTAGAAACATATCAAGGAGGAGAGTTCCTCGGAGTGCGTTCTCATTATCCCCACTCTAAAGTCATGTTACAGATGATGCAGGAAAATGGAATGGGTCTCAATGCTATTCAAACAGATCAGATGCTCCGGTATGAATGGCCAGAACAAGCCAGAGGCATGGGTAAGTTTAAGCTCGGAAAGCATGAGTGGACACCTGAACAGTACGAGAAAGTTACTCTCGCTTCACGACCTTTTCAGGAAGAGACTATGCAAAATCCGAGAGAATGGATTGGACGATTTACAACCGTACATCAATATCTTAACGTGCTTCAGAAGCTCTGGATGGAACCTAGAGGTAAAATAGATGGAGAACTTCTTGTTGCAAGAGCCCAAGTAGAAGAGTTACTTGCTAAAGGAGATATTCCTGCAGATGTCTATCGCGCCAGAGCAATTGAGTTATCTAAACGTTTTCAACACTATTAACATATGAAAATTCTTGTTCTTGGAGCATCCTCACTTATAGGGTCTCATGTCTATGCAGGTCTAAAGTCTGAAAAAAGATATACTCTTGTAGGAACACAATGCAAATCAAATTATCCCGAATTTCAGAGACTCGATGTCACACAGCCAAGAGCATTAGAAACATTTCTTGAGCATAATATCTCTGATGTTATTGTAAACAGCATAGGCATTGTAGGAAAAGAGGCCTGTAGGAAAAGTCCAGAATTAGCTTTCGAAATCAATAGTAAAGCAGTAGAAACTCTGAGTTATATTTGCAAAAAGCATAACCTCAGATTGATTCATCTCTCAACTATTGCAGTTCATGATGGGAACAAACAAGATAGATATATAGAACAGGATGCTCCAACACTCATTCATGGAAACGTATATAATATCACAAAGGTCGCTGCTGAAGCTTCTGCTCAGAATGTAAAAGATCATCTCATTTTACGTATAGGAGATACCTATGGTCACGCCTTCGATGAGCCGGCACGCATGGGCGGGTCCATCTTCAAATGGGCGTACGAAACATTACAAGCAGGAAAAGAAGTTCCTGCATTTGCAGGTCTGCGAACGAACCAAACTTATCTTCCCGATATTGGAAACGCTGTGAGATATCTTCTAGAAAAAGGGCATCAAGGAATTCTTAACCTTGGAGGAGAAGAAATTGAAGTAGCGGAGTTTTTCAATCGTATGAAATCAATTTTTAACCTTCCAGGAAGTGTATCGAGAAAACAGCCTCCTCCAGATTATCAAGGCAACAGAGCTCTCGATCTTTCATTAATGAGAAGTTTAAACATTTCCATGCACCCAATAGATGAAGGCCTAGAGGCATTGGTTCCTGCGTACAAACTTGCTTAAAAAGTAAGTTTATGAGGGACACTTCCTTTTTTATAGCGGTCAAGAAATTCTCGGATCGTTTTGTAATAATACTTCTTCTGATCTTCAGGCATGCCCCAGCAAGGGATAAACATTCCTCTTTGTTCAATTTCATCACCAACAGGATAGTTTTCTTGCAGCTTTACATGCCTAACGTTCTTGAACGCATCTTGAGTCAATACATTACCACACATAATAGGACGAATTTCAATAGCACTCTCTGTCAAATACTGGACAAATTCTTCCCTACTAAAAGGAGTATTAGATTTAGTAACTAAAGGATATCCAAACCAACTCGGCTGTGCTTTTTCAAAAGTAACAGGAAGATGGAAGAAGTCATAATTCTTAAACAAGAGATCCATTTCTTTGAATTGTAGTTCTCGTGATTTTAGAAAACCAGGCAGTTTTTCCATTTGCGCAAGACCAAACGCCGCTTGGATAGCAGGCATTTGGCTATTAGTGCCAAGAGTTTTGTATTTGTATCGATTTAAGAATCCCGTTTGTGAAAAATCTCTTCCCCAAAACGTAATGCTATGGGCGATTTCTGCATAGCGAGAGTTATTGGTGACAATCGCCCCACCACCTCCGCCTGCAGTAATATGGTGTGAACCGTAGAAGCTAAACACAGCCATATCTGCAAGGGAACCAGTGTGTCTTCCATTGAAATATCCCCCGAGAGAGTCACACGAATCTTCAATAAGAAATCGCCCATTCAAAGCCTTCACAATACGTTCAATATCTGAAATATTTCCAATAATGTGAGGCAAAACCATCCCTTTAATTTCCGGATAGCGCGCAATCGCTTTTTCAACTTGTTCAGGATCAGCAACATACGTATAAGGCTTCGTCTCAACAAACACAGGAACAAGCCCTAAATCAACACTCGAAGAAAGGCTCGTTGCAAATGTGCTTACTGGATGAATAACAAGATCTCCAGCTCTTAGAATTCCTTCATGAATCAATGTTTTAAGTGCAACAAGAATAGCGCTGGAACCGCTGTTAGTCAATAGGGCGTGCTTGATCCCAGTAAACTCAGTAATTTTTTTCTCAAAAACCTTATTGACCTCTCCTGCACCAAACCAATCCGATAGAAAGACTTCTTTCACAGCGTCAAATTCTTTTTCATCCCATTGAATACGATTCATAAGATGCGGATCAATCCTCCATTTTTTCCAGCTCAAGCCCTCAGACATATTTTCTTCATCAGAAATAGTTTTAAATAGTTTCTGATACTCAAATAGGTACTACTCCTTCATATACAATACGAGGTAGGGTCAGTGGTACCTGCCCAGTAAAATCCAGCTCTACGCAAGCGGCAAGCCAAACACGCGCCACAATGTTTTTTTTCACCAACATAGCAACTCCATGTTTTCTCAAAATCTACCCCTAATTTCTTCCCAAGCAAAATAATATCTTCTTTGTCTTTCATAATAAGAGGTGCATAAACTTTAATACCAAGAGAAGGTGCAGCAGTCTTTGCAAGAGAGTTCATAGCTCTAACATAATCAACAGTCGTGTCAGGATAAGGCTCTTTCCCTTCACATTTAAATCCAACAACAATAAAAAAGTCTTTCTTTTTATCCTTGAAAGCAAGACTTTCAGCATAAGCAAAAGCATACGAAAGAAAAATAGTATTTCTAAACGGAACATACCATTGAGTTTGTTCTTTCGTGGTTTGATGTAAACTTTTTCCATGAATAGCCTTTTCATCTTTATTAATGAAAGAAGTTGAAATTTTAGTTAGTTCAGAAAGAGAAATTTCTATAAATTTCATCTTTAAATTATTTGCACAATTCTTTGCACAAAATCTTTCTTGCTTAACAGACTTCTGCCCATAATTAAAAAAAAGCAGAGTCAATTTAGAGGAAGGATATTTTTTCTTCA
>JBBTBG010000037.1:0-11865 GCA_038043805.1 Nanobdellota archaeon | reverse complement strand
GCAAGAAAAAAAGAATAAAAAAACACAACAATTAAATACAAGCCCATCTTGATAAAAACATGGGTGACGTGTCTGATCGTACCGGTCAGGATCTCGTAGTAAATTCTTCGCTCTATCGCGAATTTCGAGCTGAGCGTGAAGAAATTCTTAGACATAAGTGGATTGAATCAGAAAAAGCAGGATATGACATTGGTTTCGAGCACGCACTAATAGATTGGATTATTAAGCATCGCTCAAATTGGAGAAGATGGAGAAGAGAACATTGCCTAGAATGCCCTTACTATCAGGGGGAAGGAAGGAGAATGGAGTTAGCAGCCTAAAAATCATTTCTTCTTATTCCACTATTTTTGTTCTCCAACATAGTTTTATATAGGATTTACTCTTCTTTAGAAAGATGAGTGTTATCTCGCTAATAAGAGGAAGAGAGGTTTTAGACTCAAGAGGAAACCCTGCAGTAGAAGCAGAAGTAATAACAACGGAAGGAATATTCAGAGCAATAGTTCCTTCCGGATCATCCACAGGAAAGTATGAAGCAGTGGAACTAAGAGATCGTATTGCCAATAGGTATGGAGGTAAAGGTGTTCTCAAAGCTGTAAAAAATATCAATGAAATTATCGCTCCTCGACTAAAAGGAATAGATCCCACACAGCAGGAAGAAATAGACAATCAATTAATAAAAATCGATGGAACTACCAACAAGAAAAAACTGGGAGCGAATGCTCTCCTTGCAGTATCGTTAGCAGTTTGCCGGGCAGGAGCTTCAACAAAAAAAGTTCCTCTCTATCTTCACATTGCCCAACTTTCAGGCACAAAGCAAGTCACTTTGCCAATCCCCTTTTTTAACATTATCAATGGAGGAAAACATGCAGGAAATGCTCTTGCTTTTCAAGAGTTCATGATTGTTCCAGTAGGTGCACCAAACTTCAAAGAAGCAGTGAGATACGGTGCAGAAGTATACTATCAATTAAAAAAAAGCATTCAAGAAAAATATGGTACAAATGCTGTGCAAGTAGGAGATGAAGGAGGATTTGCTCCTCCTATAAAAGAAAGCGAAGAAGCGCTAGAACTATTGCAAAGAGCCATCCTAAAAGCAGGGTATCAAAAAAATATGCGTATAAGTATCGATGTTGCTGCATCTGAATTGTATAAAAAAGGAAAATATAATATGCACTCTAAGAGTGGCTCGCAAGAACTAAAAACCGTTCAAGAAATGATGAAAAAATATTCTCAATATATAAAAAAATATAACTTATTTTCCATTGAAGACCCATTTGATCAGGACGCCTGGCAGAGTTTTATTAAAATCACTACCCAGTTAGGCTCAAAAACAAAGATTGTAGGCGATGATATACTTGTCACGAACATACTAAGGATAAAAAAAGCAATTCAACAAAATGCATGTAATGCTATTATTTTGAAAGTAAATCAGATTGGAACACTAACGGAATCGATTCAAGCCGCAAAAATAGCTAAAGAAGCAAACTGGGACATTATAGTATCTCATAGAAGCGGAGATACTGAGGATAGTTTTATTGCTGATTTAGCTGTGGGTCTTGGCGCAGGGTATATCAAAGCAGGCGCCCCCTGCAGGTCTGAAAGGACATCTAAATACAATCAATTGTTAAGAATTGAAGAGGAACTTGGAGAAAAAGCGATATTCGGTGCTATGCATCTGCGTAAGTGAGTTAAAATTATTTCCTCATCGTACGCAAACATTAAAAACCATATCATCTATCTAATAATATAAATTCATGGAAAAAAAGAGAGCGAGTATCCTATGGTTTAATGAGGTAAATATAGAAGATATAGGACTAGTCGGAGGTAAAAACGCTTCTCTAGGAGAAATGTACAACGAACTTACAAAAAAAGGCGTGCTCATCCCTAATGGATTTGCAATTACTGCAAATGCATACAGACATTTTATAAAACAATCGGGAGCACAACAGAAGATAAAAGAAGCTCTCAAAGGTCTAGACACAAGTGATATGAAAAATCTATTTCAAAAAGGAAATAAAGTCCGGGAAATTATTCTCTCTGCAAACCTTCCAGAAAATGTTCAAGAGGACATAAGCAAAGCCTATGCTCTACTATGTAAAGAATACGGGCCAAACACTGATGTTGCAGTACGAAGTTCAGCGACAGCAGAGGACTTGCCTGACGCTAGCTTCGCAGGCCAGCAAGAAACATTTCTCAATATACGCGGACAACAAGAACTTATAGAAACATGCAAAAAATGTTTTGCTTCATTATTTACAAATAGAGCAATTTCTTACCGTGAAGACAAAAAATTCGACCACTTTAACATTGCATTATCAATAGGTGTACAAAAAATGGTGAGAAGCGACCTCGCTTGTAGTGGAGTCATGTTCTCAATTGATACAGAATCGGGATTCAAAGATGCTGTCTTCATCACGTCTTCTTGGGGTCTGGGAGAAAATATTGTACAGGGAGCAGTCAACCCTGATGAATTTTACGTTCATAAACCTACTTTAAAAAAAGGATATCGACCTATTATTTCAAAAAAAATGGGTGAAAAAATGATAAAGATGATATATGCTAAAAATGAAAAAAGAAATATAAAAAATATCCCTGCTTCTTTCGAAGAAAGAAAGAGATTTACATTAAGTGATGATGAAATTTTAGCGCTTGCACGATGGGCATGTATTATAGAAGATCATTATAGTATCAAAGCAAAAAAATTTAAGCCAATGGATATGGAATGGGCAAAAGATGGAAACACAGGAAAACTTTATATTGTACAAGCAAGACCTGAAACAGTACAGAGCCAAAAAGATTTCAGCATCTTGCTAGAATACAAGCTCAAAGAAAAAGGAAAACTCATCGTAGAAGGAAATAGCGTAGGTTCAAGAATAGGTGTTGGAAAGGCACGAGTAATACGCAACGTTTCTGGAATTAACTCATTCAAGAAGGGAGAAATTCTCATTACTGACATGACTGACCCTGATTGGGAGCCTATTATGAAAATTGCTTCTGCTATTGTTACGAACAGAGGTGGAAGGTTATGCCATGCAGCTATTATATCTAGAGAGCTAGGAATACCTTGTATCGTAGGAACTAACAATGCTACTGACAAAATAAAACAGGGAAAAGAGTATACAGCAAGTTGCGCAGAAGGAGAAAGAGGATATGTATACGAAGGAGCATTGAAGTTTTCTATAGAAAAACATGACTTAAAGAACATTCCTTCAACAAAGACAAAGATAATGATCAATATAGGATCGCCTGACGAAGCCTTCGAAAAAAGCTTCATACCTAACGATGGAGTAGGGCTCGCAAGAGAAGAATTTATCATCAATTCAACAATTCAGATCCATCCCATGGCTTTAATAAATTATGACGCTTTGACTGACTCTAAAATAAAAAAGAAAATTGACGAACTAACATATGGTTATAAGAACAAAGAAAGTTATTTTATTGACAAACTTGCAGAAGGAATAGGCACAATTGCAGCTGCTTTCTATCCAAAAGATGTTATTGTAAGAACAAGTGACTTTAAAACTAACGAATATGCAAATCTCATTGGTGGAAAAGAATTTGAACCTTCTGAGGACAATCCTATGATAGGTTGGAGAGGCGCTTCACGATACTACAAAGAAGGATACAAAGAAGGATTTATCTTGGAATGTAAGGCATTCAAAAAAGTGAGGGAAGAGTTTGGTCTCACAAATGTCAAAATTATGATTCCTTTTTGCAGAACTATCAATGAAGCAAAGAAAGTGATTGAAATTATGAACAAACAAGGACTCAAACAACACAAAAATGAACTTGAAATATATGTCATGTGTGAAATCCCTTCCAATATCATTCTAGCAGACGAATTTGCCAAAATATTTGATGGTTTCAGTATAGGAAGTAATGATCTAACACAATTAACACTCGGGCTCGATAGAGATTCTCAAATATTAAGTGATATTGCTGATGAGAGAAACGAGGCGGTAAAGAAATTTATTGCAGAAGCGATTATGAAGGTTAAAAAAAACAAAAGAAAAATAGGCATCTGTGGACAGGCACCAAGTGATTTCCCAGAATTTGCGCAATTTGTGGTAGAATGCGGTATCGACAGCATATCTCTCAATCCAGATACCTGCCTAAAGACAAGATTACGTATTGCAGAGGAAGAAAAAAAGTTGAAGAAGCACACTTGACTTTAATTCCTTACATTTAATAAGGCTAACGATATAATTCTCCTATGTCTCAACAAATACTCATACGCATTAGAAACACATTCGAAGGAGCAATGTATCGCGCGGTGGTGAAAAAAATTTGCTTCACGCGCGATGCCGAACAAGTTCACAATTTCTTTATCAATAAAGGTCAACAATTGGGTGACTCTCAGACAATGAAAAAAATGATATCTCTTGCATTTAACTATCATCACCCCTATCTTGAACAAACTCTTTTAAGTCTAAATTTCAAAAACCCAGTCGGTCTTTCCGCAGGATTCGACAAGAACGCTCAGCTACTTAATATCCTTCCTCAAATAGGATTTGGATTCGCTGAAGTAGGAAGTATTACTGCTCTTCCTTGCGCTGGCAATCCAGGAACGAGACTTGCGCGCCTTCCACAGCAGCAAAGTCTTTGGGTAAATCTCGGTCTTAATAACCATGGTGCAGAAGCTATTGCTTCTCATCTCCAAAAAGTAAATCCCGAGTTTCCTTTCGGCATCAGCATTGCAAAAACAAATTGCCAAGAAACATGCGATCCTCTAATAGGGATAGAAGATTATCTTACTTCTCTAAAAATATTCTCTAAACATAATATAGGGTGCTATTATACTCTCAATGTCAGTTGCCCCAACGCTTACGGAGGCCAGCCTTTTCACGAACCTCAGCTTTACGAAAAACTCCTAAAACAAGTAGCACATCTACATATCAAAAAACCTCTGTTTGTGAAACTGTCTCCTGATATTCAAAGAGAGAAAATTGACAAAATTATATCTCTTTCTCAAAAATATGGTATTGTAGGATTCATTTGCACCAATCTGACAAAAAAGCATAGTAAAGAACAAGGAGGCATTTCTGGAAAAGCAGTGGAAGAAGGCGCTAACGACCTTCTAAAATATGCAGCAGAAAAAACACGTGGAAAAAGCATCCTTATCGGAGTCGGTGGAATTTTCTCTGCAGAAGACGCTTACAAAAAAATAAAACTTGGAGCTCACCTTGTTCAACTTATTACTGGAATGATTTATCAGGGTCCACAGCTTATCAGCGAGATTAATCAAGGTCTCGTCAATCTCCTCAAAAAAGATGGTTATTCTTCTATCAGTCAAGCAGTAGGAATCGATACATACAACAAAAAATAACTACTTATTTTTTTTCACTTCTTTCTTCGGGACATCTATTTTAACAAAGACTTCCTTGAGCTGTTTCTCACTCACAGAAGAAGGAGTGTCCAGCATCACATCCTGAGCAGCTTTATTTTTCGGAAATGCAATAACATCGCGAATAGAAGGTGATTTAGTCATAATTTGCAATAATCTATCAAGTCCAAAAGCAATACCTCCATGAGGTGGCGCCCCATGAGAAAGTGCATCAAGTAAGAATCCAAACTTTTCTTTTGCCTGTTCTTCACCAATGCCTAAAATATTAAACACTTTCTGCTGTCGTTCGCTATCATGTATTCTAACGCTCCCTCCGGCAACTTCGACACCATTGAGAACAAGATCGTATGCCTTTGCTTTCATTGTCTCAGGTTTAGAATAATCGCTTCCTTCTACAGGAGACGTAAATGGATGATGCTTTGCATACCAGCGTTTATCTTCGCTATTCCATTCAAACATAGGAAAATCAACCACCCATAGAAATGCAAGTTCATCATCTTTTTTACGAAGGTCAGGTTTGTCCACTCCATGCTTCTTCATCGCTTCATCATATGTCATTCTAATAAATGGAGTCTTAATTTTAATTCCAGTAGTTTTTTCAAAAACATATGCGACAATCTGCTCCATATGGGATATTATATCTTCCACTTCGACAAAGCTCATTTCAATATCGAGTTGAGTAAATTCAGGCTGTCTATCTGCTCGCAAATCTTCGTCTCTAAAGCATTTGGCAATTTGATAATAACGATCATATCCTGCAATCATCATCAACTGTTTGAAAAGTTGGGGAGACTGAGGAAGCCCATAAAACTTCCCAGGATGCATTCTACTAGGAACTAAGTAATCTCTTGCCCCTTCAGGAGTGCTCTTATATAAGATAGGAGTTTCAGTATGAATAAAATTCAATCGATTCATAATTTCATGAATAGATAACATAAGTTTATGCCTAAATAAAAGATTTTTCTGCATCTGCTGTCCACGTAAATCTAAATATCTATATTTTAGCCTAACATCTTCATTAACACTCAAATCATTAATCATGAATGGCAAAGGTGGACACGAATTAAGCACTTCAAATCCATTGCAAAAAACTTCAATCATTCCAGTAGAAACTTCTTTATTCTCCGTTCCAGCCTTTCTTTTCACAACTTCTCCTTCTACTTTAATGCAAGATTCCAAAGCAATACTCTTAGATTCCTCAAATCCCTTGCTTTTTTTAATAAGTACAACTTGAAGAAGACCATATCTGTCACGAATGTCTAAAAAAACAACACCTCCATGAGCCCTAACTGTTTGTACCCACCCACAAATCTTGACTTTCTTTCCAACATCTTTTTCGTCTAATTCTCCACACGTATGCGTTCGCAACATCATTCAGAAAGAAAATACAGCTTTTTAACTCTTATCATTCTTCAGGCTGTTCCATGGACAAACACTCGGATTGCCTCCACGAGGATCTTCCCATCCATCATCATGGCCACCAATTTCAGTCACAGATAAAATTTTAAGCACATGTGTACCATTGCATTCTGCATGGACGTCCATGCATCTACCTTTCTCCGTACAGAGTGCAAAAGTCCATGAATAGAGTTGGGGATCTTCCACCAAAGTTTCTGTTACTGCCCTTCCAGTAAAAGTTTCACGAATAAAAAATCCTCCGATAAAAGCTATAACTACTAAAATAAAGAGTAAAACAAACCTTATCCAACTTGTACGTTTTTTCATCAAAAAAAGAGTAATACTTGATTTATAAATATTGTCATCTCTAACAAGAGACAACAAATAGAAAGATTTAAATATCCTTGTTAATTATCACAAAAATGAAAGAAGGCTCTCTAAAAAAAGCGTTAAGCATGCTCGCAGGCATCACTCTTGCAAGTCAATCTGCACAAGCACAAAATCAACCTTCCTTAGAGCTCACACAGTCAAACAATAAACTTAGCTTACAGGTAAAGCCTAAAGGAAAGCCTATGATAGTACAACAAACATCCTCATTAGGAATGTCCTGGTCAAATATCTATACTAACACACCAGAAGAAGGTACTGCATTTACTCTTCCCCTCAACACTACAAACGGTGCATCTTTCTATCGTCTTCAAGAAATCGCAAATTTCGCTCCTTCACCTTCCGATGCAGTGCTAGGTCCCCTCACGTTAGAAGCAATCCTCTTAAATCAAGTAAGAGCAAACGAACCTGCCTGGTATCAGAATGAAGTAAGCACAACCAAATATGAGATTATCAGAAAAGAAGGTAAACTTTTCGCAAAATGCACAAAAAGAGGACAGACTTTCTTCGAACGCCCAATCACATTAGCGCAAGCAAAAGCAGTACGCGCACTTTACGATCCTAACAGCAATCTCAATGTGAGTGTTGTTAATCCTCAATATAACTTTAATCAGAGCATTCAGGCAAATAACTACGACCTCTTAGACACATTCAATGCTTCCCTTCCTGCAAATCAAAAAATTTCCTCACAAACACTTACCGAGGGAAAAGCAGCTCTTAAAAGCGCAGGAGCAAATGCACGATCAATTTTAATGGCTCTGGATCTTCTCGCAAAAGAAGGCAATATGGAAGGTCTTCATTATGCATTAAGTGCTGTCCATCAGTTGTCAAAAGTAGGATATTTCAACGGCCGTGTGTTTATACCTGATTCTCTGACAATTACTCCAGCAATGTTCTATCAATCTTTTGACAGTCTAAAAAGAAGAATGGAATTTCCTTGGAGTCAAAACCTCTCTTCAGAAGAACTAAGCAGGATAGGGACCTGGCGTACTCAAAACGAGCCATTATCACTCACACGCTCGCTATTCTATCATTCTCTTAAACCTCTTGTTGAAAACTGCAAGACCAAGGAAGAAGTCTTCCGTACACTTAACGACTTTGCATTCGTTATTTCAGGATGGCAGCTCACTCCTCCCACCGACGCAAGTATCCCTGCACAACTCGCAGGTTTTACAGGAAGATGCGAAGAACAAACTGGTCTTGTTCAATCCATGAATTACGCATTCAACAATCCTGTTGAAGCAGTAAGCATCCCTGCCTGGGCAAAGGCAGATGGTAATCATCAATTTACAGCTCTTGCCAAATATGATACTAAAGGAAACCTCGTAGGATATTCCACATTAAATTCTGCAGACCCAGCAGGTAGAGAAAAATTAGACCAATTCCAAAACTGCGAGGCGCCAAAACTTTATACAAGTTCTCCCTTCGAAAAAGAAAAAGATGTTACCTCATTAATTACCATAACACACCCACTTGCCATTGACTTTAACGATCTCACACGCGCTCCACGCGCTCCAAAAGCGCATCTGATGGTTTATAATTCAGGAATGCTACAATCAGTAGCCCAAACACCCTTATCACCCTCAGGCTATGTTTTCAAAAATGTTGGAGCCAAAAGCGACTTGCTTTATATCGTGGGTCAGGATGACGGCAATGGCGGACTTCAAACAATGACGCACCCCATCATTCTCAAAGAGAACGGTGATAAACGAGTGCTTTCAAGCCAACCTCACCTTCCTGGAGAAGCATCTGACTTTAATTTCTATCGCGTGACAGGGCAGGACATAGGCACAACTCTAAAACAAGGATTTTATCGTGTTACGGGATGGACGAAAGAGGGATCATTCTTTCCCATGGGAGATGTAAAAACAGAAAGAGAAGCTGATGGAACGTATGTGCTTCCTCAAGTTCATCTCGCCGCAAGTGGGGTTCTCTATCACGCATTTCAAAGTAATCCAGTAGGAAGACCATTTACAGTAGAAAAAGAAGGCGAAGTCTATAAGGTAAAAAGATATTGATCATTTCACAATTCTATTAAGAACTTCCATCGCCTTTCTCTTATCAACTCCAGGCATTTTCTGAATCAAAACACCCATATATGCACCTGCTCTCAATCCTGGCTTCTCTTTCACAAGAGCAGCAATCTGTTCTTCAAGTTCATTATCACCAACTTTCTCAACTTTCAAGGCATCTTCAACTTTCATTCCATTAACAATCTTCCACAAAACTCCTTTTATATCTCCCTCAGATATGCTACCATTAACAAGAGCTTCAAGCACTTGCTCCAACACTCTCTCTGTTAAAATATTTTCCACTTCCTCAAAAGATTTCTTAAGTTTAGTTGCAAACTCCTGTCTCCAAAGCACAACCATCTTCGCAACAAGATTAGCATCTTTTCCATCTACACGCAATAAAACTTCAAACTCATCAACATGTCCATCCAAAACTAAATTCAATAACTCATCACTCAATCCCTTTTTCTTCAACTCGTCACGAATCTCCGTCCTCAATTTCGGCAGAACTTTCTTTAAAGTATTCAATCTCTCTCTTCCAATTTTTAAAAGTGATAAATCAGTCTCAGGATACATCCTAGCTTTTCCAGGCATAGGTCGTAAGAATTCTGTATCGCCATTAGGCAAAGCATTTCTTACAGAACTTTCTTTCTTTCCTTGCTTAACTTCTGTCTCTTGTCTAAGAGCTTCTTTACGTACAGTCTCAATCATCATCGCAGGATCTTGAAATCCTTTCACTTCAACTCTATCATGCCCTTTAACAGAAACATTAACATCTTGTCTAATCGTACCAATCCCTCTCTTCACTTTACACGCACGTAAAATCTCTCCCAATTTCAACGCAGTCTCTTTAATTTTATCAGGAGTATCGAGTACAGGTGCAGTTGCAATTTCAACAAGAGGAATTCCGAGTCTATCCAAACGATACACTGCAATCTTTCCATCCCTAGAAACAATTCGCGCAGCATCTTCTTCCAAACATACAGTGTCTATCTTAACTTTTCCAAATGACGTCTCAATATATCCTTCATGTGCAATCAACACTGTTCTCTGAAAACCACTAGTATTACTTCCATCGATCACTGTTTTACGCATCACTTGTGACACAGGATAAATTTCACAATTCAAAAGCAAAGCAATTTTTAAAGCTTCATCAAGAGCCAGTTCATTTATAACATGCGGTGGCTCTTCATCCAATTCAACAAGACACGTCGTATCATGATATCCTTGATATTCAAATGCTCTCCCAAGAGTAGCCTCATGCGCAACAGCAGCATCAACTTCCCCTTGCTCTCCAGCAACAGCATGCAATCTTCTCATCACTGTAAAATGTGGTTCCTCACTCCTCAAATATCCAGGACACGCACAAAACAATTTACCTGTATCAAGTTGCTGATGTATTTCAAGCCCAGCTTTCAGACCTATTTTTGAATAATCCATATCAAAAAGAAGAGTAAGAGGTACTTAAAGATTTTCTCACTACAAAAAGAAACGTATTAGTGTGCGATTGGTCTATATTTATGTAACCTTCTCTCGAGATCACCTGAAAAAGATTTAGTCGGAAATAGACTTAATCGATCATTCTTAAATTCACGTTTTCCAATTTTTAATCTAACATATAATTCTTTAGTTTTAGAAATGCCTGCAAAATGTGTTGCAATCTCTGCAGGTGTTAAACCTCTTCGTTCCAAGACATATAACATTCCAATAATATCACCAGCATGTTGTAATTCTTCTTTAGGAGTTCTCAATTTACTTTCAATAATACTTAATGGATCTATGACATTTACAGGAATACCGAAATGAACATTTGTTTCTTTAGCTCTAAACTTATTAGCAAATTCACCACTATAAAAATCGATCCTACATTCTGCACCACCGTTGGTTGTTAATTTAATAGTGGCTTTATCCTCTAAGTTTGGACTTGGAAGACAACTTTTAATATCATATCCAGATCTTATAGCTGACATTACTTTCATATTTCCAGCCATGTCAATATCTGTAGAACCTCTCCACAAAGCAGCTATATTCTCTCCTTGTTCTTTCATTAAATGGGATAAAACAGAATATCCTCCAAATAGAGCATAATCTCTATCCAAGCCAATACTGTTTAAATACGCAGCTACATCTAAGGTATATGCCAAAACTGTCTTTGTAGGTTCGCTCAGTTTTGCAGACAACTCCAAGTAATTATCCATTCTTCCAAGAGGTATTCCGCTTTCTAGATGCTTAAAGGTCATAAAAAATAATATATTTAGAGGTATTTAAACCTTTCTAAATGTAACTCCTTTAAAGATACAACAAATAACCTTTAAGCCTGTTGTCGAGGCCTAAGAGCATAATTCCTACTAGGAATAAGATGTGCAGCAAGTTCTTCAACAACCTTAGCAGGCCCACTAAGATAATATGTCGCTGCTTCTCCATGAAAAGCAGAAGAATCTACACTAACGCCAGCATATTTTCGTGCGTTAGTACGCAATCGACTCATCCAAGCATCCGCAACGCGAGAGGTATTGATTCCTGAAACAGTTAAAGAATAATCTTGAACAGACCCTATTGATTTCTGAGCATCTCTTTCTTCATGTCTTGCCCGTTGTCTGCGTAGCCATTCTTTATGATCATGTGCCATCCCTACAAAAACCAATATCTCTTTTTAAACCTTTCTTCTGACGGATACTGTAACCTTATCGTCATCTCCTCGATTTTGCAAGGAATCTGATAAGGTTT
>JBBTBG010000036.1:0-13522 GCA_038043805.1 Nanobdellota archaeon | reverse complement strand
ATTTTATACTTTCAGGCGCTTCATGCAATCCCATCAAATTCATTTCAGTATCTTGAAAAGCAGCAATCCACCCCATACCTGGAGCAATCTCCGTTTTAGGCAAACAGACAGTTCCCCCGTTTGACGCAATAGTTTTGAGCATTTCATCAATCGAATCTACACTAATATAATTCATAAAAGGCTGATTTGCATTCTTACGTTTCATAAGACCACCATTAATAGTTCCAGGTCGTTTTGGCATTTTTGTTGTAGGATCAATTTCAGTCGTGCGCACTCCCCAGTATTCATCACCACTAGGCATTGGAAATTTGTCAATCTTCCAACCAAACGTCTTTTCATAAAAGGTCTTTGCTCGTTCAACATCATTTGCAGGTATTTCGAAATGCACAATAGGATTATCAACCATTTATGTAGGGCGTAAGTATGATATTTAAAGTTTTAGTCTATCATTAACATCTATTCATTTCAAAAACATCTCTCTACGTGCAACTTCACGAAGACAAGCTTGCTTCTTAGAATTAAATAGATCATCAATGTCTCCAATAGGATAATTCGATATTTCTTTTCCGTACTGAAATATTTTTTCAGCAATTGCAAGGAGTTCTTCTTCAAAGTATTGAATATCGAGGTGAGTAAAATTATAGTTCTTAGAAACACCAAGCTTGAGATAATGAAAAGTGGTTCGTGTAGGAAGAAATCCTTTTCTTTTATGGATAAGATAATTGTAAAAAAGTGCTTGACGATCGAATTCTTTACCTTCACTTACGCTATTACTCGTTTTATAATCAATAATGACAAGTTGTTTATGGATTTTATTTTTGGCTTGTAGATCTACAATTCCCTTAACTCCTATTTTCATCTCATTGTTTTCTTTAAATGGAAAAGAAAACAGCTCTTCACAGATATGTTCTTCATGTTCTTCAACAATACGCATTCCACGAATTAGTGCTGAAAGATAGATATTTTGATCGAGCGGATTGTCTTTTACATCCTTATGAAGATGGAGATTCTTCTCAATCCATTGTTCTACAAGAAAAGTATACGTATCATCTTTACTCAGTTCCCCTGCAGCATATTTTTCAAGGCAATTATGAACAATATTTCCAGATAAACTATAACACACAGGAACAAACGTATCATCTGGGACTTTAGCTATGTATGTAAGATAGAATAAAAGAGGACTTTTATGGTACATATTGATACTCGTTGGAGAAAAATTAAGTTTAATTTTATTCTCTTTGACTTTTCCTACTTTACTTACCTCTTCTTGAAGCTCCATCTCTTTTACCACCATTTTTCTAAACAATACTAAGGCGTCTTATAAACTCTCGCATATATTTCTAGATACACTCAGCATCTGCCAAATCACTTATCTCATATTCACTTGCCGTAGAATTTCCTGCTCTGATGCGTGAGAGAGTATCTATGAACAGAGAAGAGGATAGATTATCTATTTTTTCTTCTGCCTCGTGAAGATTTTCTTCTGCTAATGAATTCTCGCCGTGTTTGGAAAAGACGTAATAATGTGCAAGGTAATGTCCGGGACAAACACGCTCCTTACCTGTTTGAAGATATCTATGTAATTCTCCTAGTCCATGTCCAATATGAGAGTATTCCTGATAGCGTGCAAGTACTTCAAGTTCGCGCACTTTCTCTGATGCATGTTCCTCAGATGCAACCATCTTCTTTAAGGTTTCCAAATCGAGAGCAGTAATTGTTTGTGCTGAAACAGGTAAGAGCAAGCGGTTGATTTCTGATAATACTTCTTCTTTTTCTATTTCATCTTGGTTAGTAATAGTACGAGAAGACATTTGAAATCCTACGATAGCAAATGAAACAATAACTAGGAGGGCACAGCCAAGTACAATAAGAGTTGTTTCTTTCATTTTTTAGCTCCTAGGCACCAAGCATCAGGACCGTGCAAAAAGACAGAAACAAGTGCAAGAGTCAATCCTAGATCACGTATGCCAATTTCATTGAATCCGATGGTAAATGTTATCCCTAGTAGGTGCAGAGCTAAAAGCCCTGAGGCAACGCGTGTGAAGAGACCTATGAGTAGGAGTGCTCCAAAGATGATTTCGAATAAACCGTTGATGAAAACCAGAGTGTAAACGTCAATCATTCCCGTCATTCCTTGTGGCACCCACCCAATCCAATTGAGGGGATACATTAATTGATTGAAGCCAAACCAGAGAAACACCAAACTTAAACCTATGCGCGCAGTCATTGGTGCATAGTTTTTAGTTTTTGCAAAATCCATTCTCACTCCTCAACAACAAGAGTCCCTTTCATATCGCGGTGGCCGCTTCCACACATCGTGGGGCACTTGAACTCAAATGTTCCTGCTTTGTCTGCAGTAAACTCAACAGAGTCGATACCACTAACGCTTAAATTAGGAATAACGATGCCATGTGTTTTATCGCTGTTATCTATTATTAATTTTACTTTTTCACCTTTCTTGACTGTTATTGTTTTTGGTTCATAAGTAAAACTAAGCGCCTTGACGTTAATGACTTTTGTCTCTGCAGAAACACTATTCTTTGCTTGAGCATTTGCTGAACTTTGCTCGAGAGTGCTATTTAATGATGAACTTGTCGAAGTTGTATCTGGAGATGTAGAACTCATACTCCAATAGATGCCTCCAATTATCACAATTGCAAGAATAATAATTCCCACTATCACCTGATTTTTCATATTTATTATTATGAAAAGATATTTATAAATCTTCTGGATATAAAATAAAAAATAAAAGAATGATTCAGACTATTTTTTAGTCGTCCATAGACTCAAGGTCTTCGAAGAGATTTTCTATGTCATCACGATCGTGAGACTCTTCGACGTACTCCTCGTGTGGTGTACTGCTCTTTTTAGATACCTCTTTTACTGCCATCTTACTTTTTCTTCATACTAGTCGAGATATATAAATCTTACGTCTCTTCTTTTGCCGACGCCAAATCTACAAAAGGTTTATATAGAAGAAGGCATGTGTATTTGATGGTCTTTTTTTCTTTAAAGAAGTTTGCAAACCTCAAGAATGAAGTTCTTTAAGAAATTCGAACCAGAAGTCACTGCTTTCTATGATCGTGCTGCTAATCGAGTTATTTACAAGATGAACTTACCTGCTTCCGAGCTCGGGCAATTGAAGACAATCGATGATGTTCTCGCCATTCCTGGAATTCGAATGACTCATCAAAACACTCCTAAGTTTAAGTAAAGGAATACGTTAGAAGAGCTGCTTCAACAGCGTTATCCTGCATCAAAACCTGACATTCCAGAAACTCCCGCTTACGCAACAATGTAATGCTTTCCCAACCTTTATATACCTTAATAAGGCCTTGTTTTTATGATCAGTAGACAACCTGTACCAGGTACGAATATCCATGTTTGCTATTCGGCAATTTCTCCCGAGAAAGTCTATGATTCGCGCGCTTTACTTTCTGATCTTGACCGTTTGCCTGAAAAAATCTGGGACTCCACAGAAAATGAAGAAGGGTATTTTCCTTTTGTTGCTCTTTGGGAAATCCTCTTTGAAAGTGAATGTGAAGGGCCCGTAGGTCATTCCTATCTTGAACGTTTTCTTTAACTAAAACAAACATTTAAATAGAGTCTTTCATGAAATAAGGTATAGAAAGAAGCAATTACCTTTCATATTCACGTCCGTGTGGACATTCGTGTAAGTTATCCATTTTCTTTCTAGACCGCAGAGAAAAACTGCCTGAGCGTAAGCTTGATCAAAGAATAGGAATATAGCAATGGCAAAGATAAGCCCCGTATCGATAAAGTATATGATATATGCGTCATTTAGAGCCGAAGGTCACCTTGAAAAACCTGACGTTATTGGCGCAATTTTTGGCCAGACTGAAGGTTTACTTGGATCGAGTCTTGAAATGCGCGAACTTCAAAAGGAAGGAAAAATAGGTCGCATTGAAGTAGATTTGCAAACAGTTGATGGTAAGAGTGTGGGTGAAATCCAAGTTCCTACTGCTCTTGATAAATCAGAAACGACTATTATCGCGGCAGCATTGGAGACTATTGACCGTATTGGTCCAACAGAAGCTTCTATTCAAATCAGCAAGATTGAAGATGTGCGTGGTAGCAAGCGCGATTTTATTATTGAGCGTGCAAAAAAACTTCTTGAGGGTCTCGATGAAGGAGGCGACTTTGGAGAAATTAGTAAAACCTTGAAGGAAGAGTCGCGCGCAGCTAAAATACAGGAATATGGAGAGGAAAGGCTTCCTGCAGGAGATCTTTCTGGAAAAGAAGTGATTGTTGTTGAAGGCCGTGCAGATGTCGTTAACCTTCTTAAAAACAGAGTTAATAATGTTATTGGCATGAATGGCACCAAGCTCCCAGCAGAAATTGCTCGCCTAGGACAAGAGAAAGAAATTACTTTATTCATTGATGGCGATCGTGGAGGAAAACTTATTGCACAGAATGTTATTAACAATGCACGTATTATGTATGTTGCAGTTGCCCCAGATGGTAAGGAAGTTGAGGAACTTGCAGGTAAAGAAATTCTTATTGCCTTGCGTAAGCGTGTCACGACATCTGAATTTACGCGCTTTCTGCGAAACGACTTATCAAATGGGCATTCGTATTCTTCTTCACCTGCATCTATCCCTGCGCCTTCCTCTTTAGCTCCTGCGCCTTCCTCTCTTTCAGTAAACGATCTTAAAGAAAAAGTAAAGCAATCCTATGATAAAATCAAAGAAAGCAAACAAGCAGTTCTTGTCGATGAGAACTTTGATGTCATCAAGAAAGTAAGCGCGAAAGAAGTAGGAAAGAACATCAAACTCTCACGCAAGAAGATTTTTTCTATTATTATGGATGGCGCAGCAACCGCAAGTATCGTCAAGGCCTGTGAAGAGGAAGGTATTCAGCACCTTGCCGCCACTACTTTTTCAGGAATTGAGAATACTTCTGTGAATTTGATCAGCCTTTAAGTATCTCCATACCTCTCGAACACTTTATGCCATGCTCGTAATGTTTTTCTAAGCCGTTGTTCGCGAAAAAAGAGCCATGGTTGGAAAGGAAAGGTTTGTAATCCTGTACGTTTGATATCTATGATCACAGGCCGGATACCCTTTGCAGTCGTCTGAATCACAATATTAGTGTCATTAAGATTAAAGAGAGGAAAACCTTGCTCTTCAAATTCAAAGTAAGCTGCATTTAAGCTGTCCCAAAATTCAGCATCTTGTATTCTTCCATATTCTGCAAGTGTAGGTGAGACTTGACCATTTTCATCTCTAATCAATTTACTTACTAATGCAGACATGTCATTAACAGTTTCTATTCTTTCTAATGGCGCAATAAAATTCATGTGTTCTTCAGGAACTACTTTTTTCATTTTTTGGTAAATGCTCAATTCGTGAGCATTAAAATCCCAAATGCCAAACTTAAGAGCAGTGTAGAGTTGTGCAGGATAATCGACATGCATTATTACGTTTACTTCATCTGTGTACTGTTTTCTGACGACTGGTTTAAGCACTTTGTAACAGTGCGTGCCATCAGAATAGACTTCTCTATATCTTCCTTCTCCAATTTTTCTTAAACCAAGCATAAAAATGCATCATCATTGTCTTTATAAACTCTTCTGAAAAAATTCACCTATGAGGAGCAAAGAGTGGGTTTTAGTTAAAGATGGCTATTATCTTGCGCGAAAAGAAGGTGTGCGGGAAATGCATATTGTGAATCCTCCATCAGAAGATGTTCTTCGAGCGACTTATTCTCAAGCTTATTTCGAAGGCACGGCTCGAAGTGGATATCATCATAATGTTTTTGCACAAAAAAGAAAACAAATTCATAAAGCTCAGAGAAAATTACAGAGAATCAAACGTTATGTTCCTGCAGGAGGTTGTATTCTTGATGTTGGGTGTGGACCTGGATTTTTTGTCAGTGAGGCAAGAAAAGTAGGCTATGTAGTGGAAGGCTGTGACATCTCCTCTGCTGCTGGAGAGTATGCTCAGAAGGAGCTTAACCTTGACATTCAAGTAAGCGATTTTCTTAGTCTTCCTTTTTCTTTTCATTCTTTTGAGGGCATTACGATGTTTAGCGTTCTTGAGCATGCGCTTTCACCAGAAGAGAACTTGCAAAAAGCTCATAGTCTTCTTAGAGATGGTGGTCTTCTTGCCCTTTCCATTCCTAACGCATGGGGAATGACGCGCTATCTAAAGGGAGTAGACTGGCGAGGTTTTTCTTTTCCTGAACACTTGCATTTTTGGGGAAGACAGGAGATGACTGAACTTCTTGAAAAGAATGGATTTAGAGATGTGCAAGCGCCTCTTAAAGATAATAATTTTTTCCGCGATACTGTGTATTATTACGCTTGGAAAAGATGAGACCTCATCCTTTTTTGAGTGAGTCTAGAAAAGTTCATATGAACTTTCTTAGAACTATAAGAGTATAGAAAAGCTTATATAGTCCTGAAAATACTCATACCTATGAGACAACACACTCTGTCTTTGTTAAAGAATGTACCTATAGCTGAATTAGAGAGAACCCTCGATAAATGTCTGGTTTGGTTTTATGCAAGCCCGAGAGCAAAAATAGGTCTTACCGACCTTGCAAAATCCATTAGTTCATCCAAAACCGCTACAAAGCAGATTGTCGAGTCTCTGGCGCAAATACAATTTCTTAATAAAGAAATTATTGGAAGGGCGTGGCTATTATCTGCAAACCAAAAGCACGCATATTTTATTACGAAAAAAATACCCTACAATCTAAGCAGTATCTATGAATCAGGGATAATTAGTGCGATCTACAATGTAGTTCCATCTCCTAGAGTGATCGTTTTATTCGGAAGCTATCGTTGGGGAACAGATATAGAAGAAAGCGATATTGATATTGCTGTAGAAGTTATCAACAACCAAGACCTTCAAATAATCAAATTGGGCGTTATTCAAGAATTAGGATATAGGCAAAATGTTCCAGTAAATGTTCATGTATTTTCCCGTAATAAAATAGATTCGAACCTCTTCGCTAATATTGCCAATGGAATAGTTTTAGATGGATTCCTAGAGGCGAGAACATGAACAACAGAACGAAACATTTCGATAATAAAAGTGCATTGAGCATCATTAGTGCAGCAGAGCGCGAAATGCAATTTACTCTTAAACAAGAAGTCACCTCAGAATCAGCATTTAATATCATTAGGAATATCTACGAAAGTTTTCGTATGTTAGGTGATGCCCAACTTGTGTCAAAAGGCATAGTCTCAAAAGATCATGTAGAACAGATAAAAGAACTTGAAACCATCCAAGTAACCACTACTCGCCCCATTAAGCTGATAGACTCCTTGAGAAAATTAAGACATAATATAAATTATTATGGATACATTCCGACTAAAGCAGAAGCAGAGGACGCAATATCTATTGCTCAATCATGTTTCAATCCTCTTTTGGAAAAGATAAAGAAAAAACTAACTGAATAAGTTATTACATTTTGAGTGGAATACTCCGCAGCTTGCTGTGGCTCAAGATGTAATTAGAGACTGAGAGAACTTTCAGTCGTCAAAAGTCAGAGACTTTTGAGCGCACTCAAGAATGAAAAAAGCATTCTTGATGTCTCGAGGCGGTCAAGAATCGTAGATTCTTGACGATTCCGTCTTGAACCGAGTGCAATACCCTACAGCTCGTAAGAAACTCTTAGTTTCTGAACGCCTCGAAAACCTACGGTTTTCTCTGTGCTGTGAAGTGAGCGAAGCGAACGATGGGATGCATGAGGTTAGGAATTCTCTTTATTCTATTCAAAACAATAAAAAATAAAAAATAAACTGTTTTTATGCAGCAGCTAGTTCAGCTTCTACTGCTTGTTTGAAAGTGCTGTATGGTTGTGCTCCGCTTAAAATCTTGCCATTCACAAAGAATGCAGGTGTTCCTTCTACTCCTGCGGCAGATCCTTGTTGTTCATGTTTGTTAAATTTCGAATCATATTTTTTGGAATCTAAGCACGATTGCAATTTTGTGAGATCTGCACCTACTTCTTTAGCGAGATTTTTCATTTTATCAAGATCTTCAACGTCATCAATATTGGCAAATGCTTTTGCATGGAATTTCCAATAGAGTTTCTGGTCATTTAAGCACCAAGCTACGAGCTGTGCAGAACGTCCTCCACTATGTCCCATTGCATATTTCATAACAAAGCGCGCTTTTCCTGTATCTACGTAGTCTTTGATGAAATTCGTGACAATTGGTTCCCAACTTGGATTACGCTGTTTCATATAACTAACCATTTCTTCATTGTCTCCTGACGCAGCTGCGCAGAATGGACAAGAGAAGTCAGAGAATTTGATAACTGTCACTTTTGCATCTGCATTTCCTAGGATAGGATCATCACTGTCTATTGTAATCTTCACTGGGCCGCTAGGCACAGCAACAGTTCCAGGAGCAACAGTTTGTCCAGTAATGACACTTCCTGTAGGGCTTCCATTATTGAAAACCATAAAGGCACCTATAATCAAGAGTGCCGCTAAAATAAATGTTGAATATTTCCAGAGCGTTTCTTTTTTGATAGTAATACTTTCCTTATTTTCTTCACTCATATAAACCTCCTTTCATCTCTGTTTTTCATGTGACTTTCGCAGGAATTCGGGCTTTAAAAACTCTCTGATGTTATAGTCTAAAGAGCAATCGCCTTGTAGCCTTCTTTTTGAAAATTCAGGAGCCATAACTTTCCATCTGATTCTTCTCGTTCATCGAAAAACAATTGATCAGCTTCAACTTTAACTTTAATAGGTTGTTTCCATCCCCCAGAACCCCATTTAAAACAAGGTTGAGGTGGATCGCTTTTTCCAGGGTGATAGACAACTGAACTATTTCCCGTAATAGAATCGATCTCAATAAGTCCAGCATCATCAGGATTGCTAGATTTTACTTGCTGAATTGTTCTGTTACCTATGCGAACGTTAACTTGGCTCACCCCAGAAATTCTTTTTCGAGGCATAAGGGAAATAAGATCAGGAACAGTTCCTACACGATGTTCCAAAGATGAAGTCTCAATTTCTGTAACAAATCCATCTTTATCTTCGTCAACGCGACCAACCACATATTCAAAAGGCTGTCTAGAAAGAATGCGATTAACATTTTCAATGCTACATGGGATAAAAACACTATATGCTCTTTCAATTAAAGAAGCAAGACCGGAATTTTTATTAAATGTGTAGCTTTGATGTCCCTTACAATCTTCTCTTCCTAGTCTCATTTGGCGAACTTCTAGAGGTGTACCAAACAATCTTGCAACTCCTGATCCTGAATACGTCTGATTGCCTGAAAGATAAAAATCATCTGAACCAAGTGCCTGGTCTATTTCTTTAGACTTGTTACACGTATATTTCCAAGGATCTGTTTCTTCAGTCGATGGTACATTCATAGAACATAGCAAATGGCAGACTATTTAAAACTTTCTATTTATGACTACTTATGAGGGACATCATAGAATCTTCTTCCTCTTTCAGTTCTTTATCTATTCTTTCTTTGCTTTTTGACTATCTCACATTTGTAAAAATCATTACTTACTTTGATAATTCCTACCAGTAAAAGTATCACTGAAAGCAAGGCAATTTCAGTTCCCTGTAAGGGTAATGCTGCGACGCTCGACCCTAAACCTATTATTGTGACAAGTCCAACTCCACATGCAGCACAGCCAGGAACTAAGAATCCAAGAAATAAACCTATTCCTGAAATGATGCCTGTTGGCTTTTCAACACTTTGAGACATTTTGAATTTGCATACTATCAGAGATAGTAAAATTCCTGTGCATATACTGATTAGGACTATTGAAACTGTTGTTGTTAATGTGACTGTACGGTGAAATCCTGTAATTAGCTCTTTGATAAACACTAGTGATTGGAACAATCCTAATTCTGGAATCCACACAAGAAGGTTCTGGATATTTGCAATAACTACGTTGATGATGTACACAATCATTGCGGTCAAAAGAGAAAGAAGGAGATACTCAGGCTGACTAAACACTTTCTTTAAGACATGTGCTATTTCTGAAAGACCCATTGTTCTTTGAATTGCTTAGGCTGTTTAAATTCTTTTTGTAGTTCTTTTTCTTATCCGAAACCTATATATACTTGAATGCTTTGTATTATTTGAAGGAGTGATTGATGGTATCATTTCTTCACATCGTTCCCAAGTTTGAAAGAATATGGGAGTTACACGATGCTGAAGGGCGGGCAAAGGCGCAATGCCAACCGAGAGGTAAAACCTGCTTAGTTCAGGAAACATCGTGTAATCTGTTATAGATTTATATATCTTAACTGCCTTGTTTTGAGATGCTCTATCATGCTTCACGAGTTTCTGGTTTGAAGGTATTGAAACCTTTTTCTCATCCAGTGGTTGGTAATGAGAAAGTTGTTTTTGCTACTATTGACAAGCTGTTTGCGTTAGCTATGACTTATGGTTCTGGAGATGTGCTTGCGGCGTGCTATGCTTTTAATTTTTTAACTGGAAAGAGAGAATTTTATATTGATGAGATTAAAAAAGGAAGTTTACAACTTCTTAAGAAACCTGCTTCTCTTTATGTCGTTGTTGATGCAGTTTCTTTTCATAATGATTCTCGACTTCATTCTGAAGAGCTTATTTCAACTTCTGAAGTGAAAATTTTTGAAGAAATAAGGATTGCAAATGTATTTGATTATCTTTTAGAGAATGGAGCGCAGATTATACCCTATGATAAAGTTTTGGAATCTATGAAGAAGCGCGGCAAAGACCCTGGAAAACCGAAACAAAAACATGGACCTGAGAGATTTGGTGTAGTAAAGAGGTAGATTAGGTATTTCCTGTTCCATCAGCCTGCCTCTCTACAAATTTGCATTTTTTACATCTGTAAAGATATATATCTGACTCATCGCTATATGGAGCATTAATTTGTGTGGGATCACAAAAACCATAACTGCATTTTTTACATGTGTGAGGAAATCCTCCAGTTGAAGTTTCTTCTCTTATAACTCCAGCGCCTACTTGTTCTTTTTCTTTCGGTTGTGCAAATGCAATTTCTGGAATTATTGTTGTGAAGCCGCAGCTACAAATACCCGTATTATTTTCTTCCTTTTTTTGCAATTCTAATATCTTGCCACACTGTTTACAAAAATAAATTCCATTCATATCACATTTTTTCTTCAAGTGACTTTTTAAACGTTTTCCGTCGGAAAACGAAAGATATATAAACTTATAAATCGTCAAATATCTAGCAGAACCCTAGAAAGGGAACTGTATTCTTAGTCGGCGTGACAAGGAACATTTAAATTCCAGAATCTTCTTTCTTGTAGATGAAAGTGGTAAAAAAAATTCAATTGGAAGAAGCGTGGTTTGCTGCTGGATGCTTTTGGCATGTTGAGAAAACTTTTTTTGAAATGCCTGGAGTGATTTCAACGCGTGTTGGATATTCAGGAGGCAACACTAAAAATCCAAAGTACCAAGATGTTTGTACAGGAATGACGGGACACGCAGAAACTGTCAAAGTAGTTTATGACCCTCGAAAAGTTTCGTATGAACAACTGCTTAAAGTATTTTGGGAAGAACATGACCCAACTCAATTGAATAGACAAGGTCCTGATGTTGGAAGCCAGTATCGCTCTGTTATTTTTTATCACACATCAAAGCAAAAGAAAATTGCTGAAGCTTCAAAAAAAGATGAGCAAAAAAAGATTGGAAAGAATATTGTTACAGATATCATCTCAGCAGATATCTTTTATGATGCAGAAGAATATCATCAGCATTATTTGAAGAAGAAAGGGCTGAATGCGTGTTCTCTTTGATTAGAGGTACTTTCTCATTTCTTTCCATTCGATGAATGATTTTAAAATTCCAGGCAAGAAACCTGTAACAATGATATTATGATATTCAAAAATACCTTTATTTTTACCTAAACTGATGACAAGAGGCGTACTTTTTTCTTGATATTCCTTAAAAGGTATATTTTTTTCAAGTGCAAGAATATTATAAGCGATGACTTTTGCCTGTTCTTCTGCGTTCTGCGCAGTCTTTTCTACTGAAGTGTTGTTGACATCGCCTGCTGAAAAGATATTAAGATGGTGCTGAAGCTGAAGAAACTTGCTAACAACAATGCAATTTCCTAAGAGAGATTTTTTAAGAGAGCTGTTTCTGAGATAATGTGAGGAAGGAGTGATGCCTGTACAGAAGAACGTGAGATCTGCCTTTATTTTTGTCCCTTTGTTTGTAGTATATGTATTTCCCTTTCCACTCATAACTTTTTCATTTAAAATTAATTTTACTTTCTTCTTTGCAAAATACTTAAGTACATACTTTCTGGTTTTTGGATGATTACGTTCAAGAATTTTTGAAGAAGCGTGTACTATGGTGATTTTTTTCTCTGGATACTTTTCCATAATCTCTGCCACAAGTTCGACACCTACAAGTCCTGCACCTATTAAAAGTACACTTTTTGCCTTTCGCAGTCTTTCTGATGCCAAAGAGAGGCTTTTTGTACGTAAAGGAATTACTTTATGAGATTCCTTGATAGGAGAAGCATAAGTTGACCCTGAACACAAGGCAAGATAGTCAAAAGAAATATTCTGATTATTAACTTTTACCTCTTTCTCTGTTACGTGTGTAACTTCTCCTATCAGAATTCGCGCTTTTTTTAGATAAGTTGAATGTCTAACCTGAATTTTTGAAAGATGCTCTGGTTCTACAATGACTCTTAATATACTAGGCGTATACTCAAAATACTCTTTAGTATCGATAAGCACGACATCAAAATCCTTTTCTAGCAATCGTGCGATCGTGGACCCTGCAAATCCTCCTCCAATGACCACCACTTTCTTTTTATTCATACTATATCTATGAAAATGCACCTTAAAAATGTGCTGGGATTTTAATCTAAAATATACTTGAGGAAGTCATCTGCCTCACTAAAGTTATTCTTGGGAATATTTTTAATGTCATAATCTACTTCAATTGCTATCGGAATGTTTTTCTTGCTAGCGTATTCGAGAATGGATTTTAGATCTTTTTTCTTCAGAAGTCCTTGGATAGTTCCTGTCGAGCCCCACTTTTTCTCAAGCTCTGGATATTCCTTGAGGCTAACACCAATACCTGTCGCGTTACTCATATGTAACACTTTTGTGTGTGCTAGATATTGTTCATAGTCTGGATTATTCTCTAAATATTCTTCCCAAGAAGTAATTCCTTCAATTGCAAAGAGTTGCTCTTGCTCACTTTCAGAATTATTTTTCTTGAATTGAAGAGGAGCAAATCGCCCACCTGCCCAATGTGCTATGTCCAAAACAAGTCCTTCCGAGGAAATTGAAAGAAGAGTATTTAGTTTATTAAATGGAACAAAATGCATACGAGGTTTCTGAGTAACATGGCTCATGCCAAAAATTACGGCACGTGCGTTTTCAACAAGAAGACCCAAGTTATGTGCTGCCGCCTTTTTTCTTAGCTGGTTAAATCGAGTTGCACTTTGAGATAGAAGAGTATTTTTTTGTTCTAGAAATTCATCTATAGTATAAATACAAGGTTTTTTGGGAATTTGTTCTTCATCGAAAACAACA
>JBBTBG010000035.1:0-26398 GCA_038043805.1 Nanobdellota archaeon | reverse complement strand
CTTTACAAAGATTGTTTTTATTGTGAGTCCTCTGACGTATAAATCTTATTTAGAATACTTCGGATCTTCATATAGAGGCATTCAGATTGTTTATGCTTTTCAAAAATATGATTCTGTGATAAGAGACAAGCCTTGGGGAACTGCAGATGCAATCTGCTCTGCTGCTCCATTTCTGACAACCCCATTTGTTCTTTGTAATGGTGATGATCTTTATGGAGCGTCTTCGTTTGAACAAGCTAGTGAATTCCTTAAAAATTTTAATGATAATGTAATGATTGGATATCAGCTAAAAGAGGTTGTACCTGATTTGGGAGAAGTCAATAGAGCGATTATTAGGGCTGATGAACATGAGCGAATCATGAGTGTTCGTGAAGAATTTGGGGTTTCTTTTGAGAAGATAGAAAAAGGTATTTTGGAAGGAAATGCGCTTTGTAGTATGAATTTGTTTGGAATGCATCAATTTATTCTTCAAGAAATACAGAAAAAAGTGGATGATTTTAAGAAAGAGAGTAAAAGTAGAACTGCTGAGTGCTTGTTGCCAGAAGTGTTGAACATGTTGATTAATGAAAATAAATCTGTTTTTCGTGTGATTCCAGCACATGAACGATGGATTGGAATTACTTATCTTTCTGATGTGGAACGAGTGAAAGGACAACTGAAGAATTAACTATCGCTTAATATCTGCTCTTTATGTGTGAACAATGATCTTGTAAACCAATACATAGAATAGAGTTCTAATGCAAATGGAAAGTAGCCTAAGTAGCCTAGAATGGGCATTTCAAATATTTTGAAGAATCCGACAAATGGAATATTATATGTCCATTTTGGAACTGCCCAGTAATTCCAGAACTCCCAGAAAAATCCCATGATGATGCCTGCAAGTAGGAGAGAAAGAGGAATTGTGAGTTTTCTGTTTTTGAGGTGACCTATGATACTTGGTTGTTTATGTAAATAATTAATTGGATCTAGAAAAAAGAAAAAACTTAACCATATCAATGGAAATGTAAATGCAGGCAAGATCATTGGAGCAAAGAAACAGATAATTCCTAAGAAGATTATTAAATGTAAGAATGTTTTTGTGATATTGTGCTTTTTTTTCAGATTCTTTTTGTCAAAAAGATGGATGCTGCGAATTAATTCTACTGTCTCGAAGAATGCAGGTAAAACTGTTGCAAAAGAGAGCGTGCCAAAGAAATTCTTAGCTCCTCCGAGCGCGGTTGTGCCTTGATATGTCCAGTTATTGAGTGCTATGTTAGTAAATTCGAAAATCCACCAGAATAATGCTGAAATTATTATCATTCCTGTAAATGTGGGAAGACGATTGCTGATAAGAGAATTACCTCGCAATTTGTAGACTAATGCATCTATTGTAAGAATATAGCCTAGCCAGATAATTGGGAAGTACCAGCTTGCAAAAGGCTCTATTTTTGTAAAGAAGTTTACTTCCATTACTATAATAAGAATAATCCCTATAAGGCCGTACCACTTAAATCCTCTTTGTTTCATTCTGTGCTTAGGAAAATAAGTGATTTAAATCTTCTGCCTGCAAAGGTATTTATAGCCTTTTTTATTCGCAGAGAGATGTTTGGTGGAATTGACCCTAAGAAGATGCAGGCAATGATGAAGCAAATGGGAATTAAACAAGATGAATTGGAAGTAGAAAGAGTGGTTTTTGAATGTATTGGGAAAAGAGTTGTAGTTGAGCCGGCAAATGTTGTGAAAATCGTTATGCAAGGACAGGAGAGCTGGCAAGTTACTGGAGAGGCACGAGAAGAAGCACGAGAAGCAGGGATTTCTGATGCTGACGTCATGATGGTTGCTGAAAAAGCAGGTGTTTCTAAAGAAGACGCGAGGAAAGCGCTTGAAGAGTCTAATGGAGATATTGCTGAAGCGATTATGGCTTTAAGCGAATAACTTTATATACTTCTTACTAACTGTATTTTTATTTGTGGAGATATGGAAGAGAATGATCCTGTTCCTCAAGTGATGACATTAGAATGAATACTTTTCAAAAAAAAATATCTGCAACACTTCTAGACAGCGAACAGCAGATTCGAAGTGCAGAACGCTTTGTGAATGTTCTTTATCCTCAACTGGAAGACTCCCGAATTCTCTTAAGAGCATTAGAACAACTCTGGAAAGCAGAGGTTATGCTTATTTCTACTACGCTTCAACTTGAATATGTTAAAAAGAGAGTGCGTATATCTTTAGATCCTTTAAGGAATAGAACTCTCTTTTTCAAAGTTTGCGTCAAAAGATATAATCTTTCATCACTTCATAAGCAAGTTTTGCAGCACTTGTTGCTTGTTGGTGAAAATTATACAAAAAGTGGATGCACTTTCCCTCAGAGAGGAAAAGCAATTATTCTTAACGATGATGGGACACTTAACGAAATTACTTCTAAAACGGTTTTGGATGGGATTTCTTCCGTGCGGGCGCTTCTTAAAAACTTAGAAATCGGCTTTTTAGAGACCAGAAAACTATAAATAGGGACGTAGATTTGTATACAAACGTCAGAATAAAATTTTATGGAGCTTATTATAAAAGAGAAAATTAGTGCAGACCATCTTCTCTATGTGAGTCTAAAGTACACGAAGACCTGTGATGTGATTATTAATCTCCTTCTTCGATGGAAGATGATGATTGAGTTATGTATGGATAGCCTAGTTGAAAAAGCAAAAAAACAGAAAAAGTGGAAGCCAATCCCTGATGCACCTCGTGCTAAATTAGTCCAGCTGAAAGTAGTTTACGCCAATAATAGAGATATTAGTGAGGCACTTAAGCTTTATGAGCTTTTTAGAGATATTGAGCAGCTTGAAAAAATTAGGGAAAATGAATTCCGTAAAGGAGTCAATCTCAAAGTTACTTACAAAGGACAAATTATTAATATCAATCTCGAGAAGCTTAAGGAGTATGCTGCTGCGTTAGAAAGGTTTATAAGTGCTCTTAAATAACTTTTGTTATTCCTTTATGTTTTTGGAAGAAAGACTATGGCTAAACTCATTACAATAACTTCGGGCAAAGGTGGTGTTGGAAAAACGACTACGGCAATTAATCTTGGTGCGGCACTCAACTCTTTTGGGAAAGAAGTTATAGTTCTGGATGCAAATCTCACTACTCCTAATATTGGTCTTCATCTGGGAGCTCCTATTGTTCCTATTTCTCTCAATCATGTTCTCTTGGGTAAGGCTAAGATTGTGGATGCTCTTTATGAGCACGAATCTGGGATGAAAATTATTCCTAGTTCTCTTTCTGTAAGAGAATTGCGTCGCCTTAACCACAGCAAATTGAAAGAAGTTGGTAAAAAACTTAGAAGGATGGCTGATTATATCATTTATGACTCTGCTGCAGGCTTAGGGGAAGAGGCACTTGCAGCCATGGAAGCTTGTGATGAACTCATTATTGTAACTAATCCAGAGATCCCTGCTGTGACTGATGCTCTTAAGGCAAGTAAAGTTATTGAGGAGCTTGGCAAAGAAATCAGAGGAGTTATTGTTACACGTGTACGAGGGCTTAAGACTGAAATGCCTATAGCTAATATTAAAGATATGCTTGAGCTTCCTATATTGGGAGTTATTCCTGAAGATAAGAACATGCAATCCTCTCTCGTTATGAAAGATGCTCTTCTTCATACGCATCCTAGGAGCAAGGCTTCTAGGGCTTACCGACAGATTGCTGCGCGTATCATTGGAAATAATGGATATAGAGAAGATTATACTTTGCTTGAAAGATTGTTTGGTTAAGTCTCCTTAATACTCGGACAGAAGTTATAATTATAAACTTTATACAAACTCAAAGTAGAGTAGTCTTTGAGAACATCCTTAAACTCCGTTTTCATTTCCATTAAGATCACACGTAACTTCTTAGAATCCTCAACTTCAAGATCAACTTCAAATTCCCAAGGTCCTAACGACTTTACAAGATAGACAATAGAAGGATGAGTTTGACAAAACGAACGAAACGAACGTTCTTGTTCTTCTGAACTGTTCTTAAGCCCGATTAAAATCTTATAATGCAGATAAGGGTAGAGTTCTTCGTTGGGAACGATGGTATACCCTCGAATAACTCCTATTTTCTCAAGCCTGTGAATATGATTACTTACAGTTTCAGCATTCACTTTGATACTTGTGGCAATCTCCACAGCACTTACTCTTGCATCTTTTCCTAGCATATGTAAAATCTTCCAATCCAGTTCACGCAAAAGTGAAGGAGCGGCTACCGCTCCAAAAGAAGGCCGCTGTTTGTTTAATCTTCGCTCGCCAAGTAAGTAATCGCGAGGCAAATATTCCCCACGTAAGATAGTTGCGATCTGTCGTTCAGCAATACATTCACCAAACTCTCTAGTAAATTCTGCTAGTGTATGATCTAATGTTTCAACATTCTCTGCCCAAACACCACATGCTAAATCAAACCGACCATCACATCCAGCGATCCAAACAACACTGGGATGTCTAAGCAAAAAGGCAATAAGGTTTTCTTCAGAATGCTTATCTAGGTTTTGTAAACGAAAAAACAATTTATGTACTGTGTATCCCAAGGTAGAAATGTCAATAATCGTATGAAACTTAGTAAGCATCTTAGAAGTAATCAAGCGTTTAATGCGAAAGCCTGCAACTTGCTTTGATATACCTGCTTTTTTTGCAATCTCCACGTTACTGGCACGCGCGTTTCTGTCAAGCTCATATAAAATACGCCTATCTTTCAAGTCAAGCTTCATATATTTTACTTTAATATACTTATTATATAAATATATCGATTTAGTAAAAATTATCTTTAAAAGATATTATAAAATAATAAGTATCAGAAAAGCTATGGAAAACAAACATAAGGAAGAATTATACTTACATAAGATGAATCTCTTAAGAAAGTATAATCACGATCATCCCGTACTGTCACAGATAGGAATACTTCCTGATAAACAATTTGAAGAACTACTCCTTCAACAGCGCTTTCTCTCGTTTCAGTTTACACCATTGTATGATGAAGCAGAATGCTTTCTCAATAGTAAAGAAGCTCGAAAAGTTGTACGCGAGTTGCGTCTAGAGGAATATCCTGCGAGAAAGCCAAGTCACAGGCAAGACCTGTTTACAGACCTCGCTTCAATGGGCCTCTCAAAAGAACGTATCGCGTTAATAGCTCCTACAGAGCAGACGCGCCAGGTAATAGAGGATCTCTATGCTATCGTACGCCCACGTATCAAAGAATCAGCAGAAGAATACGATGCTCGTTGCCTTGCAGGCTTAGAAATGGCAGAAGAAAAGTTAGTTGCAGAAACCTATGAGGTAATTCTTCCTCGACTAACGCGAGGATATGGTCTAAAAGAGTCGGTATTTTTCCAACCCCACGCAGCGCATGATGATGCACATGCCAAAAAACTAAGCAAAACAGTAGAAACTCTCATTCAAAACGATTCAACATTGCAGGCGGCAAAAGAGGGTTTAGAAAAAGGATTTCAAGCACGCTGGAACTTTTACTTGCAATTTTACTCTACTTAACCTTGCTTCCCTGCACAATGTCTTTTTCAGGTGTAAGAAAGAAAAGATGATCTTCATCATCGCTCGCAGCTAAGATCATTCCATTACTTTCAATGCCTTTGAGTGCTCTTGGGGCGAGATTGGCTACAAAAATTGCTTGCTTTCCTTTTAATTCATCTTTCTTGTAAGTAAGGCGAAGGCCTGCTACGATCGTTCTTGGTTTTTCTTCTCCGAGATCGACTGTGAGGACATAGAGTTTGTCTGCTTGTGGGTGGTCTTTCACTTCGATAATTTTACCTACACGGAGGTCTAGCTTTGCGAAGTCATCGTAGGAGATGCTTTGAGATGGTGTGGAGTTATCTCTTGCACTGACTTTAGGAGTGGAAGAAGTTTTTTCTTGAACTTTCTGAACAGATGATTGTTGTTTCTTAAATGGAGGGAATGTCATGTCTATCTTCTTGAAAAGAATATGGGCTTTTTTAATCTTGCTTATTGCAATCGGTTTTTTTAGACTTTCTAGAGAGATCTCAAAATTGAATGTTTTTGCTATTTTTTCTGTTGTTTCTGGGAGAAAAGGAGAGAGAAGAATTGTTATATCTTTAAGGGCATTAGTTGCTTGATAAAGAATCTTTGAATCATGAGTCTCCCAGGGCTTTTTATCTTGGAGAAAAGTGTTTATTTTATCTATGAATCCAAAGAGATCATTAAGAACCTTATCAAATGCTAAATCTTCGAATCCCTTGTTTACGTTTTTTATTATTTTTTTTGTGTCTAGAGTAGAGGAAGTTGATTTAGTTAGACCATGCTGTTCTGCGAGTGTTGAAAGTCTGCTTACGAGGTTGCCGAGTTTATTTGCAAGTTCATTATTGTGTCTGTCTATGAGTGCTTGTTCGGAAAAGTCTCCATCTTCTCCAAAAGGAGCTGCACGTAAAAAAAAATAGCGTGCACTGTCAGTACCTGCTAATCCAATAAGTTGATCTATCTTTATAGCATTTCCTGCAGATTTTCCCATTTTTTCATTATGTACTGTCCACCACCCATGGGCAAATACTTTTTTCGGAGGGGTAATTCCAGCAGAAAGTAAAATAGCAGGCCAGATTACTGCATGAAACCATAAGATGTCTTTTCCAATAATATGAACATTTGCAGGCCAGAATTTCTTAAATTGTTCTTTGTGTTCGAGATAGCCAATTCCTGTGAGATAATTTGTAAGTGCATCAAACCAAACGTAACAAATATGATTCTTATCAAATGGGACGCGAATGCCCCAATCAAAAGAGGTTCTGGTAATAGAAAGATCTTGTAATCCTTCTTTGACACGATTAATAATTTCCTTTTGACGATGTTTTGGAGAAATAAATTCGGAATTTTTCTTATAAAATTCTAAGAGCTTCTCCTGATACTTGGAGAGCTTGAAAAAGTAAGTTTCTTCTTTGAGATGATCTAGAGGCTTATTATGAATTGAGCAGATTTTTCCTGGAGCCTCTTTTTCTGTATAATATGCTTCGCATCCTGTGCAATAGTCTCCTTCGTAATATCCCTCATATATATCTCCTTTTTTGTGAATTTCTGCTAGCAATGTCTGTACAACTTGTTCATGATCTGGATCAGTTGTTCTAATAAAACGGTTATAATGAATATTCAGTTTTTTCCAAGCATCTTTGAATTCAGGAATGAGGTGATCGACAAATGTTTTTGGAGTTTTTCCCGCTTTTTGAGCAGTCTCTTCGATCTTCTTTCCGTGTTCATCTGTTCCTGTTAAAAGAAATACTTCTTTTCCAAGCAGTTTGTGCCAGCGTGCGAGCGTATCTGCTGCTATGGTTGTATATGCCTGCCCTAAATGAGGGACATCATTTGGATAATAAATGGGTGTTGTGACGTAAAAGGTATTTTTGTTTGCCATTTCTGTGGAATGTGAAGCAAGTATAAAAAGCTGTTTATATAGATTTTTTAAGAGCGTTTCTGGCAAAGATTACAAAGAGAGTACTTAATGGTACGTCCACCTGATTTGCGACCATGAGGAAAATTGCGACGCTGTTTTACTTTAATAATTCCTCCACAAGAACAATGTCGTTCTGGCTCCTTATAAGGCATACGGGCTCTCGAAGAGTTAGGTCTATACATAATGTTTGAAAACGTACTTAAAAAAAAGATTTCCTTTAAGAGAACGATTTGTAAAAATGAAATGAAATGAAGCTATTTAAATGCTCGTAGCAAGGCATTCATTTTCGTGTCAGTGAAAAGTCTCCGGTGAATCCCACTGCACGCGTTCCATCAGCGCATTCCTGATTCGGGCAAGATACAAGCGTGCCTTGCATAAGGTCTGACGTGAACGTGCCAGAGAAATCTATTGTAGCTACTGTAAACTTAAATGACGACGCACTGATGGTTCCTGACAAGGGAACTGTGCCTTGTCTGCCCCGAGGGCTACAGGGAACGCTTGATAGCAATTGTTCTGACTTTGTGATATCCGAGGTATAGTCTCCTGCAAGTGCGTTCCCTTGTTGATTAAATTTCACAGTGAATGTCCCTTCATACCTACACGCAGGATTATTGACGTTGTTTGTCCAGCGAGCAGGACCCTGCCAGACCCCAGTGAGATCGCGCGCAGGTGAGAGCGTAGTATCAAGCTTTTTTTCTTGTGCTTTTTCCGGAGACGGTATTTTTTGTTCATCAGGAGATGGAGCGGATTTATCGTTTGTCCAGAGAAGCGGGACAAGACCAACATAGAATACTCCAACCACGACGAATATTACTATAACAATGGCTTGTATATTCATACATTCAGTTGTTTTTACTTCTATTTAAATTCTCTTACTAAAGTCAAATCCAAAAAATAAAAAAATCATAAAAAATTTCTCTGATTACGCAGCTTCGTCTAATTCTTCGCTCAATGCAGCGCCTTCAGGAGAATACTTGCCGACAATTATCCTTCGTTCTTCTTCTCGTGCTTTTGCAAGCTTCCTGCTGACATGAATAAGGTCAGGATATAAATTGCGTGCAACGCCTTCAGAAAGTCCCAGGCTACGCATAACGGTGATGTAATCATCAGTCGTCAGTCTGCATCCAGTATTTACTCCAAAGTAAAGGTGTTCTTCAGCAAACTTTCTCTTTTCAGCAACTTTCTTGAGTAAGATTGCACCATATCTAGGATGTTCTTGGGCAAACTCAGCAACTGCTTCTTTCATTCCGCGTGCTTTTTCTTTATCTTCCCTATCTATATGCGCGTATACTCTTTCTCCTTCAAGCTCTGCACCATCAAGTTCTTTTACTCTTCCAGCTAATCCTTGTGCGAGCTCTTTCTTAGCTTTCTTCATTTTCTGATACATACTAGAAAGAGGTATTTCCAATCTGTCGCGTGCTATCAGTTCAATAAATTCACATTCCATAGTGTTTGTTTTTGGTCTCCTTTCACTTGTTAAATTGAGAAGATGGAAAAAGTATATTGATTGATGTGGCTGTAGTTCTCACCACAAGATATAAAAATACTAATGGCTTAGGAAATATATGAAAGAATCTCTTCATGAAGCGGGACTGACAGAGAATGAAAGTAAGGTATATACTACCTTGCTTGATCTTGGACCGAGCCACGCAGGTCTTATTTCACGAAAAAGTGGTCTGCATCGTCGCGTGGTATATGATACGATAGAAATGCTCATTCAGAAAGGACTTATAGGTTATATTGTTGAAAACGGAGTAAAGCTTTTCAAATGCGTTCATCCACATCGTCTTGTCGAAATCCTTCAGGAGAAAGAGCAGAGAATTGAGCAATTTATGCCTCAAATGATTGAGTTGTTCACAAAAACAAAAGAGAAAGAAGAGACTAACTTTTATACTGGAAAAAACGGCTTGAAAACAGTATTTGAAGACCAGCTTGCGGTAGGGAAGGAAATTTTAGTTCTTGGAGCATCTTCATTATCATATGATATCTTAGGGTTATATTTTCACTGGTTTGATAAAAGACGTGTAGAGAGAAAAATAAAGACACGTATTATTTTTCATGAACATATTCATAAAAAAATTCCACTTTCTCAGATACGTTTCTTACCTCAGAAGTATTCTTCTCCTCTTGCAGTCAATATTTATGGAAAGCGAGTGGCTCTTATTCTCTGGAGTGAAGAACGACCACTTACTATTGTCATCAAGAACAAAGAGATTGCAGAAGGTTATTGCAAGTACTTTGAGTTGCTGTGGAAGATCGCAAAGAAGAGTTAGAAGATTCTCTTTTTGGTAGTTTGTTTTGGAATAAATATTGCTGCTTTTGCTATTCTTGCATTCTGTTGATAGATTACAATATACGGTTTTTGATTGAGCTGCTCACATGCAGCAATAAATATCCTTTCTTCTTCTGGAAGAGAGTAGACAGTTGTTAAATGAGTATACTTATCTGATGAAACATCTTCAATATCTGAATCTCCTTCTTGAGCATGAATAAAGTCTTGAGCAACAGCTTCTTCTATAGAGAAAGCAGGAATATCTCTTCCTATGCGCGTTTTTAATGTAAGTTTCTTATTATCCATAAAGAGATGCAATGGTGAGAGTATATATGGATTATTGTAAATCAAAAGAGATATTTCCTTTATCAAAAATTAAGACGAAGCATTCCTGTGACTGCGTGTCCTTTAGGCATTCCTTTCGTTTTAATATCGTGGTCGACCCAGAGTTCAGTGTGCCAGCGCTTGGTATTGGGTGGAGTACATCTTAGTGCAGTGCGGGAAGTAATAACATAGTCTCCATCGTTAATGCTTCCTATTTTAGTTGTTCCTGTTATTCCCGTAAGCATTCTCAGGCGCGGCATTCTCAGCACACTTAGTGAACCTCCTGCAAGGATTCCTCCATACACTTCATCTGGAATTTTTAATTCCTTATCAATTCCTGTTCGAGTATATTCAACTATCCCACTAATTTCTCCTTTTTTGCTTGAGGGGAGATACGTAAAACCTGTTCCAACTTTGAAATCTATACGGTTATTTCCTAAAGCTGGCTTTGATGTTGAGTCTCCTATAGGTAAAGTCAATGCAACATAGGGTAAGAAGTGAAAACTTCCTACATAGTTTGTAAATGCAAATCTTGGACCACCTCCTAAAGTAATATCTCCAAGTCCAGAATTTTCAGAGGTTCCGTTATCAAGAATTTTATAAGGAAATGCACCAAAGCCCCAGATACCTTTGCTTCCACCATTCCAATACTTTATTACGTTTTGATTTACAATACTTCTTGTTGATATGCTTGTTGCATTCACTCTTTCTCCTAGACTAAGGCGAAGATCTGCTTGCCATTCTGTTGGGCCTCTCTGACCGCGAGCAATGCTATCTGCGTGGACATTGCCAAGAATGCCTAGACAAGCTACTCCTGTGAAGAGTGCTTTTTTCCATCTTGTAACTTTTTCTTTCATGAAATTTTGCACCAGATTGGCTATATAAGAATATGTGGTATTCTTACAACACCATGTTTATATAGTTCAGAAGATTAGAAAAGATATGAATACGGATCTACTTCGTAAAGCAGGTCTTTCAGAGGGCGAAATCAAAGTCTATCAAGCATTGCTCGACTTGGGATCAACATCTACAAATAAGATTCATGAAAGAACAGGAATTGAGAGAAGAAATATTTATGATATTTTGAATAAGCTTATCGAACGAGGATTAGTCACATATATAGATGAGAACAAACGAAGAACATTCCAGCTTGCTCATCCTAAAGCGCTTATAGGTTATCTTGAAGAAAAGAAAAAACATATAGAATCAATAGAACAAGATATTCTTAAAGAACTTCCCCAAATAATTAATAAATTCGAATCGAAAAAACCTGAGATTCGTGCTGAGATTTTTCGCGGAGCGGAAGGAATCAAGGCAGTTTGGGAAGACATGCTTAACTATAAAGAAATTCGCTGGTTGGGTTCTGGATACTATGTGCCTCATCAGTTTCCGGCGTTTTTTAAGCAGTGGAATAAGCGAAGACAAGAAAGAAAAATTTTTACGATGCATCTTTTCAGAGAAGATAAAAGAAATATTGTCTCAAAAAGAGACTTTCCTCATGGCAAATTTTTACCTTCCGAATTTAATGGCAATCCTACTGTTACTGTGATTTTCGGCAATAAAGTTGCACAATTTCTTTTTGGAGAGAATTTATTTGCTTTTGTTATTGATAGCAAAGAACTAGCAGAAAACTATCTTGCTTACCATAAATATCTTTGGAATAACGTTGCAAAAAAGTAAAAAGATTTAAAAACCTCAAAGAAGGAAAGTTTCTACTATGTCATCTCAATCACTTTCACAAAACGGAAATGGATGCTCAGATTGGTTTCTTTGGACATTTACCAACCAAATTCCACGATTACCTGCAGACTGGCAATTCAAAGTAGAAAAACAGATAGGTATTGAGGGAGTAGTAAGATTTCCACTCAGAAGAGACCCAGAGTATCAAATCAAACATGAATTATGTTTGCATAGAAAATTTTTAACTGGTAAAATTCGCCTTGTCACAGATACGCTCTCAAACTCTTCAGTATTGATTGTAACTGTTCATAATAATGATAGATATTCTCAAGGTTTAGCTCTATCTTCCTCTACAAGTATAGCTTTTTCATATAGTGAGGAGGGAAAAAATTATGGAACAAAACATGGAATGCAAATACTGCCTTTGATAGGAGATCCATCGAAGTCATTTTTAGAACGTGCACTAAGAACACATGCCCATGAAATGATACAAAAACCAACGTATCGTGGAAACCGTGAAGTCGTATTTTACGGTTTAGCAAGTTACAAAGTTTAAATGCTCTTAAAAAAGTCTTTACTCTATTTAGTACTTACTAACTAAAGATTTAAAAACCACTTTTCGCTTCATGAAGAATGGCAAAAGGATTATATCATCATCTTAGAGAAGCATGGAAGAAACCAAGCAGGGAAATGATTCATACAAAGATGATTCAATGGAGAGCAAGCGAAGCGGCTGTTGTTGTTGAAAAGCCTGAACGGCTTGATCGTGCAAGAGCATTAGGATATAAAGCAAAAGTAGGATTTGTAGTTGTAAGAATTCGAGTGAAAAGAGGCGGAAGACAGAGGTCAAGACATAAGCATGGAAGAAAAAGCCGTAAGCAACATGTACGCAAGATTCTCAAGATGAATTATCAATGGGTCGCAGAAATCCGTGCTGCCCGCAAATACACTACGTTGGAAGTCCTTAATTCTTATCCTCTTGGGAAAGATGGTAAATATTATTTCTATGAAGTCATTTTAGTTGATCCTTCACGTTCTGAGATTAAAAGTGATCCTGTTATTAATTGGATATGTGATTCTACTAATCGAAGACGTGCTGAAAGAGGATTGACTTCAGCAGCTAAGAAATCTCGTGGATTGAGAACTAAGAGTAGAAATATGAAAGTGCGGCCGTCACAGAGAGCTTGGGGAAGAAAAGGTAAATAAAAATATCTTAAACTATAGTTTCATGAATTCTTTTTTAAGGAAAATGCAAAGTGCCTGCCAGAGATTAGATATAATATATGATGCCTTTGTGAATGATGTTGCTACAGGGCATCTTCTGAAATACACTCTTTGGGAAGGAATGACATATACTCTAGCTGATCTGGAAAAAAATAGATGTACTTTTCCTCAGAGAATTTCTGAGGGTATGCTCGAAGTAGAAGTAGAGCAAGGAAGGCTTAGGAGATATAGGGCAGAACCACTCTTTCAAGATGGTCAACTGATTGGAGCGAGAGTACTTGTAGATATTAGTTTTTTCTAGTTATTCTTCTTCAGCATCTTTGTTTTTGTACTTTTCTTCTCTTTCAGCTCGCTTCTGTGTTTCTATGGGGCAATTTGGATTGAAGCAAAATTCCCAAGGACGCTTGGCTTTACGAATGGCAAGAAGTTTTGGGAAATTGTCTGCTTCGCAGATCTTTTCAGATTTTTTTATTAGTGCGTTTGGAGGAAGAGAGAAGGTTTGTTTGCAATCGGGATATTTTGAGCAGCCAATAAAATAACGACGTGTTTTTTTAGAATACATGATACGCAATTTACCTTGTTTGCATGTTGAGCAAAGTATTAGGGTATTGGCTTCTTGTTGATCTGCTCGCATATGCTCAATACCTTTGAGTAATTCTTTACCTATTTCAATTTCTTTTACTTTGAATTCTTTTGCAATATCTGTAATCAGGCGCTCTGCTTTTTCTAAGACCTGTTTCTCTTGATATTCGAAATTGCTTTTACTTTCTTGGATTTTTTCTAACTCCTCTTCTAGTTGGCGCGTAAGATGTTCATCAATAATGATTGGTGAATATGTTTCAAGGGATTTTATGAGTTGCATTCCTAATTGTGTCGCTTGTATGCTTCTGCCATCGAGATAACCTCTATCAAACAGAGTGTCAACAATCATCGAGCGCGTCGATTTTGTTCCTAGATTCTTTTTTTCAAGGAGAGAAACAAGAGAAGTTGGGCTAAATCTATTGGGCGGTTGTGTTTCTTTTTCTATTGTTCTAATGGAGTCTATAATCACTTTTCCCTTTAGTTCTGGAAGAGTGCTTTCTTCAAATGTGATGGGATAAACAAGACTCCATCCCTTTTCGAGTATTGTAAATCCTGAAGTAGTGAAGTTAATTTCTTTTTCTTTCTTGGTTTCAATTTCTTTAATTTTTTCATTTTCCTCATCGTCATCTTTATTTGAGATATTTGTACTTGCTGGCTCCGGTGCTGGGATATATGATTGAGGATTTCCTTTTTTGTCGATAGCAGTTACGACTATACGTGTATTTGATGTGAGAACGTCTTTTGAAAAAGCGGCAATAAATCTCTTTACAATCAGAGCGTATAACTTTTCATCTCTTTCTTTTAATGCAGAGTGTTCTCCTGTTGGATAGATTGAGGGATGTGCAGGGTCAGATTTTTTGCCTTCCATTGGAAAAGGACGAATAGCATTTTTAGCTTCTGGAAAGTTTTTTTCAAGCGCTTTTAAAATTTTTTTAGGTTGAATTTCCTTTGGAATTTTTTGACTTGATGTTCGAGGATAAGAAATTAATCCATCTAAATATAATCTCTGAGCGATCTGGAGTGTTTCAGAGGGAGAAAATTTAAAGAGCCTATAAGCTTCTCTTTGGAGAGTTGTTAGATCGAAAGGAACAGGAGGCAGAGTTTTTTCTTCGCTCTTTTTAGTTTCAGCATTTCCCTCTTTAATGTTCTTAAATTTTTCAAGAAGAGACTTATCGAAGATGTCTGAAGGATGTTTTAGTTCGATTCCATTTGTGTTTGCAAACACTTGCCAATAAGGTATTGGCTTAAAAGATTGGATTTCTTTTTCGCGATCGACAATCATCTTGAGTGCAGGCCCTTGTACACGGCCTATTGAGAGAATTTTGAAAGAGCCAGTTGTTTTTATAGCTGACATCAGTGCGCGGGATAGGTTGATACCGTAGAGCCAATCTAATATATGGCGCGTTTCTCCTGCGTATGCGTTTCCCCAGTGAGGTTCTGAGAGAAGGTGCTCATATGAGTTTAGAAGTTCTGCTGAAGTTAGCGTAGAGTATTTCATACGTTTAGCAGTTTTTTGTTTACAAATAAAACGGAGGACGTTCCATCCTATTACTTCTCCTTCTACATCGAAGTCTGTTGCGATTATAATTTCGGATGCTCTACGTGAGAGTTTCTTAAGAGTATCAAAATAGCGTTTTGTAAATGTGGCAGATTTGGTAAGATGAGAAGGCTGCCATTCTACTTGAAAAATAGGCCATCCTTTTTGGCCTGAAACATATGTTAAATTAAATAAATGACCGACGGCAGAGGCAACTATTATTTTTTTGGAGTCTTTTTCAAGCTCGTAATAAGGTACATTGTTTTCTGAGAACTTACGGTTATTTCCCAATGCTTGAGCAATCTTTGCAGCTGCCTGTGGTTTTTCAGTGATAATTAATACACTATCGCGCTTTGCAGGAGTTATTTCTGATGGCTCTACTTTTTCTGTTCTTTTTCTTCGTATCGCTTTCTTTTTCGGAAGCTCTTCGAGATCTGTTAGAGGAGTAGGTCTCCCAGGAGTTTCCACCGTTGTAAGTTCTGATAAAGTTGGTTTTTGTCTTACTTCTTTTTCTATAGTCATTTTTACATCGCCTGGTTTAAGAAATGCTTCGACTGCCATATTTTTTGGAGTATATGGAAGTATTTATAGATGTTGCGGTGCCCAATGTGGCCTATTTAACCTCGAAGATTTAAGTAGAGTTATATTCTGCAAGAGTCATAACTCGAGGTTCTAAATCTTCAACTTTTCTTTTTAATCTGTGTAAATGTCCTAAACCGACAACCGCAACCAATTTGTTTTTTCTAGTATATAGTTCTCTTATTCTGTTACTCATTGCTTCCTCTCTCGCAGGATTGCAAAACTGTTGCAAAGCTCGAATTGCTTGACTAGAAACAGCTTCCTGCATCATCTCAAGATTGTGAGGCTGTTCCATCATTATAGATAATTCTTCCATCTGAATATCTATCAATTCTACATTTTGATACCTTTGTTGAACTTCTCCTCTCAAATAATTCAAATAAATATCGATTCCGCGATCTAACCTTTCAAGAATAGAACTTACTAACTCAGGTTCTCTTGTAATTTGATTAAATGCTAGTTTCAATGCTTCAGCATAACCTTGAGTAAATTTTTCTTGACCATCCTTATAAAGAGAGAGATCAATATATTCTAATCTTCGATTTCCATTTCTTGAAACATAATCTCTTGAAGATCTTAATTCATAACCCATTACATCCATTGCTTTGCGCCAACACACAGTTAGTGTTTCCATTTGTCCTTGATTTAAACTCAAGCCAGACTTCTGAATCAGGGCACTAAACTCTTCATGTTCTTCTTGCGAGGATTTTTGTAATGCTTTGGAACATTCTCTATCTTCATGATATTCAAGAGCGACAATGGATGGAGAAAGTCTATCTAAAAGAGTATCAAGCCTTTCCTTACCATCTAAATCATTATGCACTGTTCCTACCAAACATAGATTTTTATTTTCCACATCTTTAAGAATAAAATTTATATTTATAAACCTTTACTACTCAATAATTACTATAACTAATAAACAACCTTTAACGCAAAGCAGCCAGTTTCTGTTTAATATTCTCAATTTCTTGGTCTAAAGAAAGGCTTTTATTATCCATTACAGGAGTTGAAATTATTTCTTTTTTAGCGTGATGGTGTTTTTCTTCTTTGATTGTAGTTTTAGGAAGAAAGGATGCGAAGAGGTTAAGAGATACAAGCGTTTCATCAGTTGCTTTTTTTAGAGCGATTTTAAGCATGCATTCTTCTTTGCGAAGTTTTTTGTATTCATATTCATGCCTTGTTGCATTCAAAAGATTTAATTGTGCTTCCAATAGACCTTTCTTACCATACACAATTTCAGGAGAAGTGAGGCGAATATATTCTGTGGTCATTATTAGTCAGAAGCTTTATCGAAGAGATTCCTTGTAATTTCCTCGATTTTGGAACGTACTTGAGTCATGTCTTTTTCCCATGCAGAAAATTCTTGCTCCTCACGCATTTTTGTCTCACGTATTTTTTTGAGAAGGTTATCTACACTTTCTAGTTGGGTTTGAACGGTATTTAATGCTCTCTTGGCAGAATGAAATCTATCAATTTTAACGAAGACTTCTCCTCTTGAAGCAGAAACGGAAGAAGACGGAACGAATACTTGCTCCTCTCTAGAAGTATTAGGTGATGGCATCTGCTGGGCAAAATCTTTTGCACTTGCTTGAGAAGAGAGGGCTTTAGTTATTTGAGAAAATTTCGGAGGAGACATTAATGGTACTCCTTCCTCTACTTCAACTACCTTGAAGGACTTTGGTTCATTTGGAAATCCTACGGTCTCGCTGTCTTTTACTGAGTCATCGATAATAGCATCTTTAATTGCTGCTTGTGAGAAACCTTTTATTAAGGGTGAATCTGGAAAAGAGGGAAGCCCATGTTTCTCTATAGGGGAGGTATCTTCTTCTTGATCTTCGTGGTGCATCTGCGGAAGAGAAGGAGAAAACGAATTCTTGCCTTGCAACCCTTGTTTAAGAAGAGGTAGGTCCGGTAGGTGTTTATCCTCTTTTTTGTCCCAAAACATACCCATAGGTTTTGGTATTAATTTATATAGCTTTATATTAACTCTATAGGGGTAATATACATTAGAAAGATTTTTAATGAAATGTTTTTAAGAAGATGTATGTTAAGCGATCTTCTTAAGGAAATTGTCACCTCAGTTGCTGGAGAGAAAGCTAGAGCTATTGTTGATTTGTTATACCAGAAAAAAAATGTCAATGAATTTATCGTAGCTAAAAAACTAAAACTAACAATTAATCAAACACGTAATATTCTCTATAAACTTGCTGATGAAGGACTGGTTGGCTTTATAAGGAAAAAAGATACTAAAAAAGGAGGATGGTATACGTATTTTTGGACTCTTAATGTGGAGCGCGGCCTTGCAAAATTTAAAGAACGTCTTCAGCAAGGAATTGAGTTTGCGCGGCAACAGATTCAGATAAAGAAAACAGCACGGTTCTTTTTCTGCCCTAACTGTCATATTGAAATGGGAGAAGAACAAGTGCTTTCTATCCAATATACGTGCCAAGAATGTGGCCAGACTCTTGAACTTAAAGATAATTCAAAAGAAGTCCAAGTTTTAGAAAAGGAAATTGTGAAACAAGAAAAAGTTTTACAAGAAGTCGATACAGAGCTGCATATCATTACAGCCTATGATGCTAAATTAAAGATACGAAAACTTAAGGCTGAAGAACTAAAAAAGAAGAAAGAACGTGAAGTCCGCAAAAAGCAAAAGTCTTCTGCAAAGAAGCTTTTAATGCGTAGTAAAGGAAAGAAAGAAAGTCCACGTAAGCAAAAACGGAGAGCGCGTTAACGATATGTCTCTTATGAGAAAGAAAACTCTTAAGCATACTATATTTCTTCGCTGGAGGGCAACGACTGTGCTTATTGCTCTAAATATTATTTTTTTTATTCTGTTTAGCATTCTTTTTGCTGTGATTCCTAATTCTCATCTCTATATTCTTCTTTCTGCAAAGCAGATTCTTCAGGGAGAAGTGTGGTGGACGCTGATGACGAGTATGTTTATGCATAGCGGACTTTTTCATCTTTTTGTTAATATGTTCTCTCTCTTCTTTTTGGGAAATTTTTGTGAGCAGCTTCTAGGAAGAAAACGTTTTCTTTGGCTTTATTTGATTTCTGGTGTTTTTGCAGGAATGTTTTTTGTCTTTGGTGCGGCATTTGGTTCACAATTTTCATGGGGTGCACGCGTATTTGGAGGAATTGATGTTTTTGCTACTGGGGCGTCTGGAGCCCTTTTTGGTCTTTTAGGTGCTCTTGCTATGCTTATTCCACGTTATAAGGTATATTTGATTATTGGGCCTATTATTGTTTTTGTAGTTCTTACAATGACAGACTCTCTTTTCCCTTCTCCTTTTAACTTTCTCCTTGGAATTTTACTTAACATTCTTCTTTTTTTAATGGTTTTTTCCCTTTTCTTCCCTTCTCTTATTTTGCGCAAAATTTCTCTTCCTCTAAGTCTGCCTCTCTGGCTTGCTCCTATTATTGCTATTGTGCCTCTTGTAATTATTAGCTTTACGATTGACCTTCCAATAGGTAATAGTGCACATCTTGGAGGTCTTATCGCAGGCCTTTTGTATGGAACTTATCTACGTCTAAAGTACCCTCAGAAAATGCTGATGCTTAAGAGGTTTTTCCGATGAAAAAAAAATCTAAGGGCTTTTTGCAAGAGAGTATGCACTTTGGGTGGAGATATCTTAAGGAGAGTAGGAGATACGTTTATGGAGCAGCATTGTTTTTCTTTGCTTGTATTTTTATTGGATTTAACTATGCTGACAGACTTACTTTTCTAGACTCTATTATTGTCCAGATGCGTGAAAGTGTCGCAGGTCTACGAGGTGTTGAACTTTCAAGCTTAATATTTATTTCAAATACTCAAAGCGCGTTTTTCTCCCTTTTTTTAGGAATGGTCTTTAGCGTCTTTAGCGTCTTTAATATTCTTCTTAATGGCACGCTTATAGGGTATGTTTTGCATTTCCTTTGGATAGAAACAGGGAGCACTCATTTCTGGAAACTTCTTCCTCATGGCGTTTTCGAACTGCCTGCGCTTTTTATCTCTTGGGGATTAGGCATACGATGTGGCTGGAAACTAGTCTCTGTTTATTTTAGCCAGCATCAAAGAAAGAGTCCGCTTCGCCCCATAGGTTTTATAGGCTTAGGAGCCTTTGTTGTGGGACTGATTTTGATCTTATTAAGTATTCCCCACATTCCCTATGCAACTCTTCAAAAGACTACTTCTCAGGCGGAACTTCCTCTTTTTCCTGCTCTCTTTCTTACTCTTGGATTTTTCCTTTGTGCATTGAGTTTTCTTATGTTTTTTGTTTTCTCAGTTATAGAGAAGAAGATGCGTAAAGAATACTGGAGAGGATGCATTTATCCTTCTTTGCTTGTCTTTCTTTGGTATGTACTTCCTCTTCTTCTGATTGCAGGATTTATTGAGGGAGCATTAATAACATTTTTTAATTAGAAAAAGGTTAAAGATGGATTTCATAAGCTTTAAAACGTCCAACGTTCTTCAACGAAGGTGGAACTTCGCAGAGAAAGTGTGGAAGAAATTGATGCAGAGCGAGATATAGAGAATACAAAGAAAGTGGAAGCTGCTCTTTTTATTTCTGGAAGATATCTTTCATTGCAAGAACTTGTAGCGCTGACAAGTGTTAATCCTTTGTTATTAAAGAAAATTCTTGAAGACCTCATGGATAAATACAAACATTCCGGCATTAGTGTAGTACAGCAAGATACTCTTTGGAAGATGGACGTTGCGGAAGAATATACCTGGATGGTTAATAGGTTGGCGAGTGGAAACTCTGAATTTACCAAAGCAGAACAGGAAACGCTTGCAATTATTGCTTACAAGCAGCCGATGAAACAGTCCGTCCTAGTAAAAATCAGAGGCAATAAAGCTTATGATCACATTAAAAAATTCGTTGAGATGGGGCTTGTTCTTAAAAAGAAGATGGGGCATACTGCTGATCTTACTGTAAGTGAAAGCTTTTATGAATACTTTCATCTTCCTCAAGGAGAAGAGCTGAGAACACAAGGAGAGAACTAACATGGATCTTTATTTGCTTCTTATGTACATTCTCGCATATGTGGGTCTGTTTGCAACCGCTTTTTATATATTGAGTATGTTCTCTTATTATCGAAAACCGAAACAAAGAACGACAAAACTATTTTCTGTGAGTATCATTGTTCCGGCATTAAATGAGGAACGAAGCATTGTCCAGACTCTCGAGGCTCTTTTGAATATCGATTATCCTCGTGAAAAAATGGAAATTATCGTAGTTGATGATGGAAGTACTGATAAGACTTACGCCCTTGCAAAAAAGTTTGAATCTCGTGGAGTACGGGTATTTCATAAATCTAATGGTGGAAAAGGCTCCGCGCTTAACTTTGGAATAAAGCATGCAAAGAATGAATTAATTGCTTCTATGGATGCAGATAGTGTGGTTGAAAAAGATGTCTTGCGAAAAATGGTCCCGCTTTTCTATAGTGATTCTGTCATGTCTGTGACTCCTTCTGTTGTTATCAGCCAGCCTAAAGGAATTTTACGTAGAATCCAGCATATAGAGTATGCAATGGGTGTTTTTCTTAGAAAGTCTTTCGCCACACTTAATGCAATACATGTTACTCCTGGGGCATTTTCGCTTTATCGAAAGATATTTTTTAAGAAATTCGGAGGCTATGATGAATACAATATCACTGAAGATCTTGAAATAGCTTTGAGAATACAAAGCAAAGGGTATATCATTGAAAATGCTGAAGATGCTGTTGCCTATACAAAAGGTCCTAAATATTTTAGAGAGCTCTTGATTCAGAGAAGAAGATGGTACACTGGATTAACGCGTAACCTCTGGCATTATCGACAATTGCTTGGAATTTCCCGAGGACCTTTAGGTACCCTTGTTCTTCCTGCGGCGATCATAGCAGTTATTCTTCCAGTTATTCTTCTTATTTATCAAATCATTAAACGTGCTGGTGAGTTGCAGCGTGATCTTGCTCTCTTTCAATCTATAGGGTATCGTTTTAGAGACCTTTGGGAATATAACTCCTATCTTTTTGAGCGCATAGTTCTTGGCTCTTTGAGTTATCCTCTTTTTCTAATGAGCATTCTCTTTTTGACGCTTCTTGTAGGATATTTAGTTTTTGCGCGGAAGAAAACCAACTTTAGAGAGCCTTGGTATTTTAATCTCGTCCTATTTTTTGTTTTGTATTACTTTTTGTTTGTTTTTTGGTGGGTGATATCTGTGGTTTACATCCTATTTAACAAAAAAGTTATCTGGAGGAAAAACAAAGATGAATCCTAACGAACGTTATTTCTCCAGATACGTACTCTCATTTATCATCGCAACATCTCTTTTTTTGATTATTTTTTATGTAGCAAATTCTTTCTCATATGTTAGCTATGAAAGAAACACTAAAGATCATCAGATTATTACTAACTATATATCTGAGCTTGACAATTATCTTAAAAACCAAACCTGCAGCACTAATTATCTTTTTGACGCTTCTTCAAAGCTTGATACTGTTGGGCAGCGTATTGATCTTCTTGAAAAACGGCTTGGTAAATCTAATCTTCGTGTTTTAGAGCAAAAGAAAGATTACTCTGAATTAGAATATGCTCATTTTAGAATTATACAGAGACTTATAGAAGACTGCAAAGCCGACTTTTTGACGCTTCTTTACTTTTATACTCAGGAGAAAGATGAAAGTGATGATAATGAGAAAACTGCATTTATCCTTAATGCATTTAAAGCTGAAGATTCTGACCATATTATGGTTTATTCGTTTGATGCTTCTTTGGACTCTGGATTTATTAAAAATCTCAGAACGTGGTATAACATTACTACGACTCCTGCTGTTGTTGTCAATGGGCGAGATATATTTAAAGTTACCCACATTACTCAGCTTGATCCTTATCTCGAGAAGAATTGAAAGCATTTATATATATTTTAAGCGAAGAGAGATAATGAAAATATTATTAAGTTATTTAAGACGATTTATTGCAGACAATTTTCTTCTTTGCATTGTTTTTTTTGGAGCTACTTTCTTTTTTCTTTTTCAGCATGCACTTTCTCTTTCCTGGGATTTTTCTTCCTATGTTCTGAATGCGCAGTGCTATTTCTATGATGGAATGTACTGTGAAACACAGCGTCCTCCTCTTGCTTCTTTTCTTCTTGCTCCCTTTCTTCTTTTTGGTGTGTTTGGAGAGTATCTTTATATTTTTGGAGTATCGCTGCTGTTTTTGTATGCAACTGTACAAACAGCTGATGTTTTTTTTGAAAAGAGAAGAGTTTCTTTAAGTGATAAGGAATTTTTTCGTTTCATTCTTTACTTTTGCAGCCTCAGTAGTTTTACCCTTTTAATGGGACTTAAAGAGGGAACTGAATTGCTTACTCTTTCTTTACTTGAGTTAAGTTTTGTTCAGATTCTTAGGGGAAAAAATGCTGGATTTTATATGGGGCTGGCTTTCCTTGCAAGATATCCTTCTCTTGTTTTTGTCCCTTTTCTTCTCTTTAACTCTAAGCTTAAAGGTATTCTTAAAAATTTTGGGTCTTTTCTTCTTATAATTTTCCCGTGGTTTCTATGGAACTTTGTTGTGTATGGAAATTGGTTTACAAGTTTTATTGATGGTTATGCCCAAAATATTGCTTTGCGGCAAATGATGATAGCTTTTAGCTGGGCTGATATTTTCATTGTAGCAAATTTCTTTTTAATCCCTGCGCTTATAGGGATACTTATTGTTTTCAAAGAAAGTGTATGTAAACCCTTCTGGAAGAACAATAGAGAATTTCTTCTTATTGCTCTTGTTGCTTTTATTATCATCTGGAATTATGTCACTATTCCTACCAAATTCCCACGCTATCTTTTTAACCTGATTTTACCCCTTGCATTCTTTTCTTCAATTACAGGTATTTTTGTTTCTCATTATTTAAAGAAATATAAACGCGAGATTACTTTTATTCTGTTTTTATTATTCTTAGTTACTTTAGTATTTACTACTATAAAGATTGTTCAGGATACGCGTTATAATCTTCCCTTTGAACAAGCAGCAGAGGATATTCAAAAGTTGAGACTAAGTAACTGTGAGATTCTTTCTCCTCATTGGGTGCCTGTGACGTATTATACTGAAAATGTCTATCCTCTTGGATATCATGCTGTTGAACAGGCAGTTATGAGTAATAAAACAGTCCTTATTTTTCATGGTGACCGAACTCCTGATGATTCTTTTAGCGAAGATGACTTAAAGCGCTTGCCCGTATTTTATTCCACAGAAGAATATACGTTCTTTGCCAAAGAAAGTGTTAAAGAAATTTGTGCTCCAAAATATAAGTATAATGAGCCTTATGTGCAAGATCACTGCGCGCTTCTTGCGAGCAAATTTTCTTTTCTTAAAAATCTAGTTAAAATGGTATGTTTAAAAATTAATAGAATTCCATAATATTGTCGCAGTAAAAGAGTATCAGCGTGTTACTCTTCAAGCACGTCGGCATGGAATTGTTACTTGATTAGATAACAAAATTGCAGAAAGATTTAAAAGCAGACCATAGATGTAATATATAGGTTGTAACCATAGCAATCGAACATATACCATGGCAGAAATACGTGATAACTTCGACATCTTCTTCCGCAGGAAGCCTGCTTTGCTTTTAGTTGCACTTAAGCGCCTGGCGCGAGCACGCTACGGTAGTGTTTTAGCAAAAGAAGTTGATTGCACTTATAGTCATGCTGTAAAGATTCTACAGTCCTTAGAGAGATTGGGACTGGTGATGTTTGAGAAAAAGGGACGCATTAAATTAATTAAGTTGACGAAGAGAGGGCAAGAAATTGCCGATAATATAGAGAATATAAAGAGACTCGTGGGCTAAACCATGGCAACAACTTTTAGTTACAATCCTCAAACACGTGAAGTTAAATCCTCTCTTTCCCTGCGAGATAAACGATATTTGATTTATGTGTGGGGTGAAGAAGGAGACGGATATCTTACTCAAGTTAAATTTGGCTGCAAATGTAAAGTAGAAACACATGCTACCCATGATCCAAAAAAAGGAATGCGTATGCCTCTAAAGAAAGCATTGGGGCTTTTAGCGCGATTAGATGAACATAGTATGTCAGCTAACTTGGTGTGTTTTCCTGAAGTTATTGTTTACTAATCTAAATAATATGTAAATGGCCCCGAGGGGATTTGAACCCCCGACACCTGGATTACTCTTAAGGAACCTACGGTTCCTTGAAGTTCAACCTCCCTTTCAGAAGGTAACTTCTCGAATGTAGTAAGAGTCCAGTACTCTAACCGGGCTGAGCTACGAGGCCGTAAATCTGGGGAGAGAACGACGTTTAAAAATATAACGAAACACTTATTGAGATGGATTTTGTCTGTTTAGATGCAGAACTGCTGTGACTAGTTCCTTAAACCTTGTTGCAGTGTAGGGCTTGTCAAGCACGTAGAATGGAGCTAGATCTCTATAAGCAGAAAGAGGGATCTCTCCCGGTGTCCCTGAAGTCATTATTGCAGGAACTTTGTCTCCTTCTTTTCGAAGAATTTCTAATGCCTTTAACCCATTCATACGCATCATGCGGTTGTCAGTAAGATAAAGCGTATATGGTTTTACCTCTTCGCGAGCTTTGCGAGCAAGAGGCAGAAATTCATCACCATCAGAGCAGTCATCAACGGTGCATTCCGGATACGACATTTTTAATATCTGCGCATGTAAATCTCGTATGGGCTCTTCGTCATCGACAAGGAGAAATCGTAGTGGTGTATTCATTACTATTCGCGTAAATAGCATTATTTAAATCTTTCTTGGTTATTACTATATAATTATAACTTATCTGTATTTTCTCCAAGTATGCTTGCACTTTATGCATTTGTAGAACTTTGTTTCTGACTCGTCACTTGAGCGCGTCTGTGTTGTCCAGAAGTATGCCTTCTTGTTTTTGCATTCGGGGCAGACCATGTCGATAATAGGATAGGTATTATCTGCTTCTTCATTAATGACTGCTATGGCATCTCTTTTGCCTATTTTTTCAGAGACTTCTATTTTAGGCTTTTTCTTTGCTTTATGACCGCATCCTGCACAAATAGCTTGACCTTCAACAATAGCAATCATCCCACCACATTTCTCACAAAATTCCATTGAAGTACTACATTATTGGATTTTTTAAAGCTTTTGTTGTGTTGTTTCTTTACATAATCCTCTTTCTTCCGAGCGCTTGAAAAAATCAAAAAAGAAGAGCTTGATCCAGCCGAGGTAAGGGATGCGTGCTATGGCTTTACCTTGAATGCGCTGTGGTATGATATTAGTCTCATCAACCTTTGCTTTATTATTTGAGAAGTCAGTGTTCGTGACTAGTTGCAAGTTATTATTGTCTCCTTTTGTGCCAAAGGGGTTTTCTTTGATAATACGATGAATAATTGGATACATTTGTGAAGATCCTGAATTTGCATTGAACACAATAATGTCTCCTTTATGATATTCTTTCTTTTTCCAGACGATAATAATGTCACCTTTGTTAAGACCTCCTACAAAAGGAAATTCTTGAAATTGCTCCTTGCTGATGTTGTAGAGGGCGTAGAGATCTCCATGTATTCCCCACCACTTATCAATAGAGGATCCATGATACATTGAGCAGGATTCAACAATGACTATTGGAAGAGAAGTTCCTGTGATTAGATAGAGAATGGGAAAAATGATGAATTTGATAGTGATCAGAATAACAGGGATCCAAAACAAGAGAGATTTCCAGTCATCCCTCTTACGCAGCTCCCAGAATGTCTTTATTCCTTTTCGGAAATTCATATTAATTAAAGGGTATAGAGGTTTAAAAATCTAAAGTATTTGGAA
>JBBTBG010000034.1:0-10166 GCA_038043805.1 Nanobdellota archaeon | reverse complement strand
GGGAATCGAACCCGAATTTACTGATTGGCAACCAGTCGTTCTACCACTAAACTACGAGCGCATAAAGAAGGAAAAGAAGAAGGTTATTTAAAAGTTACTCAATTAGCCGACTAACGAAACAACTTCATCTAAGATAGGCAATGTGGAACAGTTTTTTCCAGACGTTCGAGAAGTTCTCGACGAAAGGTCATCGACTGTAAGAGGGCGGGCAAAAAAGAGAGGAATAGATCTCGTTTGCGCGGCAAGTACATCAATATTAGTAGTGTAATACTGGTCTTGGTCTTGAGCACTATGAAATTTTCCATTGACAAAAATAACTTGCATAATCATTGGATTTCTCTTAAAATATCCTTCTTCACCAAATAGATAATCCTTAAGTGTCACGCCTCTCTCAACTTCAGTATCAAAAACACGACGATAAATTAATTCTCTTAAGAGATGAGCTTCCGTGTCTGTAAGACTAGGCGGTGTCTCATTCGTATGTCTATGTGTTTTTGGATCATAAACTCGTATCTGTTCGATAGGAAGCATAGTTCTGAAGACATTAACTATTATTTAAATATATAGGGAGTATTTATTAATTGCGCTTTCTTTGTGCAAATATGACTCGCATTGTTATTGTCCATCGGTGGGACGGCAATCCCTCAAGTGATTGGTATCAGTGGCTAAAAAAAGAATTGGAAAATAAAGGATATGAAGTCCTCGTTCCAGCAATGCCTAATACTGCCGAGCCCAACATCCAAGAGTGGGTCTCTGCCCTCGCAAAAGAAGTAAAAGACACCGATGAAAACACTTATTTTGTAGGCCACAGTATTGGATGCCAGACTATTCTGCGCTTTCTCGAACAAGCACAAAATCCAGTCGGGGGCGTAGTCTTTGTTGCAGGCTGGTTCCATCTCGATAACTTAGAATCTGATGACATAAAAACCATTGCAAAACCATGGTTAGAAACACCACTAAAATTCGACATCATCTCAAGAAAAATACCTTCTCTGACTGTCTTCCTCTCATCGAACGATCCCTATGGAAAACTCAAAGAAAATCAAAAGATCTTTCAAGAGAAATTACAAGCACACGTCATCATTGAAAAAAACAAAGGGCACTACACTACTGAAGATCATATAACTCAGGTCCCTCAAGTCCTTAATGCACTTCTCCTCAAAATTATGAAATAATGGCGCGCAAAAAATATCTCTCCCTTCCCAAAATCGTCTCCATTACTTGCCAATCATGTGGTAATAAAAGTCATAGAAAAGTCCCTCTCGATAGTAGTCCTGGCTATTTTGACTGTGACAAGTGTAACCAGCGCATGCTCACACCTCCCTCTGGATGCTGTATTATCTGTGCATTTACCACAAAAAAATGCGTACCGACTCTAAAAATAGAAGCATTTGCAAAAGGATTAGAGCTACGCTAATTTTAAGTCATTATTTAATTACTACACAAGATATCTTTAAAAACAAAGTATGTTTCTAGGAATGATGAAAGAAATGTCTTGCAGACCTGCTGATGCCATCTTTTACAGAAAGATACTGCTAATAGATACAGGAATGGTTATGAGTATAAGAAATGGAGAAATTACTTCATCCCTTTTAAAAGGATGGGCAGGTTTAAGTGAGTTAGAAATGGATGTACTTCAAAAAGAAAGAGAGGCCTCACAAAAAGCAAGACAAAGATTGAAAGACACTCTTAATACTCTAATTGTTCCTGAAGAAGTTCTCAAGGAAGTTGCTAATCATGAATATTTTTTTAGGGAACGAATACGTACATTAGAGAAAGTAAACGCTCCTTATCTAAATGAAAGAAAACATATGCATCAAATTGAAAGGAAAAAAATAGAATGCTTAAGAGGGTATGTTGAAGGATTAGAAGCATTTAGAGAAGAAAGCAAGGGACGTGACCCTCGCAAAGAGTCTTGGATAAATAATAGGAGCTATCGTGTTGACTCTAAAGGACAAGCGTACAAGCTAGCATGGGATCACTTCTCTCAAAAAGTAGGAGCAAGACATCGTATAAAAAATCAGCCTCCTTCAGATGCAGACACTGCTTTGCTTGCCCTGGCTTCTTTAGTCTATCAAAGGCATCGCATAATTCCTTGTATTCTTACACGTGATGGAGATTTCGAAGAGATTGCTTCTGAAGAGTCGCAAGGAGCTACACCTCTAAAAACAGAGTATGTCTTCTCTCACACAATATCATTTACTTCCGGACCATTCGCAATAACCATCTACACTCCTCGAGAATAAGTATTTATTTCCAGCGTATTCTTTCTAATGCTTGCCTATCAGATAGTGCGATTTCTTCAACGGGAGCGTAAATGACTGCGTACGGTGCCGGTGCTCGAGACACTAACAATTCTCCAATTGCAGCAAGAGGCTCAACAACTTCAGGACGTCTTGCATCAGCACATGATAAAGAAAGAGGAGGATGCTGCACGAGATCATAAAAAACCGAAAGCAAAGCTAATGTACGTATTGCTTCTTTTCTTTTTTCATGGTAGCTCTGAACTTGAAACGTTGAAAGAGTTCTGATGGGTGCAGTATCTTCTAAAATATTTTCCAAATACTCTGAGAGATTCCTCAGGCGAAGGCGAGTACACCAATCATTCATACGCTGACAAAGTAAAGTATTATTCTCCTTAATTTGCTCTGGCGTATAACAAGGAACAGTAAGCCTGCCTTTTTCTTCTGCAAACAAAGTCTGAAAAAGATACGTAAAATCGTTCGATGAACTCATCTTGTTCTAGCGAAAATGAAATATAAAAAGATACTGTTTCTCAAAAAAACTGGCTCTGATTAAGCCCTTCGTCAAACCAGAGAAGGTTCTTTCTCGTGTTAGTTGTAAGAGCTAGCAGAATCTCCTGCAAAGCGCCTTCTACCTTGACCATATTTTGCCAGAAGCCATCTTGTCCAAAACACGCGAAAGGGATTATGATAATTTTGAACACAGCAATATTCTTCTTTATTCAAAGCATTTTTGAGGCGGTTCAAAAGGCGTGGAGTAGAATCGATATCAGCAAGTGCAAGGTAATTAGCAGGAAGTTCGATATGTGCCTGCCCCATTTCCTCTGGCCAATACGCACTCGAAACAGCAATTCCCGGCTTTTCATAAAAACCTGCAACTTCCCTTGCCACTTTATTCGAGCTCTTTTTCCCAAGCCAAATGTTATTCGCATCATGAGTAATCATTCCATAACAAAGAGAGGCAACGAGATCTATAGGTCCTAGTGATTGTGCTTTTTTTCGAGTAATTCCTGTAAGAAAAGTGAGAAGTCCCTGATTGTTACACGCAAGAATAGTATGATTGAGCGTTGCATAGCGTTGAATGCGATTCTTCCCAACGACTTGCAGTTTCAAGCCACCCCAACTTTCTCCTTGAGGCGCATGAACAGTCTCACTATTCAGCACAAAAAGAACCTTATTATCTCTCATTCGAGTGACCTTAAAAAGATTGTCATCAATACGTTCTCTCTGATAGATGTTAGAATAAGGATACATAATCTCTCTTTGAGCAAGAAATCCGAAGCGATCTTCAGGAGAATATCGAACAACCTTGTCATCTTCCGTAGTAATCGCCACAAGACTCAAGCCTTTATCCAGGCACGTACTTACAAACCGTGGGAAAAGGTACTTGCGAGGAAGTTTGTGCACACCCAACCATAAACCATTGGGAGCATCCTGAAATCCTATAGTAAAAAAAGCACGAAGGTCAACACGTACCACCGCAGAAGTGTTTGTCTCATTCATGAAAAAAAGGACGTGGATGACTATTTAAGGATTATGATGATTTATTTAAAACAAGTTCCTAGACATCTTTTCTGTTGTAAGAACTTGCTTCATCTCCTTCGAATCGATCCTCACCCTGGCCATATTTTGCCAGCAAATATCCAAACCGCAGAACATCTTCTGGGCGATTGTATCTTCTCACACACTCATGTGCTCTATCGTCAAGTGTATGTCTGATACAACTAAGCAGGCATGAAGATCCACGCACATTCTGCAGATCAAGATAGGTCTGTGGAATAAAAATGCCTGCTCTACCCATCTCATGAGGAAAATGCGCGCTAGAAACCGCAATACCTGGTTTATCAAAATCCATTGCAATATTTTCAGCCGCGGTATTTGAGGCAGTCGTATATTTTCCTATTGCCGATCCCAACTTAGGAACATGTCTCATCCAAGAATAAAAAGCATTATTCGCATCATGCGTAATGACTCCATACGCTTCTTTTGCTGGAATATCAAGAACGGATGCCTCTATAGGTGCTGCAGTAATTCCTGTCAGAAATGTAAGAAGTCCTTGGTCGTTATAATTCATTATTGAATCTTTTATATTTGAATAGTTTTTCGTGAGACGATTTGCTCCAAGAACCTGCAATTTAAGACCCTGCCAATTAATTCCTTGAGGTGCATGAACAGTCTCACTGTTCAAAACAAGAAGAATCCTATTATCCCTCTTTCTTTGCACACGTAAAAGACCACCATCAAGAAGATCAAGAGTATATTCTGAAAGCAGAGAACGAGAAGCAACAGTAAGATGTCCGAACCTATCTTCTGGAGAGTGTGGCAACATTTTATCATCTTCAGAAGTCAAGGCGACAAGACCTATATTCTTTGCCATACATGTATCATAAAAAAAGCGCGGTAATTGATCACGAGACATTCTATGCTTGCCCAACCATAAACCATTGGGAGCATCCTGAAATCCTATAGTAAAAAAAGCACGAAGATCTGCATAGATATTAGGAGATCTAATATTATCATCCATAAAAAACAAGATAATGATGCGTATTTAAGCATTTGTACTTTGCTCTGCGAAGTTTTAAATAGCATTTTCAGCTGTTGTTTTTGAGGCCCCATAGTCTAGTGGCAAAACAGCTCGTTTACACCGAGCGGTCCGCAGTTCGATTCTGCGTGGGGCCATTCCCAGTTCTAAGTCTAAAGGTTTAAAAACCTCTTTTTTCTTCAGTGATTATGCCTTTCAAAATCAATATTGCAGAAAAAGGAAAAACCTACAAACTAGAAACGGAAGCAGAATCTCTCCTAGGAAAGAATGTAGGTGATACTTTTGATGGCAAAGAAATTAAGCCAGAGCTTGAAGGATATCAACTAGAAATCACAGGTGGAAGCGACAGCGCAGGATTTCCTCTATCTAAGAAGGTAGAAGGTCTTGCCCTCAAGCGCCTGCTTCTCAAACGTGGATGGGGTATGCGCGACACCAAGAAAGGAATCCGTCTACGTAAAACAGTCCGAGGAAAACAAATCTCCTCAACAACTACACAGCTCAACTTCAAAGTTTTTAAAGTAGGCAAAAAACCTCTTGCAGAAATCTTTCCAGAACAAAACAAGCCCAAAGACTCTCCCGCGCCTAAAGTCGAAGCAGCTATAGCTGCTTAAGAAACCTCTTCTCGTTCCTAGACCATAGGTTTTAAAAGACATTTCTTCTTCTTTTGCAAATGACAAAACCCACTCAAAAACAAGAAACTTCCCTAAAGCAGGAAAAGAAAGAACTTCCCACTCTCAACCTTGGCATTTTTGGTCATATTGACCACGGAAAAACAACCCTCCTTTACAAGCTCTCAGGAAAATGGACTGACACGCATTCTGAAGAACTAAAACGCGGCATCACACTTAAATTAGGATATGCTGACATTACTATCTCAAAAGAAGAAAACAAGTATAATAAAGACGGAAAAGGCATACCTCTCGTCCACGTATCATTCATCGACGCGCCAGGCCATGAAATGCTCATGGCTACCATGCTTTCTGGAGCAGCACTCATCGATACAGCAATCCTTGTCGTTGCAGCCAATGAGGGAATTAAACCTCAAACGCGAGAACACCTCATTGCCTTGCATGCAAAAAAGGTCAAACATGTTATTGTCGTTCAAAACAAAATCGATCTCATTCCAAAGGAAAAAGCACAGCAAAACTATCAAGAAATTATTCAGCTCCTCAAAGGTCGCTATGATAACGCACCCATTATTCCTATCTCAGCACAACAGGAAGTCAACCTAGATAAAATCTATCAAGCCATTGCAGAACTCCCTATCCCAGAGAGAGAAACTACAGGTACTCCACTCTTTCTCATTGCCAGAAGTTTTGATATTAATCGCCCAGGAACAAAACCAAAAGACCTTCATGGCGCTGTGCTTGGAGGAACACTCAAAAAAGGAACACTTAAAGTCAGCGATATCATAGAAATAAAGCCTGGAAGAATCATAAAGGAAGCCAATCAATATTACTATAAAACAATTCAAACAAAAATTATTCGTCTTTTCAAAGGATCTCAAGAAGTAAAAGAGCTCACTCCTGGTGGAAGTATGTCAATCGAAACTGAACTAGATATGGTCTTAGGAAAAGGTGATGCTTTCTCAGGTTGTGTTGCCTCACTCTCCAAGACTCTCCCAGAAATAACCACTCAACTTAAAATCCGTTTCAAGCTCTTTGCCGAGAGCTTTACCAACCAAGGAACGGTCAAAGTAGATCCTCTTAAGCCATCCGAGACCGTTATGCTCAGCGTCAACACTTCCAAAACACTTGCTATGATTAAAAAAATAAATGATGACAAAGCCGAGCTCATTCTCAAAACTCCAATCGTCCCCTTTAAAGGAGACAATGTTTCTCTAGGAAGAAATTTCAACTCACACTGGCGCCTCATAGGCACAGGCGAAGTTATCTAACAAATTTACTTTAAAATTGAATCAAGAATATTAAAAACCATTTCAAGTTTTTCCTTCTTAATTCTTCCAATTTTCTTTATGATAAGACCTTTTTCAAGTCGCAGAATATTTTCAACTTTAATACAACAAGGTGTAGAAAGTTTTCCTTCTTCTAAATCATTATTCACAAGCGGAATAGTATATTTTTCTCTTAAAATATTAGAAGTGACTCCAATAACAATAACATCTTCCGAATGATCATTATAATCCGCATTGCTCACAACGATAACAGGCCTTACTTTTCTTCCAGACTGGTCTGAAAATGGAAAGGGCACAAGAAGAAGGTCGCGTTGTTGAGTCATAAGTATTTGTTCCAAACTTCATCATCTTTAGAATTATTCCACATTTTATCTAAGGATTTCTGGGCAAGAATAAGCCACCCTGCTTTCTCTTTTCGAGCGCTATCGAGTTTATCCATGATAAGGTGGCGGATAAATTCTGACTTTGAAACATAGTTTTTCTTTTTTACAAATGTTTCTAGCTCATGCGCTTCTTCCTCAGGTAGTTTAATAGTAATAGTCTTCATAGTAATCTCTAAGGATTACTGTTTATATATTTTGTGTTCGACTTCTAACACTCATATCTTCTATACTAAAGATTTAAATAGTTCCATAATATAACATATGTTATATGAATAAACCAAATAGTATTAAAGACTATCGTACGTTATTAATAGTAACAGGTCTTCAACGCATCATGGAAGTCCTTTGTAAATATCCTGACAAAGAATTTAGCCTTAGCGATCTTGCTAGAGAAGCAGGAGTTGCAAAAGCAAATATTGGAGAAATACTATCACAATTACAAAGCAAGAACATCATTAAAATAGAGAAGCTCAGTAAAATCTGGAGAATTGAAGCTAATCAAACTGAAAACGCATACATTAAAAGTAAAATTCTTTACAATCTCAACTTCATCTATCAAAGCGGACTCGTAGAAGCCCTTGCTAAAATATATGGCAACCCTAAATCAATAGTTCTTTTCGGTAGCTTTAGAAAAGGAGAAGACAGTTCTAATTCAGATATTGATATCGCAATAGAGGATAGTATTGCTTCAGAGCATAATGCTATATATCTTGGTGTTCTTGCAGAATATGAAAGATCAATTGGGAGAAAGATTCAGATACATGAATTTAATCGTAAGACAGTAGACATCCATGTGTTCAACAACATCGCAAATGGAATCGTACTGTATGGATTCCTTGAGGTAAAAAAGTGAAAGAAGAAAAAATAAATCAATTTTTGAAAGATAAAAAACTTGTAAAAAAGATTCCAGATATAGAAATAGTAAAATCTTTAATAATTAGTGCTGAAGAAACGATGGATACTCAGTTACAAATACCTCTTACAGAGAAAAGTGCCACATCAATATTCAGAGAAACTTATGAATCTCTGCGTCAAATAGGTGACTCTCTTTGGTGGCAGATAGGATATGAAACACAAACACATGATGCAAGCATAGAATCTATTAAAGACTCTGAATTTCTTTCAAGCGAACAAAAAGTTAAGACGAACTCATTAGATAGATTTAGAACCATTCGCCACGATGCGAATTACAGAGGTTTTAAAGTCTCTATAGTTCAAGCACAAGAAATCATAGAATTTTGGAAATTCGTGGGAAAACCTCTTCTTTTAAAGATCAAAAAAACGATGCGTCACCCCACCTTAAAAGGTAGGGTTTGAATAGACGCTCGTTTCACCAAGAACTGAGAGTTCTTAGATGCACTCGAGAACTAAAAGTTCTCGAGGTTTGGATGCAGAGAACTCGATGGATTCCAGAGTTCTCTGACCAGAGAATTGCGCAATCCAAGCAATTCTCTGTGCTCAAGGAACAACTCCAGCTTAAAACGTCAGAAAATAAGATTTTCTGAGCGCGCTCAAGGATTAGAGAATCCTTGACGGCTGGAGTTTTAGTCAAGTTCCTTGACATAAATATCTCGTTAAAAGAGAAATGAAACAACTTCTCCATCAAAGAAAAGTTTATAAACAACTCTCAAGTCTATACACTATGAAAAGAAGTGTGCAGAAGTTTGCATTATTGCTCCTCGCAGTCTATCTTCTTTCTTTCCTCAGCCTTTCTTTAGTATCTGCAGAAGATCCTGCCCAAGTCGCTCGAGATAAATTAGCCGCAGGAACTCAAGAAGGACTTTCAAATGGTCAGAAGTTAATAGCTTCCATTTTCGGAGTTGGAGCTCTCGATGAGTCCACACAACTTCTCATCACTAAAATCATGCTCATCATTCTTGTCGTAATCATCATTTATGCCGTGACCACCTTCTTGCCATTCCTTTCTGACCAAAACGCAGGTCTTAGATTTTTCTTCTCCCTCATTGTGGGCCTTCTCGCTTTTATGTTTATCCCTCTCACAGAAGTCCAACTCATTCTCCAGAGTTACCAAGGGTTAGGCATTGCACTCACAAGCATAATCCCATTGATTATCATTCTTACGTTCGCCTATCAACTGAAAGAGAAATCGCCAGGAGTAGCAGTAATCGCAAACAAAATCCTGCTCACCTTATTCTTTTTATACGTTATGTACAAATGGTGGGTCACAGTCATCCCTCCAGGAGCAATCGCCCCTGTTCTCGGCTGGCTCTATCCTCTTTCAGCAGCTATTGCAGTACTCTGGCTCTTCTTAGAAGGAAGAATTGGAAACATGATCCGCCGTGGCCAATATGAAGCAACGAAAGAAGCTGCCGAAGATCTTAGAAAGAACGCCATCGCAGGAGCAGAAGATCTTGCCGCAGTTCATGAAGGCCTTGCAAGAGCAAGAGAAATAACAAAGAAGGGTGTCAAGAAATAACCCCATATCTTTTTATAATCCTCTTTCTTTAACACATCATGAAGAGCGTGTTCAAAACAAGCGTCCTACTCCTCCTCTATTTCTCTATAATTATTTCTCTCTCATTCGTAAATGCAGAAACAACTCCAGGAGAAGCAGTCAAGCAGCAGATAGGATTTAATCCTGAAGATCTTCCCACATCACCTCAAGAATTCAAAGACAAGTACCTCTCTGAAGAGTGGTCAGAACTCGTCAGCAAAAACAAATATCTAGGTCCAATACACAACACATTTCTCAAAAATCAAGCTATTTTCAAAATTCTTTTCGGTGATCCCTACGCCCTTTCACTCACCTTTCTGATTATTCTCATTCTCTGGATATTTATCAGTGTGAAAGCAGGACAACTTATCCAGGCCTCAGGAATCTTAGATGGAATAACTGCAACACTTGCAGGTTTTATCTTTTCCATCCTTCTCGCACAAACAACTCTCCTAAGAACTCTCGCAAAACTCTCTCTAGATATTATAACTTCATCTGCAAACTGGTGGATCCGCTTAATAGTAGCCATCTTCATCATCGTAATGCTCTTCATAGTCTCCTACCTAGTTTCTCTAATCAGAAAATCCCTTAAAGACAATCGTGCAACAAAACGAGAAGAAAAACTCAC
>JBBTBG010000033.1:0-8831 GCA_038043805.1 Nanobdellota archaeon | reverse complement strand
GCTCAAGGAACAACTCCAGCTTAAAAGCTGGAGTTTTAGTCAAGTTCCTTGACATCAAGACCGAAAACTAGATAAGCTCTGGGCAGATATAATTTCTATGAACGAAACACAGCAGACAATTAAAGAATTTAACGATGCACGCGACTGGAGCGATCCAAAATGTATCAAAGACATTCTTTTAAACATGAACGAAGAGATTGGAGAGTTCTGGAACGTCAAGAACGTTTAGTTCTTGATCGCCTCGAAAACCAGAGGTTTTCTCAGCATCATTAAGTGGGTGGATACGCCAACACAGCAAAAGCTCATAGAGAAAGAGCATGCAGAAGTGGAGAATTTTATTGGTGACATGATCTATTTGATTCTCAAAGTCTCTTATCTCTCAGGTGTCGACTCTCAAAAAGCGATTGATGATGTGATGGCTGAGTACGAAAAGCGTTTTCCCAGCGATAAAACTAAAGGCAATCACACCAATCTGCGAGCGGGTGGTATTGATTTAAAGAAAGAGCTCTAGACCTCTACCACTGCACTTTCACATACTCACTATACGCATATCCACCTCGATAAAAAACCGCAACATTAAGAGAATAATTTCCCCCATTAACAAAGAGCACATTTTTCAGCGTTCCTTCTTTCACATTCCAAGGAAAAGATAACGAAACAAAATTTTGCGGTGTACCTGCTTCATTCCACAAAATAACCTTATACCACATTTCTTTACCGACGCCGCTTGGAGGTATCCAATTCACAAACAAATCACTGCCTCTCTTTTCCCACTTAACTTCTTTAGGATAATCAATCGCGCTCCGCGTATAATTCACAAAATCTACAAAAACAACACTCTTCTCTTTCGTAAATTCAAAGCGATAAATGCCGCTAACTGGCAAAGTACTGTTTTCAGGCCCATACAGCACCCATCGTCTCGTAATTTCTCCAGAATAATTGTTCACATTGAAATCCTTTCCAAGAAAATACCTCACACTTTCAGGAGTTGTAACAGAAACATTTTCAATATTCCACAAATAGCACGTTTCCAAAGAAGAATAATTCTGTCCGCAGTTAACTTTAAACTCATATCCCTTCCCTGCAGGAGAATTCTGGCTCCAAACTTCCGAAAAAATATCAAGTCTTTCTTCTCTTGTCTCTTCGAAACTAGCCTTTTCTGCTTTATCAAAATGATTATCTTTTTGCAAGATGTTATCTTCTCGCTTATCTACAAAATAGACAAAGCTTAGGAAAATAACAATAACAGAAATCATACAAAAAACAGTTAACAAAACAATAACTCTTTTTCGACTCATAATAAGAAAAGAGAAACTAATCTATAAGAAGCTTTCCTCAATGCTTTGCCTGCTTCCACAAATTCAAAACAGCGTCTTCTGTTCAATCTCTTTCTTCACTACTTCCAAATCCTCTTCCCACAAAGGAATAAGTTTTCTATTGTAAATAATTGCTGCAGGATGAAAGAGAGGAATCAGCTTAAACTTAATTCCTTCAAATTCCAATTCTTTGATTTTTCCACGAACTGTTGTTATTCCAGGCTGCTCTTCCATTCCTTCAGGCTGCAATCCTGCCAAAAAGAACTTAGTAGCATAATTTCCTAAAGAACACACTACTTTCGGCTTAAGAATTCTGATTTGTTCAATCAAATAAGGTGTATGTGCTTTAATTTCATCTATTTGAGGTGCTCTATTTTCAGGAGGCCTGTATTTCAAAATATTCGCAATATATACCTCATTTAAAGACAAACCCACTGCTGCAAGCAGTTTATCAAGATTTTTTCCCGCAGCTCCCACAAAAGGCATTCCTTGCAAATCTTCATTTCGTCCAGGAGCCTCTCCAACAAAAAGAATAGACGCTTCAGCATTACCCTTTCCCATGACTACATTAGTTGCTCCCTCTCGCAAAGGTAAAGTCTCATCTGCAACAATTCTTCTTTTCAATTCGTCAAGCTCAAAAGCCTTATCACTCATCAATCTATCGAACAACAAGCAGTTAAAAATATTTCTGCACAGATATTTAAACAGCATCTTTCTCAAGTTAATATGAAAAGCGAGATTCCCTCTTCCCTTCTCGACCGGCAAAAAATAAAAGAAATGTCGAAGATTTTCATCTCAGCAAAGCCGTTCCCTCATCTCATAATCAAAGACTTCCTTAATAAAGAAAAAGCAAAACAGCTTTTTGTAGCTCTCAAAAAAGAGCCTTTCCAGAAAAAAAACAGTGATCTCTTTTCTCTTTCTCAAACACTAGATTTCGCATCAACAAAGAATATCTCTCTTCAAGAATTATACAAATTATTTACTAGCAGTGAATTTACCAAAATCTTTTCCAAGATTACAAATATTAATCTCAAAGGTAAGATCGACATGGCAGGCAGCCTTTATGAAGACACAGATTTTCTGCTCTGTCACGACGACCAATTACAAGGAAGAAAAATCGCTTATATTTACTATCTCTCACAGGATTTCAGGGAATATGATGGAGGTGCACTCTTTCTGCTCTCTGATAAAAACGGACATCCAGACAAAACCATAAAACGATATCTTCCAGAATGGAACAGTTGTATTTTATTTGAAGTCTCCAAAAAAAGTTGGCACGAAGTTGAAGAAGTAATATCTCAAAAGAAAAGATATGCTATTGGAGGCTGGCTCTACTAGAAAGCTTTAAATAAAGTATATACGCGTATATACTATGAAAATAATCAAAGAAGCCATAGCTATGGGAAACGGCGCAGCAGTATATGTTCCCAAGGAATACAGCGGCAGGCAAGTTCTTGTTGTCGTAGAGGAAAATATTGAAGAAATTCAAAAGCGAATAATGAGTAAATTAATACCTTATCTCTCAAATATTATTGGAGTTTACCTCTATGGAAGTTATGCAAGGAAAGAACAGAGCATTGATTCAGATATAGACGTTCTTGTAGTCACATACACAAAAGAAGAACACATAAAATCTGAACTAAAAGACATTGATGCACGTATAATAACACTCGAGAGTATTAAAAAAACCGCACAAAACTATCCTCTCTTTATCATCCCCATGCTAAGAGAAGCAGTCGTCTTCAGCAATCCTCTACTTCTTGAGGAGATTAATAAAATACAGGTAGATCCTAGAAAGTTCGATTGGCATCTAGAAGAAATCGAACGCACGATAGAGATCATAGAATCATTTTTAGCACGTGATCGAACAGAAAAAGTCTCAGCAACCTATCTTGTCTCCATAGTCATACGATTACGTGCGTGCTATCTCATACAATGCATACTCAGAAACGATAAATATACTCATCAAAGATTTAAACAGATGCTCATAAAACGAGAGCTCAAAGAAAATGAAATAGAAGAAGCACAAACACTCTACCGAGAGATACGACATAAAGAAGAGACTTCATTGAAAGTAAAAAGAGATAATGTACAAAAGTTTCTCGAACTTCTTAAGGAATATCTTCAAGAGATAAAAAATGAAAAGAGAAAAAAGACTCAAAAAAGGAATTGAATCACTCCGCGAGCAGATCCAATTCCATAAGGAAAAATTACGTAAAGCAATAGATGAAGAAAATGAGGAACTTGCACAGTATTACGAAAAAGATCTTGCGCGATTGGAAAATGAAGAAAAGAAAAAGAAGGAGCATCTTGAATAGAAAAAATAATTATGAAACAACTTAACCCTCTCTACACTCAAGAAGAAACACTCCAGCAAATCAAGGAAAGCTTCGCTTCTTCAACTCCCAACATCCTACATCTTCCTCATTTCTTAACAATGCAAATTTACGAATCTCTTCTCAAACAATGTGCATCTGCAAAAGAAGTGCACAAAAAAGTCGCAGACCGTTACTCATATACAGAGCTCAAAGAAATACCTGCTTCTATGCTCCAGTCAGCTGAGTTCATCTCCTGGCTATCATCCATAACAGGCAGAAAAATAAAAAAGATTTCATATACTCTAAAAAAATTCAGCCATTGTGACTACACACTTCTTCACGATTCAGAAACAATCGGAGAACGCCTAGAGTTTTTCATACTACTCATGCCTAACTGGGATTCTCGTTGGGGAGGCCACACTGTTTACGTCGCGGAAGAGCAATCACCCATTCTCTTTCCATTAGAAGGCAACAGCTTCAACCTTATCAACAAAGAAAAAAATCGCCACAAATTTATCCAATATATCAATCATTATGCGAAAAAAGAGAAGATGGTTATAATTGAAGGCATTGCTGAATAAATCTAAAGCTTTTCCCGTGCCTCATATTTTTTCTGATAAGGATGAGTAAGTTTAAACCAAAAGCTATTAGTGTCTGGTTTCCTTTTTTCCTGCTCTTTTTTCTCTCTTCTCTCATCAAGTGTCGGATGGATAAAATAATTAGTAAGAATGTATTCAAATGAGGGGTTTCCAGAATAATATCGGCTAGTACCTGGTAATGCTATCAAGGATCTTCCTCCAGTCATTCCTCTCCAGTATTCCTTTATTTCATCAATAGTTCCATCACGATCTCTATCAAAAGCAACAAATTCACGTGTAGAACAGAGAATGTTTCCAAGGGTCTTAGGAAAAGCATGAGCCACAGCAGTTCGATCCTCACGGCGATGACTAATAAGGTTCTGAGTATAGAGTACAGGCCAACCAATAACGCTAACAACCCAAATACTCGAGATGATCTTTGCAAGCAGTGGAATTTTACTATTTTCTTTCATGGCTTTTGTACAGAGAAAGAGTATGTATATTTTTGTTGTTTTTAGAAAACAACAAATTTATAAACTTAGAAGGTATAAAGAGAATATGAAAGAACAACTAATACATTTAGGATTCACTCAAGACGAAGCAGAAACATTTCTTGCATTATTAAAGGAAAGTGATCAAACCGCAACAATTCTTGCACGTTCCACAGGGATTAATAGAACAGTCATCTATCATGTTCTTCAGAATCTCGCAAATAAAGGACTCATTATTGAAAAAAGCATACAAGGAGTAAAACATTTCTCTTCCGCTCCACTTAGCGCTCTTTCTTCCTATATCGATTCCAAAAAAGAGATCGTGCAGATGCTGCTGCCACAACTTCGTGAGATTGTTCCAGAGCAGCGCTTACCTGTAAAAGTAGAAGTCTATCAATCCATTCAAGGAGGATTGGCCATTCTCAAAGATATTATTAAGACAGGAAAAGACTATCTTGCATTTGGTGAAGACAGACATTTTAGAGAAATATTAGGAACGTTAGCTGAACAATATGTTAGGCAACTTAAAGAAAAAAAGATCAAAGAAAAGTTACTCATTCCACAAGGGCAAGAAGCCTTGAAAAGTAAGTATAGCGAAGTGCGCTATTTACCTAAAGATATACGTCTTCCCACAATCACTGCAGTATATGGAGAAAAAGTTGCACATGCAATCTTTCAAAAACCCTACTATGGTATAGTCATTACTTCAAAAGATCTCGCGACCAGCTACACTTCACTATTCAATTATCTCTGGAGCATTGCCAAAAAGTCTAACTAATTTCCAACAAAATAGGGCAATGATCAGATCCCATAACCTCTTTTAAAATAGTACTTTTCTTCACACGCACTTGTAGAACAGAGCTCACAACAAAAGTATCAATGCGCCAACCAACGTTTCTTGCGCGGGCATCGCTACGATATGTCCACCAAGTATAGTGTCCATTGCCTTGAGTAAACATTCGAAACGTATCAACAAATCCTTCTTTTAAAAAAGAGGCAAACCACTCTCGCTCTTGAAGAGTAAAACCTGCGTTCTTCTCATTCTGTTTCGGATTCGCAAGGTCAAGAACAGTGGGAGCAACATTAAAATCAGCAGCAATAATGACTGGTTTCTGCTGTTCAAGTCGTTTAATAAACTCCAAAAAGCACTGATTAAAAGAAAGTTTAAAGTCCAAACGTGTAAGTTCACGATGCGCATGAGGAAAATACGCGTTCACAAGAAAAAAATGCTCAAACTCTAGCGCTAAGACACGTCCTTCATCATCATACAAAGGTTCTCCTATGCCTTTAACGACAGAAAGAGGCTTGACACGGCTATAAATAGAGACACCACTATATCCTTTCTTCTTTCCCACAGAGTGAAATCCACTATACTCTACAAGAGTTCCTAGCTCGGCAGGTAACTGCTCTTCAGAGCATTTTACTTCTTGAAAACAATACACTTCTGCTTTTTGTTTATGCATAAACTCCACTAAGCCTTTCTTCGCGCAAGAGCGGATACCTGCAACATTCCACGAGACAATCTTCATAACGCTCCCACGAGGAATTGAACCTCGCCCTCAACCTTTTTGCAATTATATTCCGCAAGGTTGCATTCTATCCGATAAACTATGGGAGCCTAGAAATAGGTAGGAAGGGCAGTTTTAAAGTTTTGCCTAAGCCAACCCATAGAGTGTGCTATACTTTGTTCGTAAAGACTCAAGAAGATATTTTGGAGAAAATTCTTCTCCTGTGACTCGGCTCACAAGCGCACGGAACGTGTATGCAGAACCATGTTGATGGATATGCTCTTTCAGCCAGCGCTGAATCTTGCGCAGACCTTCTTGATTAGAAACAAGCGCATCAAAATCTCCTAAGTCTTTCTGCATAAAATTTTTCCATTGTGCGCTCAAAGCACTTCCCAAAGAATACGTAGGAAAATATCCTATCGCTCCTCCGCTCCAATGCACATCCTGTAAAACACCTTCGCTGTCGGTCTTTGGTTCAACACCTAAATATTCTTTATATTTTTTACTCCAAAGTTCAGGCAATTCTTTTGCTTCACATTTACCTTCGATCAAAGCTTTCTCAATCTCAAAACGAATCATGATATGAAAGTGATAAGTCAATTCATCTGCTTCTGTACGAATGAGGCTTGGCTTCACAAGATTGAGATAATGATGAATCTCATCAAGGCTATATGAAACAAGAGGTGAGTGATGCGCGCGTAGAAGAGGAAGAAGCTGCTCAATAAATCCTTTCGAGCGCCCCACAAAATTTTCCCAGAAACGCGACTGTGATTCATGAATCACTAAACTTACTCCTCCACAGACAGGCGTATAATGCAAGTCATCATGAGATTGTATTTCATACAAAGCATGACCATATTCATGAATAGTTGAACCATAGGGATAAGCAATGTCCTTCTCTTCATATCGAGTCGTAATGCGCGCATCTCCTTTCCCCAAAGAAGTTGAAAAAGGATGCGCTGAAGTATCAAGGCGCAAATGTCCTCTTCCTTCATGAACATATTCAATAATCTTCTGCATACCTTTGTGCATAAGTTCTGGATTGCACTTGTCTTTCGCAAGCGCGTGCTCTTTACGATACTTCGGAGAATGTAAAATATCTTTCAAAAGCTCTACAAGAGGAGCACAAATCTCATTAAAATACGCTTCTACCTCTCGAGTAGTCAATCCTTCTTCATATTCATCAAGAAGAGCATCATAAGGATGTTCGCGATATCCCAAATAATGTGCTTTTTTTCTGGAAAGTTCTATAATTTTTTGCAAAAGAGGAGCAAAAAGAGAAAATTGATTCTTCTCTTTAGCATTTTTCCAGACTGCATGCGCCTCACTAGTCAATTTAATAAATTCAGCAATGAATGCAGGAGGTAAAACACGATAATAATGCAACGAGCGTTGAAGTAAACGAATAATGCCGCGCTCATAGTCATTAAGATCTTTCTCAGTGGAGGCTTTATCAATTAAACTGATAAAAGATGGATTCAAAAATAAATTTTGAGAAAGCGTCTCTGCATTACTAAGCGCCTCTCCGCGTGCTTCAATACCCTCGGGAGGCATATAAGTTTGTAAATCCCAATTTGCCAGTCCACAAAGATGACGTAAGGACCATATTGGCTTATACTGCTCAAGCAGTTGAAGAATAATAGGATGAGTAATCAGAGTTCGTGCCATAAAGAGAATAAAAGAAGAAGGCTTTTAAAAATGATTGTTGTCAAAAATGTCTGTCTAATTCTTTAGAATACGTATGAAGTTCATCATTGTCAAACCATAAGGCAATCTCTCGCTCGGCGTTCGCGGCAGTGTCAGAAGCATGAATCAAATTTCTAAGTACGCGCTTCTTTGCATCAGCAAGAGCATATGATTCCACAATCGCAAAGTCCGCTCTAATAGTGCCAGGCATGGCCTGCCTTGGCTCCGTATTTCCAACAATCTTTCTTCCAATCTCACAAGCATGAGGACCTTCAAGAACAACAGCAATAACTGGTCCTTCTCGTAAAAATTTAATATTCCAAGCTTGAATTGTGACTGCGAGCTCATGAGGAGTCTTATATGGTATCTTTTTACCTTCTTTCTCATATCCTGCTTTCGTTTTGGCAAATAATTGTTCAGCCCATGCATCATCAACAGCATAATGCTTCTTCGCAAGTTCTTCGCTCGCCCACACCATCTTCACTCCCTTAATCTTAAATCCGGCATCTTCAAAACGTGTAAGAATTCTTCCAATCAGTCCACGTTGTACACTATCATGCTTGAGTAATATCAATGTTCTTTCAACTACCATAAAAGCTTTTGGAAAAGAGATGTTTTAAATCTTTTGGAAACTTTTCATTCTACTTTTTCTTCTTAGCCCGATGTTTCTTCAAACTCTCAATAAAAGCAGAATGATCTGGTACATGCTTCACATGAGTTTCTTTCCCTTCTCTCTTATCTTTCTCTCCATTCACTTCTTGTTTAAGCACAGGCTTCTCCTTTCTCACAATAGATTGAATTTCTTTCTCAGTGAGCTTCAAAGGCGAGTGCAAAAGTGGTCTAAACTCAATAAAGTACGGATTACCTTTGTTCACTCCTGCGCTTTCTACCATTCCAATACCGACAGGCATCTTAGAGATAAGTTGTGAAATCG
>JBBTBG010000032.1:0-6858 GCA_038043805.1 Nanobdellota archaeon | reverse complement strand
CATAACAGGCAGAATCTAATTTTTCAGTATTTGAGACTGATTTGAATCAACACGCTGAGTCTGTTGAAGATGTTCATGATGTAAAGAGATAGCTTTGTTAATACTATATACTCCAACAGGGAATGTTACAAAAATGACTCCTAAATACAATATATCTGCAAACTGGGAAAGCCTTTTACATAGACCATCAATAGAGAGTTCCCTCTCGACATACTTCTGGCACGTCGCTCGTGTTACATCTAATGTTCGTTCAATATATCTCTCCGTCTCTCTTAAATCCATACTCACTTCAAAAGACAGACATTTAAAAACGTTCCTTCTTAACAAGGTATCTACTTACTTCTTCTTTTCAGGTTCAGAATTATATTCAACAAAAAAAGAAGTTCTTCCAATAGGCTGATTGCCTTGAGAAAGTTCAATAACGTACATTCTTTTTCCTTCCACAAGCTCGCTAGAAGGAATAGTTCTCACAGGATACCTCTTTTCCCATCCCCAAAAAGTTTCAACTCTGATAGGAGGATCGTTAATCGTAAATTCCTTATTTTCTAGCACAGATTTCTTATATTCTCTTGAATTAAAAGGCCAGGCAACAAAAGGTCTTTGAAAACTAACAAAAGCATTGGTATCAGATTTAGGAGGAACAACAAGATAATCAAAAAGAACTGCGCGTGCTAAAGCTTCTTTGACAATAACTCGTGTAGGTCTATCGCTCCACGGAATGATCACTTCAACATTCACTCCTTCACGTAAAACAGGTCTCTCCCAATAAGGATAAAGCGCCGCTTTTTCCCCAGGATCAAGCTTTCCATTCTTGTTATGATCTTCATAAGTTCCAAGATGAACGTACTTGGAAAGATCAACAGAAGATCGAAAGAGTATAGTAGGCTGAGAAGGCAAACGAGGAGATGAAAAAGAAGAAACATCTGCAAAAGTAACAGCTGCAGTCAGCGCAGTTGCAGCAACAATCTTGTGAACAAGATCCATTAAAATCACAATAAAAGAGAGTTTAAGAGCGTTGCGGTATCAAAAAAACGATGCGCCACCCCAACTTAAAACTCAAAGATGTAAGTCTTTGATGGCACTCAAGAACCAAGGGTTCTTGATGAGTTGGGGTTTGGATAGGCGCTCGTTTCATCAAGGACGTGAGTCCTTGAATGCCATCGAGAACTGTTGGTTCTCGAGGTTTGGATGCAGAGAACTCGATGGATTCCAGAGTTCTCTGACCAGAGAATTGCGCAATCCAAGCAATTCTCTGTGCTCAAGGAACTACTCCAGCTTAAAAGCGGGAGTTTTGGTCAAGTTCCTTGACATCACTAAAAACAACCTACTTTTGAGGTTCTACAGGCACTTTCTGAGAAGGAACATCTCCAAGAGGTTCGTACTGAACTGAAAAAGTACTCTCTCCTATCAGTTTTCCATCAACATGACACTCAAAGGAATAATTTCTTTCTCCCTGTACAAGTTCTCTATGAGACATCTCCCTTATTTGATTGTCAGGAATAAACGCAGGAAGTCTCTGATAAAAAATCTTCTGGTCAAAAATATACATTCTCTCTTTTCTCTCCAATATCCCTTCTTTCCAAGCACGTGTGTTAAGAGTAAACATCCCTAGAGGTGTTCCAGGTCCTAAGAGTGAAAAATTATTAGTAGAATAATCCATAACTTTGTCAATGAGGTAAACATCGGCACGAATATCGCGTAAAAGAAGGTGGACTATTTTTCCTTCACCATGTTCTTTGGGAATACATCCCGTAATAACTGCTCCTTCAGGGAGTGGAAGAGGAACACGAGAAGAAATTAAATGCCCCTGCTCATTCTTATCTCTTATTCCATTCATATTTGAATCAATATAATATCCAATGCTGGCACTTTTAATCAAAGGAGTATTACGCATCTGTCCAAAAGCACGTTCAGTAATATTAGAAGCTTGTTGTAAACGAGGTAAAGATAAAGGAATGTCAGCAAAAGAAGAGCTCAAACCAAGAGCCAAAACAGCAAGGTAACCTTGAAAACGATTCATCATCGCCAAAACTCTGGAGAGTTTAAGAGTATTGTGGTGTTTCAATTATAGAGAAGTTTAGGCTCATCAAAAACTCAGTTTTTGAGTGCCGTCAAGAATGAAATTCTTGAGGTTTGCAAACTTATCTATAGTAAAAGACACAGGTTAAAATAAAGATAACATCACCTCCCTCGATTCGGATACGCACTCTGCCTCAAAAGGACTTTCTTGAGTGCTTTGAAGAATCAAACGCAAACGTCTTTACATTATAAACCCAGTGAGAGGAGGTCCCACCAATCAAAAAGAGCGATGAAACGTCCTCTCCTGGGAAAAAGAGGTGATACTATTCTTTAGAGGTACAGCTATTTAAACCTTTCGGTATGTTGTAACTATAAAATGAAAACATTATTGCCTTTAGTATAAGAAAGCATATAAATAAGCAGTTCATAGCCTTTTTATGGAAGGGCGAGAATGGCTTCCCGAGGAAAAAGAGGAAGTTCAGAAAAAGGCAGTACAAAAAGTAGGGCAGGAGCAAATTCACGGCCTGCTCTTTAGCGACACGCTCAGTTGGCAGTCTATTATATACGATTTGATTAATACGGAACAACTCGATCCTTGGGATATTGATCTTGCAATCTTATCACAAAAATACCTTGCGCGCATTAAAAATTTAGAAGAAGAGAATTTCTTTGTTTCAAGCAAAGTACTTTTGGCAGCAGCATTACTCTTGCGCATGAAGTCTGAAATCCTTCTCCACCAAGATCTCCCAAGCCTTGACGCAATTCTTTACGGTGAGAAAAAAGAGAAAAAATACATACAAGAAAGAATTGAACTCGAAGGCGAAATTCCAAGCCTTATTGCGCGCACTCCTCTTCCTCGTTACAAGAAAGTCACACTAGAAGAACTCATGAACGCTTTAGGCAAAGCAATTACCACAGAAAACCGTCGCATTAAACGCCTAGTTATTGCGCGACAACAGGAATTTGAAACAGCACTTTCCCTACCAAAGCAAAGGGTAAATCTCAAAGACCAGATTGCTGGAATCTATAGACAACTAAAAGAAATTTTTTCAAAAAGAGAAACACGCCTTGCGTTCTCAGAGCTCGCAGGCAAAACCACTGAAGAAAAAGTAGCTTCCTTTGTTCCTCTACTCCATCTCGACAACCAACAGAAAATCTGGCTAGAACAAGAAAGCCACTTTGAGGAAATCTGGATACTCCTTAAACACCTCTATGAAAAACAAAATGCTTCTGAGTTAGCTAGAATGAAAAAAGAAGTGGAATCTGAAATAATTCTCGAAATGAAAGACTTCACTCCTGAAGAGCTAGCACGTGCCGAGCAAGTAGAAGCAGACTTTAAAGATCCTCTAGGAATGATAGAAGATAAGCTAAAACGTGATGATGATGAATGATCACTTAAATCTTTAAAAAGCCAAGTCTATCTCTGAAAGAATGATCGAAGAACAGTATTCTTTCGCACAACTTGGAAATAAGCCGATTCCAAAGGTAAAACTCGAATCAATCATCTCAGGAGCCATAATTGTAGAAATCGCGCCCAAGAGGGGAATTAGCATAACTCTCGGACCTCATGAAACAGACCACGATGTCGATTTAGACTGGCATGTAGTTGCATTTAAAGAGGGAGAATTTGGCGAATATCAAATAGGGAGATTGCAATCTGCCAAAAAATTAGGTAATACTATATATCTAGAAGGATCATACACTCCAAATTCAGCAAAAGGAAAATACCTTGGGAAAATTGAAGCAACAAAAATAGAAATCCGCTAAAGGTTTATTGCAAGTTGAGAATAGTGATATAAAGGTTTAAATAGATTTATTGGTAATGAATACTATGAAAGGAAAAATAGAAATCGACATAGTGATTTATCCTGAAGGAAAAGGCGAAGATAAATTATACAGCATTAGTTCTATGCAAATTCCTAATGTTGTAACACAAGGAGATACAATAGATGAAGCAAAATCGCGTTTAAAGGAAGCCTTAGAACTTTATTTCGAGTCTGCTCCATGGGAGCGTGAGCGCCTCATAAGAATAGAAGAGGAAGAAGAAAACAACGCGCCAATGATTAGCAAATTAATTCTAGTATCGTAGTAACTCATTAAGTTCGTGGATGACTTCTTCTCTAAGCCCTACCTCATAACATGCAGATAATAAATTTTGACGCACAATATTGCTTGGTTTTTTCACATTCACAAGCACAATTGGCCTTCTCAAAGAAGGGTTTTTATTGATGATAATATGGTCTCCTCTCATTCTCTCTATAAAGAAGCCCTCTTTCTGCAACATACTCACCACTCTTTGAACAACGGGCTTAAGTCTGTATTTCATCCTCTTTTTAATTTGCTCCTAAAATAGCAATCACTTCATTCTTAAAAACATTTGCTCACTCTTAAGGGTGAGTTAATTTCTAACCCTTCAGAATCTTCATCAAAGCCTTCTCACTTAATTCCTCTTCTTTACCAGTTTTCATATCGCGAAGTTTAAACTTTTTCTGCACGACTTCAATTTCTCCAACAAAAACCACATAAGGAATAGTATAAGCATTTGCATACTCGAGCGCCTTACCAACTTTCTCAGAGGAAAGCATACAAGAAACTCCTGCCTTTCTCAATTTACTAACAAGTTTTACACTCGCATCATCCTGCCCGATAGAAATCATAAGTGCACGAGGCAATGAAGGAACTTCAATATTTGCAAGTTCAGTCACGCGCTCAAGACCGAACGAAATTCCCATGGAAGGAATATTCTTCTCAAGATATTTTCCAACAACTTTGTCATACCTTCCTCCTCCTGCAATGGAAGACTTATTCTGCCCAACAACTTCAAAAATATTTCCAGTATAATAAGCAAGACCTCGAATCATCATCGGATTAATCTTCACTTGTAAACCATATCGCGTGCATTCTCTCTGGAGAGCTTCAAGTTCGCTCGCCCCTTCAAATTTATTTTCTATAAAAAAAGAAATGCCTTTCTCAAGAAGCTTAAACAATGTAAGAATCTGATTCGCATCGGCATACTTCTTAAGATTCATTTTCACATGATCTTCTCCAATCTTCGCCAGCTTGTCAAGTTCACGCATCACTTCCTTTATTTCTTTAATCTCCACGCTTTCAATAATTGCTTGTAAAAGCTTGCGATTATTAACTTGAATTTCTGCAGGAATATTCAGTTCTTTAAGAATATCAGTAACACAAGCAAGTACTTCTGCATCTCCCTTAGCTCCTACCTCTCCAACAACATCAATATCGCACTGAGTAAATTGCCTATAGCGGCCAGTTCCAGTAGGCTCATCTCTAAAAACAGGCCCAATTTGATATCTCTTGAAAGGTAGCTTCATATTAGGATTCTGCTTCAAAATTCTAGCAAGTTGAAAAGTAAATTCATATCTCAATCCCAAATTTCTTCCCGCCCTATCTTTCAATCGGAATCTGTCAGAAACTGCTTCATCCATCTGCTCCAAATTATCGGGGCGCATTAGTTCATCAAACTCAACAACAGGCGTTTCTATCGGCACAAATCCATATCTCTGAAACCATTTCTCAATAATTTTTTGCACAGCATTTCTTTTCACAGACTCTGGTGGCAGATAATCTTGAAATCCTTTTACAGTATCAATTTCTATTTTCATAATACACCTCTACTGCCAACAGCATATTTAATTCTTGCGTCTGGAAAAAGAGCAGTAGGGGAGAATCGAACTCCCATCTTCGGCACCACAGACCGACGTTCTACCACTGAACTACAACTGCCTATGATATTTGAAATAAACGTGTCAGAACCAATGAAAACAACCAGCGCTGAACGCGCCTTTCGCCTCAACAGATGAATATTTTAAAGAAGCACGACTAAGTTTGTTATTCCGAACAATGCCGAAAATTCGCAGTCGTTTTCATAAAAGAGGAGAGATAGCAGAGTTTTTAAAGGTTTTCTACAATAATAACTGCATGGGGTGGTTTCACAATCAAAAAAACGATGCGCCACCACGGCTTTCAAGCCGTGGCTTGAATAGGCGCTCGTTTTTTGGATGCTCGGGAACCACTACACCATGAATGGTGTAGCTTTCGTCGGTTCCCGACATAAGAATTATCCAGTACACTTATTAGCCATTACTCTCGTTCTTTTTGCAATTTCAGCAATAGGAATTCAATTCCCTTTTGATTTCTTCCTCGAACATATCTTGACAGTGGTTCTCCTAGCAATTCTCATATTCACATATAAAAATTTCCGCCTTAGCAATCTTTCATATACATTTATTTTCGCATTCATGCTCTTGCATATCCTAGGCGCACATTACACTTATACTCTCGTCCCATATGATGATTGGAGCAAATCTCTTTTCGGAATCACAATAACAGAAATATTTGGTTTTACAAGAAATCATTACGATCGCCTTGTGCATTTCTCATTCGGCCTTCTATTAGCTTATCCAGTAAGAGAATTTTTCATACGTATTGTGGCAGCACGCGGATTCTGGGGATATTATCTCCCTCTCGACGTCATGGCTTCATTTAGCGTCCTCTATGAGCTTTTAGAGTTTGGAGTATCTGTTCTCTTCGGTGGAGAAATAGCAGCAAATTACAATGGTGAGCAGGGAGATCGTTGGGATGCCCATAAAGATATGCTGCTCGCAATTCTCGGTGGAATCATCACAATGATGGTTACATTCTGCGTAAATTGGAGATATAAAAAGAATTTCACAAAAGACTTAAAAGAAAGTTTCAAGGTAAGAAGAAAAACACCTCTCGGTGAAGTTGAATTAAGAAGAATAAAACATACGTCTTAACTCCACGCCACCACTATCTTTATATACTTAAACACCTTCTGTAAAAAAGAGCATAAGA
>JBBTBG010000031.1:0-35607 GCA_038043805.1 Nanobdellota archaeon | reverse complement strand
AACTAGCAGCAGCATTTCTCATCCGCGTAGGATTTGAAGAATTTGCTCTTAAGTTCCTCCTTGTAATTATTCCAGCAACACTATTAGTGTATTTCACATATCTTTTGGGAAAAGAGTTATTTGACAAGAAAACAGGCCTTTTCGCAGCCCTTGCTTCTGCAGGAATGTGGTCATATCTCTTCTGGGGCGCTCGCTTTCAGCCAGACTTTCTCTCTCTCACATTCCAAGTTCTTTCATTATTGTTCTTCTGGAAGATGTTTAAAGAACCTACAACAAAAAACGCAATATGGGGAGGAGTATTTGCAGCCTTAGGATTTTACTTTAAAATATCTGCCTTGCTTATTCCTCTTTCTGTAGGCATTTTTGCACTTTGGAAAGATCGACTAGAGATGTTTAAGAAAAAAGTGTACTGGCAGGCACTCTTCGCTTTTATTATTACTATGATTCCATTCATGCTCTGGCAATATACTCTCTTCGGCAATCCCACTGCATTCGCCCCATCATATGGAGTAGAAGGTGGAACAGCCGAACGCCCACTCGGATGGATGGCGCTCGACTTCTTTATTAATTTTCCTAAAGAGCTTTTTTTCTTTCTTTTTCTAATAGGAATTATTACAGCTCTTCTTCGAATAGGCTTGCAGTTTGATCTGATGGTAAAAAATAAAGAAAAAAGAGTCAATGCACAGATATTTTCTATAATGATCATAGCCATAGTAGCTTGCTTTTATATTTTCTATATCCAAGGAGTTATTGAAGATCGTTGGGTCTTTTTAATAACCCCCTTTATTTTCTACTTTGCTGCACAAGGAATATGGTCTATTTTTTCATGGCTAAAGATAAATTCCAAAGGAATAAAGCTATTCATCATTCTTATTCTATTCATAGTATTCTTTTATGTACAAAGTACGCATACAACAGAACTTGTAAAGAACAAACTACAGAGTTATGTTCCTGTAAAAGAGGCAGCTCTTTGGATTAAGGATCATTCTTCTCCTTATGATAAGGTTGTTAGTGCTTCATACACTCAAATGACTGCTTATGCAGAACGCGAAGTTTTGATTTTTGCACCCTGTACGTATGGATGCAATCAGTTTGAAAATGATCGTGTCTTTGATGGATACTTAAAAGAAAAGCGCCCAAGATATATCACTTTTTCCTTGTTTGAAGGCCATCCTCCTTGGGCATTTCAACAGAGGCAATATGAAAATGGTGTTCAAGAAATAATCTTACCCTATCTTAATTCAAGCCTTGCCTTTAACCAGCAAGGACAGGTTGTTGGAATGGATATTAAACAAAGTGTACAAAGAGAGGATTTGATCTTTACATTAGTTTATCCCACAAGCGGAGTCAATGGAGTATTCGTCTATGAAGTAATCTACGAAAAGAATCTGTCTCCACAGTCTTTATAAACAATATTCAAATAGAAGAAATATGTGTGGCATTACAGGGTTTACGTGGGAAGACAAACTCTTGATTCAGGCGATGACTTCTGCGGTAAGCCACCGCGGGCCAGATGATAAAGGATACTTTATAGACAAACATATCTCCCTAGGACATAGAAGGCTGAGTATTGTTGATCTTTCACAACGAGGGCATCAACCCATGTTTAATGAAGATAATACGATCGTCATAGTATTCAACGGAGAAATTTATAATTTTCCAACTCTTAAAGTGGCTCTTGAGAAAAATCATATATTTAAAAGTGTGAGTGATACGGAAGTGATTCTTCATGGCTATGAAGAGTATGGCGCAGAAATCTGTTCAAAACTTAAAGGTATGTTTGCATTTGCACTCTGGGATATGAAAAAAAAGCTACTGCTGCTTGCACGGGACCAGATCGGAGAAAAGCCTCTATATTATATACAAGAGGGAAAGAACCTGCTCTTTGCTTCCGAAATCAAGTCCATTCTCGCTTCAGAAGATGTCGTTCCACAGATTGATCCTCAATCTCTTTCTGATTATCTTTCTCTTCGCTTTGTTCCAGATGATAAGACTATCTTTAAGGGAATTAAAAAACTACTGCCAGGTCATTACTTAGTACATCAAGCCGGAAAAATAACTGTAAAGAAATACTGGGATATTCCTTCTTTTTCATCTATTTCAAATCCTGATGCTCGACTTCTAGATAAAAACATCGAGAAAGTCATACAGGAAAAATTAATGGCCGACGTACCTATAGGAGTATTTCTTTCAGGAGGTCTTGACTCAAGTACTATTGTTGCTTACCTTTCAAAAAAAGTTAGCAATCTTCAAACCTTCTCAATAGGTTTTAAGGACAAAACAGATGAAACGAAATATGCTGAGATTGTTTCAAAGAAGTTTGGAACAACTCATCATGAGGTGTATTCAGATTCCGATGCTTCGCTTAATGATCTTCCAAGTGTTGTGTGGCACTTTGATGAACCCATGGCTGATCCTGCTTCCCTTCCACTCTACAGGCTTTCTAAGTATGTTTCAAAAAAAGTGAAAGTCGCTCTCTCAGGCGATGGTGGTGATGAGGTCTTCGGAGGCTACACTCCTCCGAATGTCCTTCCTAAAATCCAGAAGGCCTTCAAGCTTCCACATTCAGCAAGAAAGTCTTTAGCAACCTTAATTCGTCCTCTTTCTTCACTCACAACATATCCTCACAAGCAGATGTTTCAGCTGGCATCGGATCTTTTGAAAAGCAAGCATTTGAGTGAAGGTTATAAAAAGCTATTTTATCTTCCCTTCGAGCCACTAGAAAAAGAGCAGCTCCTTGTTAGCGCCTATAAAAACAAAGTCAAATTATCTACAGTCTTTGACAAACTCCTCAGCAATGAAAAGAGGTTATACGAAGGGACATATAAATACTATCTCAAAGAATGGCTTCCACATGACTTACTTATGAAAACGGATAAGATGGGCATGGCACATGGTCTAGAAATACGTGCACCTTTTCTTGATCTTAATCTTGTTAACTATTCATTAGGCCTTCCTCCAAAATATAAAAAAGAGCGCGCTCTATTCAGAAAAGTTGTTACGCATATTTTACCAAGAGAGATCATGAAAAGAAAAAAACAAGGATTCACACTCCCTCTCTCTCGCTGGTTCACACGCAAAGAGTTCTTAGATCGCGCGAAGACTCATTTCGAAGATCTTTCAAAACGAGGTTTCTTTGACGAACCCCACTATCAAAAAATAATCAACAACCCTCAGCAGTTTAAAAATGACCATAAACTCTGGGTTCTTCTCAATCTTGAAATATGGTGCAAACTGTATATAGATCGTCAACCGCTTAAAAAAATCAATCTCTAAAATGAAAAACCATTTGCCTTCCGTCACGTTCATCCTAGGTATTCTTAATGCAGAGCGCACGCTCAGAGAATGTCTTGAAGGCATTTACAAGCAAAACTATCCTCTAAAAAGAGTCGAAGTAATCGTAGCCGATGGAGGCTCTACGGATAGAACGCTCCAAATTGTAAAAGAGTATCAAAAGAAATACAAAAATATAGTAGTAATACATAATCCTCATAAATTATCAGAAGGAAAAGGAATGGGCAAAGACATGGCGGTGAAGAAAGCGAAAGGAGAAATAGTGGTTTTTATAGATCACGATAATATCATAATCGAGAAAGAGTGGCTGAGGTACATGCTCGCGCCCTTTAAAGACAAGACCATTATGGCTTCTCAATCTCTGTTACAGTCACGATCAGGAGACTCTCTTTTTCTCCAATACATTAATGGTGTAGGTGTGGAGGATCCTTTCGCAGTTCCATATTCTCTCGTATCTCAAGTTGTTCTTTATCCCGAGCGGTTCACTCTAGAAAAAAAGGCCTATTATACCTACATCGTAAAAGGGAATCCTCCATTATTTGGAGGAGCGAATGGTGCAGCATTCAGAAGGTCAGTCTTCACAACCATTGGAGGTTACACACGCGATGTCGATATCTTTGCAGCCATGGCTGATTACCAGATGCGCGTAGCAGTTCCATTACAAGGAAGAGTTTATCATCAAACTTCTGCAAGTATGGCTGTCTATCTCAAAAAGAAAGCCACATACTACTATCGTTTTATTGCACATGATGTTAATTGGAAGCAATATCGTTGGGTTCCTAGAGGATGGAGAGGCAATCTCAAGTTTTGGCTCATGATTTTATCTAATCTCACACTTATTTCTCCTTTCCTTCTTTCACTTAAACAAACACTAAAGAGCAAAGAACTTTTCTGGCTTCTCCATGCACCCTTTCTCTGGTATATCACTATGATCTACGGCCTCACCACTCTCGTTAAAATTAAGAATTTCTTTAAGTACGCATAATTTACTACTTTTCACAGTAACAAAAAAGCAAATATCTTTTTATAGACCGTCTTTCTTCAGTAAAGATGGCGAGATACGCTATTGCAGTTCTACAAGGAGATGGTATTGGTCCAGAAATAATGCGAGAAGGTGTTAAAGTACTGAATGCAGTGGGGGAAAGATATAATCATGCTTTCGATGTTACTTATGCTCCTTTCGGGGCTTCTGCCTATAGAGGGAAAGGGCATCCTTTTCCTGAGGAGACACGATCTCTGTGTAAAAACGTAGATGGAATTCTTAAAGGACCTGTAGGGCTCCCTAAACTCAATGAGGAAATTACAGAACGGCTGGGAAACACACTTGAAAATCTTACCATTATCGAGCTACGAGGGATGCACGATGCATTTCTCAATATTCGCCCGGTCAAGCTTCCGTTAGAATTCTGGGAATTTTCACCACTGAAAGCTGAACGCTTGGGAGAAGGAGGTATCGATATTCTTATGATGCGAGAATTAACAGGAGGAATTTATTTTGGGGATAAAACATGGTCTAAAAATACGGAAGGAAACTATGCAGTCGATGAATGTCGTTATACACGATCCCAAATAGAACGTTTTGCACACGAGTGTTTTAAAGAAGCTCAAAAGAGAAACGTACAACTCACAAGTGCAAGTAAACCTAATATTTTAGCAACGGGAAAGCTATGGGATGAAGTTTTCGATGAAGTGGGAAAGAAAGAATATTCTACTGTTCCTTTTTCAAAGGTAATTGTCGATGCTCATGCCACAGAACTCTGTCTCAATCCCTCAAGGTATAATGGAGTGGTTGCTTATGAAAATCTTCAAGGTGATATCTTAACCGATCAGGCAGGAGGCATCATCGGAAGCCTGGGGCTCATACCTTCAGCATGCATTAATCCAAAATCAAGAAAAGGATTTTTTGAGCCTGCTCACGGATCAGCTCCTAATATTGTTGGGCAGGGAATAGCAAATCCTTATTCAATGATAGGTTGCGTTGCATTTATGTTTGATAATTTAGGTTTAGCAGAAGAGTCTAGGTTGGTCTGGCAATCATTACAAGGAGTATTTGCACAAAGCCATATGACGAGCGAATTAGTTTTTAAACTTACAGATATTCAAAAGAAACAGCGTGTTGATCGTTACCTTGCAGAATTTTTACCTCTTCATGAACGTTTAGGAGTAGTTAATGCTGCAAACAGACTTAGAGCCTTTGTTGAAGATCACTATAGAAGAATTGATGAAGAGCATGCATCAAGAGTCGTATCTACTTCAGTATTTGGAGATAAGGTCGTAGAAAGTATTTTAAGCGCATAATTAAATCTTTCGCGCTTTCACAATGATATCCAAACCATGCTTATTTCTTCGTTCATACGTCTTGGCAGCACTCTTTGTGAATGTTCCAAAGACGCGCTGTTTTCTCATGATATGTTTGTTAAAAAGATGCACATATAGATTTGCAAGGAGCGTCCAATTCTCAACGACATTGAGTTCTTCAACTTTGCATCCTGCTTCTTCTAATCTTCTCCGAATCTTTGCATTAGAATAATGCCGTTTATGCTCAAAATACAGAACAGGATTAATAATATGAAGTGGATGCATGTTAGGCACGGCAACAATCACGACACCTCCTTTTTTGAGGTGAGGGATCAGCATTTGCAAGGCCTTTCTATCATCGACATGTTCGAGCACTTCAAGAATAATGATTGCATCAAAATAATTTTTCTTAAAAGGAAGAGGCTTATGTATATCTCCTTGGACAAGCTTTGTCTTTTTCAAAAAAGGAGTGGCTTTCTCAAGCTTTTTCTTATCAAAGTCTAGAGTAACACATTCTTTAACACACTTCTCAAGCTCAATTTCTATTTCAGGAATATTAGAAATTCCAATATTAAGTACACTCATTTCTTTCTTTGGAGCAAGTAAGCTCAAGATGTACTGTGTACGCGCCGATATCTTAACGAGTTTTTGCAATGTCATCGAATGTTTTTTTAAAATACTCTTGAAGTTTGTGCAGGTTTTGCTTTTTAATAACTGCTATTTTCTTATACGTATTGAGTAATTCAGGAGTTAAATCACGAATATCCAATATAGCCTTTATTCCAGTCTTTTTTTCGAGAAAAACCGCAAACTCTACTTGATGGTCATTTAAGTGTTCATGATATTTCTTCTGCCGTGGGACAGTAATCAGGGGCTTCTTATTAAACAAAACAAATTCAAGCAAAGAAGTTGCAGACTGGCTGATAACAAGCTTAGCTTTTTTGAAATAGGGCTCAAGAGAGTCTGCAAATTCAAACGACTCACAGTTTACAGGCACATATGTTGTAAAGCCTCTCTGAATGATAATTTTTTCTTTTACTTGCAGAGCTATTTCATCAATGTGTCTAATAAGGCGCTCGAACGATTCAGGATGTGTTCCAACAGTAACAAAAATCATAAAAATCCTCCTAAAAGATTTTTAGGATACTCAAGGAACTCAAATTCTATGGAAGAGTTCCTTGACATGTCAAAAATGCTCTTTGCGCACGCTTTTGGCTTTAGCTCATTGATAGCAAAGGCATTTTTGAGCATGATCAAGAACTCGAGACACGCTCCAGACTTTAGTCCGAGAGTTCTTGACATCATTATAAAATTCCTCCCTCATATTGCGCCTTCTTGCCATATTTTGCAGCCATACTCTGGTGCTGTACAAGAAAAAGATCAGCAAGATAATAACATGCGCGTGCAGACCAGTTTGGCGTTTTGACACGGATAACAGTATCAATAAAAATCGTAGTGATTCCAAGTGAACGAGCAGCAATACACGCAGGAATAGAAATCTGAGCTCCATTTGTGACAATGCAGTCAATCTTCTCCTTCTTGAAAATGCTTCGTAATTGAAAAATTTCCTGCAAATATCTCCAAGGATAAAGCTGCAAGTAATCTTTCCTAAAAGAATAAGCTCGCCATCTATTCTGAAAACTCTTTTCCTTGACACCCACTCCAGAAGTTACTTTTTGGTTTTCTGTAATAAAGATTGCTCTATGTTTTCCCAAGACATTTTTAGTAAAAAGAATTCCAATTTGACCAGAATGCCCTCCTTGAGAAGACACGAATGCTATGTTCATGCCACTACAAGCGATGGTGGATTTTTAAGGCTTCTGGCAGAACGTCATACGCTCGCACAACAAACTTAAACGGGCTATTCAGGATACGAAGACGAACAATACTAGTAAACATTTGAAAAGGAACTTTAATCACATTCAGGCGCGAATCTTTCTTATCTTCCCAGATGGTAGTAACTTCTCTTACACGAAAACTTGCTTTCTTGAGGGAGAACAATAGTTCTATATCAAACGACCACTGTGTCAAACCAAGCATAGGGATAACCTTCTTGAGAGCTGCTGGAGTGAAGAGCTTTGCTCCGCACTGAGTGTCTGTAAAATGCAAAAAGAGAATGCCTCTATTGAGTATATTAAACCCTCTACTTAAGAATCTACGAAAGAAAGTTTGAGGGGTTTTCACAATACTTCCTTTCATCCAGCGGCTGGCAATCACTCCATTCCATCCTGGCAAGGCTTTGATCAGCATATCATACGCCTCAGGAGGTGTCGAGTTGTCAATATCTACAAACCCAATCCCATCATATTTTCCCTTGAGTGCATGCTTAAATCCTTCGATAACTGCATATCCCTTTCCTCCAGGAATGAGGTTCATATACTGGACATGCTTGCTCTTTTTTGCATATGCCTTAGCAATATCAATCGTACGATCCTTAGAATTATTAACAACAATGAGCAACGTATAATCTAATTCTTTTTTCTTAACACATGCATCAAAATACGTAAGGTAAGCATCAAGGGTAACACTCATGCGTTTTTCTTCATTGTACGCAGGCATGATAATAGCTATCTTCCGCATGAATTTCCAACGCTTTCCTACTTTAAAATCTTGTGGATGATGAGTTAATAGTTAATCGACAACATCTTTAAATATCCTAGAAAACATTTCCTCACTATGGGTAAATATGAACAGTGGATAGATAAAATATTAGGTATTTTCTTCTCCAAAGATAAAACAAGACTCTATCTTTTATTGATCGTACTACTAGGATTAATTCTACGCTTTATCGGAGCACTCAACCTCGGAGTCTCTGCAGATGACATGCATTTTAGTGTTCACGCAATCAACTTCTTACAGTCAGGTAAGCTTGTTATCTACGACCAATCTGCATCACTGTGGTATTTAATGACTGATATTTTCTACAATATTTTCGGAGTCACGCAACTCGCATCTAGGATGGCAGCGCTCTTCTTCGGAACACTCTCGATTATTTCCATCTTTTTTCTTACAAAAGAGTTCTCAAACACTAAAGCTGCGCTCATCGCAGCATTCTTATTAGCCATCTCTCCTTTCCATATAAAATATACCATTTCAGAGATGGACGTCATGGCGATGTTTTTTGTTCTTACTAGTATGACTTTCTTCTTAAGAGGATTAAAAAATGAAAAGAAAAGTCTCTTTGCCCTTAGCGGAATCACTCTAGGCCTAGCACTCCTTACCAAAGTCTACACACTTCTTTTTATCCCAGTTCTTCTCGTGTACGGCATCACCCATCAAAAAAAGGCACAGAAATCTCTCAAATCAAAGTCTTTTCTCAAGTTACTCTTAATCTTCATTCTCTGTGCAGCACTATTTGCCCTGCCAAGCCTTGCCCATAACTATCTACTCTATAAAAATAAAGGTGTGATGGATCTTATTTACACCAATGCACTAGGGACAAACACGAGTGCTGGGAAAGGAACACTTACGCATACACTTCTTTCTCCTCTTTTTGATACCGATAAAATCTTTGCAAATGGAGCACAATATTACGCCTGGGATACAGGGTTCGGGCACGGAGCAGACTGGCACGGATTCTTTTTAGGGAATTCCATGCATCTTGGGGGAGATCCAAGGCCTTCTTCACTTTACGCATTTACTTTTATCTATAAAAACGATCCTCTTGTTCTTCTCGCAGGAGTTTTCGGAATACTTCTTCTGCTCTATCGTAAGCAACGCGCATATCCTTTCTTAGCACTTCTTACACTTCTCTTCGTCTTTTTCTACCTTGCCTCTCGCATTCTTCTTGCAAAACATTACATTTTCTTGCTTTTGCTCTTTATTCCTCCTGCAGCAATAGCTTTTGCAGAACTAGATGAAAAAATAAAAATAATTTTTAAAAAATTCAGGCTTCGTTATATTATAATTATCCTTCTTATCTTGAGCCTGTTCTTGCTTGGTCTGAAAACCCCTTTTACACTGAGTCCATATTATACGCAAAGCGAAGTAGGGCAAGTGATGAGCTATAAAGACAATGCCATTCCACAGAAAGCATTCATTCTTGCAGACTCACGTATCTACAGAGGGCAGATGCATTGGATGCTTCACGGAAGAGTATATGCAGAAGCCGCACTCTTTTCTCAAATTATTGACGCCTCACAAAAATCAGGAGGAGCCGTACCAACAGATACCTATTTCATAGAATGTGCCGTTGATGATTGCGGTTGGGGAACCGTGAAAGACCAACCAGAGTTTAACGCAAGTATGGAAAACATCGTAGACTTCTTTAAGGAAAAAGGCCAACTTCAGAAGCAAATGCTAAGCACATCATTTGAAGAATCGTATTTTCCTTTCATCTCTCATCCACAAACAGTTCATTTTAATATTTATAAAGCGACACTCCCCATCAATCCTGCCCTCTATCCTTCTCTAGATGCAAACAAAGTATGGTTTCTCTATCCGATTGCCTATGACGAGACCATAGCAGTTCCTTTTGACAACTATGATGTCGAAACGCCTCTTGATAGTCTTATCAATCTTATTGCTCATCTTGTTCAGTATATCGCAATCATTTTTACATTCATTACTATAATTATAGTAATTGTTTGGCTCATCGAATCATGAAACTCTCACTTCTTATCCCAGTGTATAATGAAGAAAAAACTATCTGTAAAGTCTTAGATGTTCTTAAGAAAGTTTCCTTAGGTGTTCAAAAAGAGATTATTATAGTTAATGATGGAAGCAAGGATCAGTCAAAGAAAGTGATTGAATCTTATCTTAAAAAAAATCCTTCGACTAAAGATGTGTGTTGGAAGTTTGCTTCTAAAGAAAATGGCGGAAAAGGCTCCGCACTGCGTATGGCTCTGCAGCATGCAACAGGCAATATCACTATTATTCAAGACGCAGACCTTGAATACAAACCAGAGGAAATTGCTATTCTTATCAAAGAATATCAGAAAGGAAAAGCAGATGTCATCTACGGCTCTCGTATCCTTAATAAGAAAAATAAGACTGCTTATCTTTCATATTATCTAGGCAATAGATTTTTAAGCCTCGTGACAAGTATTCTCTATGGAAAATCTATTACTGATATGGAAACTTGCTATAAACTCTTACCTCTTAAAATATTTAAGGAATTACAGATAAAACGCAATCGGTTCGACATAGAGCCTGAAATAACTGGAAAAATTCTTAAGAAAGGATATACTATTAAAGAAATTCCAATTACGTATAGCCCTCGCTCCATAGAAGAAGGAAAAAAAATAGGCTGGCGTGACGGTCTTACTGCTCTCTGGGTTTTGTTTTCGATAAGAATTAGAAAATAAATTTTCTAAATAAAGGACAATATCTATTTCTTCTCTCCTTCAAGAAATGTCGTGACCCACCACAAAAAGCAGACATTCGCCGTAAGGAAAGCGAGAGCAAATTGCTGAATGTTAGCACTAAACAATAATAAGAGTAGAATTTCAAGAGCGAGAAATGCTAATGCAAAGCCATATCCACGCACATTTCCTTGGGAAAGTTTATATAAAATAGTCATATTGCTGAGCGCGAGTGCACTCGTCCCAATACTCAGTATAAATAGGATAGATATAGAGAGCGGAGCCGATTTTCCTGAGGAAATCCAGATGAGTAATTCTGGAAAGAAATAAATAAAGAGAAGTGCGGCTACAATACAAAGAAGAAGGAGAATGATGGCATGTTTGAAAGTGCCAGGGTTCTTCTTCCCAGAGCCTTCAGCTGAAAGAGGAAACATTGCTTTTCCTATAGGATATGTCAAGAAGAAAATGGTTTTTGCAATGATTGCAGCAAGTGCGTAATATCCTGCAGTATCAGCATCAAAAACAACCTTTGCGATAAATACATCAATACTGTAAAATGCAAGAACTGTAAAAGTCAGAATGAATACAGGTAAGGAATACTTCCAGATCTGAGGCGTCGGAGCAGTCTTTTCTTTAGAAGCAAATATTGTTCTTATTTCCCTGTCAAAGAAAGAAAAAACTAATGCAAGTACGACACCCAAAACGCTCGCAATCATTGCTCCATATACTTTCCACCCCCCATAAACAAGGAGGATCCCCAAAGCTAATTTTACAACAGATTCCAACACCATGCTTCTTCCCAGGGCAGTAAAACGTTGCCTACCTTGCATAACTCCGCGAGTGATAGGCAATAAGAAAGAAGTAAAGATAATAATTCCTGTAACTGCTAAAAGTCCATAGGGGATTTTAAGAAGCGGAGATAGAACAAGTGAAATCAAAAGATATGCTGAAAAAAAAAGAAAAGAGACAAAAAACGCTCTACGGCTTGCGCGCTTTATGATGTTTTTAAGCTTTCCTTCATTTTTTTCGTTCGAAGTATATTTAGTGACAACAGTTTGGATAGATTCGGTAAAAATGCCAAAAATATAAATAAAAGAGAATAACGTAGCTACAACGCCATATTCAGCAACTGTAAGAAGGTGAAGCATCGTAAAGTGAAAAATATAATTGAGAATATTAAAAATACCAAAGGTAACTAATAGAATAATACTTCCTCTTACAATAGGCTTATTGAGTCGCTCAAATACTTTCTTCATGCATTAAAGATCCCATCCCTAAAGAGGATAAATCCTAAGACAATAATAAAGACTTGGAAACTCCAAAGAAGAAAAACTACATTTTTTTCCGTCGAAGGAACATTAATCTTTTTCAAAATACGGATAGCCAAGTGCTCAAGACCATAAATCTTATCGTACGGCTCATTAAGCGTTCCATCTTTTTGAGGTTTACCAAAAGAATACTTCACAAGCTTCCCACGCGACTTCAACACAGTTTCGAGAATATAAGGGATGAAGAAAAAGAGAGCTACTTTTTCAAAATTTCCTAGAATCGCAATGCCTGCGATCAGGCTGCCGACAGCATAAGTAAGGGCATCTCCTGGAAAGACCTGCGCGGGAAAAAAATTAAACAGTAAGAATGCAATAAGTGCAGCAACCATGCAAAAAGCAATAACACTGAGCCAGGTATGATTGGTGAAAAAGGCAACTATCCCTAGAGAGCTTAGAATCAAAATTCCTTGTCCTGCTTCTAATCCATTGTATCCTGCTAAGAAATTATAGGTTGAGGTTGCACCCATAATTCCAATAGGGATCGCAACTAATGCATAGAGAAGTCCAAGATTAGTATTCCCAAAAAGAGGAATGCTAATATCGGAACGACCTGCATTAATGGCAATGAGAGGTACAGAGACAAAAAGAAGAATAGTCAGGCGAGATTTTCTTGATAATCCTCCAGATCTCCATCCAAGCAAATCATCGATAAAACCTATTCCAGAAGCAAAAACAACGACTAGAAGCAAAGCGAGAATTTCACTTAGATTGTCTGCCTGTAAAAAGAACGTTTTATAGGCAACATACAACAACGCTCCCAAAAGAAATCCAAGCAAGACCATTATTCCTCCAGAACCAGCAACTTTTCTCCGATGTAACTTGTTCATATCTTCCCACTCTAACCCAATAGAGCGCGCCTTTAAAATCCAGATGCCTAATGAAAAGAAAGTTACAAGAAAACTTACGAGCAGAGGAAGAATAAGAATAAAATCTACCATGGTTATTTAACGAGTCTCATATCAGGGAAGTTTTTTTGAAGATAGGTCGCGTTAACCTGAATATCCTCCGGATAATGAACTTCCCAAATACGTATCGGTCCCTGCACGCCTCCGTAGAAGACAATATCTCCCAGGTCAATATCTTTTGCCTGAGGTTTAATTTGTTCTACAATTGGAGAATCTTGGCTATGAACAAGTTTGAAATGTGGATCAGTGCCTTCATTATAGAGATACAAGCGGGCAAGCTGAGAGTGAACTGTCTTTGCACTCAAGAACAATAGCGCACCATCCTTTTCAAATCCAAGTCCTCCTCCTTGGCTTTGCAAATTATTCATGAAGAAGACTCCTGCATCAAGGCCAAATCCAAAATCATGAAGAGATTTATTGAAATAGGCATAGCGAAGAGGAAATACTTCTTCTTTCTGTTGGTCTTTAGATCGATAAAAAATTACTACTTGAGGTTGGCTGTTAATAGCTCCAGAAGCATCTATTTCTAAACTGATTCCAATAATTCCTGAGCGTTCAGAAAGCAAAGCTATGCTTCTATTTGTACTATTGGTGATATTTTCTGAATAAAAAATATCTTCATCTAAAGGAATTACTGCTTGGTATTTTTGGCTTCCTGGATAATACCATACACGTGTTCCATTCTTAACTTCATTTTTATCAGTAGGGGAACGAATCATAGTTTGGATCCAACTTCTTCGGTCCCAATTTAAGTCAGAACCAATGCTTGAGAAAGCTGTGTACTTGCCAATATCAGTCGAATCAATAAGAAAATGAGTAACATTATGGGTGTATAAGTAACTCAATGCTTCTTGCTCATCTTTCTCAGGAGCGGTTAGTGCATACCTTCCCATCAAGTGATTCCAATAAGCGATGGCATTTCCTCCATCAAGTACTGTGGCTCTTTCACCTATTGATTGTACCCAATATCCATAGTCCCACCAATGGCTAAAGACAGCATTTTGCGGAGTGTTATCTCTCACCCAAGACATCGCTTTCTGCCATTGAAAGGTATAGGAATAAGGAACACTTCCCTGTGCTTGTCCCTTGCTTCCTTCATAAAAAGAGAAGGCTGAAAAAAGAGTAGAGATCAAGATAAGTATGCCAAGAACAATAGCTATAGCTTTCCAAGGTTGTGAGTTAACACGGCGCATCTTTGTTACCGTAAGAATTACCAAATATGCGACCATAATAGATGCAGGAATACTTAAGACCATAATCAAGCGGACAGCGCCACGCGCAGAAATAATACTCAAAAAGAAGAACGCAAAAAGCATGACGATTCCAGGATTAAGAGCACGATACTTTTCTTCTTTCGCAATTCCCATAAATACCAATGCTCCAAACCAGAGGAAAGATAGGCCAAAAAGAATCATTGCGAAAAAAGACTCTTTCAGATACAGGGTCCAGAGAAAAAGAAGAAAGAACGATAGGGCTGCACTTTTATAATATAAGGAAACTCTTTTCATATCCGCATTGCCTTTTCTTCCTAATACGAAAAGTAAGATGAAAAATCCTGAGGCATAGACAAAGATACTCATGTTACTAGTTCCATTGAGAATGCTGTCTCCACGGTAGCGACTAAAAATCAGTGCAAAAAGGAAAGCCGCATAACCCAGCGTAAGCAAAATACGCTCACGATTAGGGAAAGATTTCATCATTTGGAAAAATAGTAAAATTGATCCAAAGAAGAAGAGCCAGAAAAACAAAGGTATTTGCGACCATGAAGCGACTGTTTGTTGAGAGAAGGATAACCAGCTAAATGTTGAAAAGTCGACAAGGCTGTAAAGAGAAGGTCCAAAATTCCCTGCCCACTCATCATAGAAAGGCTGGCGATTCTCAGCAACAGTAACTCCCAAGCGGTCAGTAGTAGGAGTGACAAGTTGGTTTACCACGTTTTGCATTTTATCCTGGAGGAAAGTAGGTCCAAGAGCGAAAGATCCTATAATTAGCACAGCAACAACGATTCCTACAGCAGTGACTTGTTTTGGAATATGAGCAAGCTTTCCTTTCTCTATATGCCTTCGTAATACAGAACTTTCTGTAATTAAAATCTGAACAAACATTAGAAGTGCTACAAATACTGCAATTCCTCCAATAGTCGATAAGAGAAATCCTTGGAAGCTATAACGTGCTGTCAAAGCAGAGGTAAGCATCATAGACCCTAAAACCCATGCACTATAAACTGCAAAAGTTTTTCTGGTCGTTTGTCCTGCAAAAAAAGCTATTGCTGTAGCAAGCCCTATCGTAAGATAAAGATAAATATATCCTCCCCAGACAAGAGACATAAGAGTAGTGGTGCCGATTGCAAGAAGGGTAAATATGATTGAATGGTAAGTTTTTTTCTCTTTCCAAGCTTTTAGAAAGAAATAGAATGAACAAAAAAGAAAAACAAGCGCGGAGGCTTCTTTTTCAGGAATTCCTGCAATAGTGCGCGGTAAAAGTACAGGAATAACTGTGATGAGGAACGAAGCTACAAGAGAAATAGTGCTTGCAATATTTTCTCCAAACTCATCAATAAACAGTTCACGAACAAGAAAATAAAAAGCTACTAGTCCAATGGCAAACATGACTACAGGATAAATCACTGCTGAATAATCAACAGAAGTATTTCCAAAGGCAGCAGTTATTTTGTGAAACCAAGCAATAAAGTAGGAGTTAAGAACTAATTCTTCCTTAGTATTGAAACCAAGAGGGACATAACGTAGGGTATCATGTGCACTAAGGATGCCATGCGCCACAATATCTTTAGTCCAACGAAGGAAGAGGAAAGGGTCAAGGTCAGGTCCAAGCGTCCAACTGTCTCTTGTAATGTCCCAAAGTCCTGGCTTGTTTGTTGAGGGGTTGATTTGAGTCGGAAGCATTCTTATCTTTACAGAAATCCAGATAATCCATGCAAGAATAGGGTAAAAGCATACAGTTACTTTTTTATAATACACACAGGCTGAGGAAAGAAGTGCAAGAAGAAATAGCAAAAACCAGTCTCCTGCACTAAATGCATTGATAACTTGTGAAAGGCGTGCGAGAGGAACAAAACCAACAGAGACCATAAATCGAGATTGAACCCATAGAGAAAAAATCAAAGCAAGACCAGCAAGAACGAGAAATATAGAGAAAAGCTTATCCTTCTTAAGAAATGCTATAATCTTTTCTTTCCGTTCTTTAATCAGTTTCTCTTCTTCCATAGTTTATCTCTAACAAAGCGTAGGGAGACTATATAAAGTTTTCATGTCGGGGACAACAAAAAACTCTCGAGAATACTTTAGCGCATACACAAGTTCTTAAAAATATCAGGTGTAACCCAAACCTCAATAACTCCTGCAATAAGTAGAACAACAACAGCAACGAGCACCAAACTGAGTGAATCTTCCAGTACTTCCCAGAACTTTTCTGTTCCCCATTCGTGTCTTATAACGGCAGTTGATACAATACCTCCAGCAAGGGCAACAATAAAGTATGCTGCAATTTCAGGAACTCCGTGAATCATATACCTACAAAGACCACTGGGAAGCGCAGCAATATTTGACTTGGAATAAATACCTATAGCTGCAGCAATTACACTTGCATTCCACGCCAAAACAAAAATAGCTCCCGCACCAAAAATAAGAGAAAAGACAAGCGTAAACATAAGTACTGAAAGATTATTAGAAAAAATAATGCGAAAACGGTCAGTAGGTACTATAGCATGAGCATTAATCACCCCTGCACTTTTTACACCATATTGGGTAACACACTCATTAAAATTACCAGGCCGATTAATCAAACAGAATGTTTCTACTTGCGCCTGAAAACTCTGAGCAGAAGAAAGCAGAATATACCAGAATGAAAAAGCTACGACGAAACCTAGAAAAAGCCAGATAAATGCGAACAACGCGCGTTTATGCTCTCCTAGAAGAGTGCGAATGCTTTTTTCCCGAGTTATTTTTTTTTCTTCATAGCGGATGGTGAAATAGATGAACGGCAAGGAGAACATGACTGTAAAAGTTACAATCAACACGCCGGAATATTTAGACAGTACAGGGTCTCCTGAAAACATCCAATTTACAAGAAGCAAAGAAAGGCTTGCATAGAAGGCACCGACAAAAAAAAGTTCCCAGGGTCTTCTCTCAGCCTTTTTCGGGCTTAATAGCATTTCAAACATCGTCTCTTTTTACTCCAGCACTTCTTATGTCCTGCACCTTATATAGTTTGTTATCCCAAAAAGTAATACTTTATCAAATACAAGATATTTAATTGTCATAATAGCTTCAGAAAGTTTTTATCCATCATGCTTCTTTCTTGCCATGTGTTTGTTGTTCTTGCTGAATTGTCTGGATAATCTGCCTCAGTGCTTGGTGGTAGAGTTCTAATTTGCTAATCGTATGCAAGCGCGCCTCGCTTATCTTTTTAATCTGTTGTTCAATAACCTCTTGTGTCTGCGCAGAAGTTTTTTTCACAACAATTCCAGCTCCCACTTCAACAAACAATTCTTTGCTCACTGCTTCTGTCTTGAGAAATACTCCTTTACCTAAAGATGAGAGCATACCTTTTTCTTCTCTTTTTTCAAGAACTACCAGGTCTTTTTTAAACTGTTGCAATTCCGCAAGCTCTCGGTCAATCAGTTGGGCATGTGTCTGCATTTCCTCAATTTCCTTCTGAATCGCTTGCGCTTTGTAAATCAATTCTGCATCCATAGATTCAGAAGAAAAGGAGGGAATTTAAAGCTTATTGTCGCGGACGATTTCGCTCAATTTCTCCTTAAATTCATCTACTCTATCTTTCTCAAGGCAAGAAGCTTTTGTGCGTGCAAGAACTTGCGCGTCGTACTCCGAAACATGCGCAGTTATAAAGTAAAAGTGATGCAGCCATCCTCGTTCTTGCAAGAGAGCATGTATCTTTTCAGGTATTCCTATCTCAGGAAAATCTTTCTCTGTTGTAGATTCTTTCAACAGATGTACATCGTAGGGCTTCATATCCACAAAACAAGCAGCAGGCATCTCTGCTCTGGACTGGAGATAGTTCATTGCTTCCGAGGGTTTCTGAAATTCAATCGGCTCTAAATGAAATCGCTTTACTAGATTAGCAAGGGCACCTAAATAAGGTAAATCATCATCTACAAGGACGACTTCACCTTTCTTCACCTACTGCTCTCCTTGATGCTCTCGAGGAACAAAGTCATATTCCTGCAAAGTATCCTGTAGGGTTTTACTAATTCTTCAAGGCTCATAGGGAACGAGTCTCCTGCGACTGTCTCTTTCTCTTTAAATAGTCATAAGATACTGTTCCAATAAGAGCAGACATTCCTATAGCATTGGTGATCAAGGGAAGATACTTCCAAGGTGATTCAGATTCTGTCAACACATACATTATAGAATAGGTTCCTCCAATATAGCCACAAAGACCACCCGTATGAAGGCAAAAAGAATGGAAATTTCTTGTGCTATTCTTACGATAATTATGGATCAGTCCAGGTATGGCTACAGGATTAGCCAACCAGCTCCAGACTGCTCCGATAGCAACGCCTAAGGGAAAAGAGGCAACAGACAACGCAAGATCTTCCAACAGAGGCACAGTTTTTTTCTTACCCATACCCATCGCGCTGCTTAAGTCTAATTAAACTTTTGTTGTTGGTAGTAGTAACAACATTAAGAAAGAATTAAATATACTGATATCTTCAGAAAAGAATGGAAGAAATGCTACAGAAACTTGGCCTCAATCAAACCGAAATCAAGATCTATCGCGCGCTGCTTACGCTTGGTTCTTCTCTTGCAGGAGAAATTACAAAACAGGCGCAGATCAATAGGAGTCAGGGATACGATGCTCTTGAGAGATTGATTGAGAAAGGTCTTGTTTCGTATGTCATCAAAGAAAATCGCAAATACTTTCAAATCGACACTCCACAGAAATTGCTCGAACTTGCTCGAGAGGAGGAGAGAAAAGCGAAAGAAAATCAACGTGAAATACAAATTCTCCTTCCTTCTTTAATTTCACAATTTGGAAAGAATCGCGAAAGGCCTGAAGCAGCAATCTATCGAGGGAAAAAAGGAATGAAAACAATCTTTGAGGATGTTCTTCGGCATAAAGAATACTGGGTCTTCGGTTCCAGCGGGAAGTTTAAGGAAATAATGGATCCGTTCTTTACACATTTTCAAAAAGCAGTTATTAAAAAGAGAATCAAATGCAAACTGCTCGTCAGTGAGAAAGCGCGCGGTAAGAATATTCTTGAGCATGCAGAGCGGCGTTTTCTTCCAGAGGAGTACATAACACTTATATCGACACTTGTTTACGGCAATAACGTTGCAGTAATCTCGTGGTCTGACGACCCTATAGGTTTTGTCATAAAGGACACGAAAGTTGCTGAATCTTACCGTTCATACTTTACCGTAATGTGGAAACAGGCTAAGAAGTAACTTCTTTCACTGTCTATTCGCAGGAAGATATTCATATTCTCCATTGAGTTCTGCAAAAGGCTGAGAAGTAAAAGGATTATAGAACATTGTTCGATCTTCTACCTGAACTGTGCAGTTTCCAGAATCAGAAAAAGAAGTGATTTCTCCTGCTCGAGGAGCAAAGACAGTTTCAGTTTTAGAGAAATTTAGTACAGCGTTCCCATAATCTCCATAGACCTCTTCATTCCTAATCCAAAGTCTTTGAGGTATCTTTTCAGGATCGATGTTAACACTCTTTATTTTTACCTGTACTCTTCCAGGCCCATCTTGCTTAAGAATATCAAGCTTATAGCACGGATGATTTCCATGAGAGATTGCAACAGTCTCTCCATCCGTTGCAAATTTGGCAGGTGCATAGCCAGAGCCATCTCGTGGGCATATATCTCTGACAAAAATTCCTTGCCCGTTCAAACTCCAGAGACTACGATAATCAACACAATACACAGGTACTCGTTTCTCAAAACCTTTTTCGATTACGATTCTTTCCAATGCTCTTGGAGGATATCCCGAAGGAACAAATCCTGCACTAGTAGGGCTAAGCTGATAGAGTGCATGAGGAATCAGATCATTGATCACTATTCCTGTCTCTGTTTCTGTTATTCCTAAAATATGTCCGTCATACAGTTTCTCCTCACTTTGTCCTGTCTTCTGAACAACAAATCCTTGTATTGCCAATCGTGCTATTCCATGTTCAGGTGGTGCAAGATATCGATCAAGGTTTCTATTCTGAAGATCGACATTTAGTCTTAGTTCTTCAATTGCAAGAACTTTATCCACCAAGGAGTTTCCAAGAAGAACGAGTTTCTCAAGACCTCCTCCTTTCTTGTAGACTTCATAGGCTGCTCTCTCATCATCCTTAAAAGGATATTCTTCAATAAAAAGATCCTCATCAACAAAAATTTCAGGAATTCTTTGTATTTTCTTCGTTGGAGTACACACATATCCATCACTAGTACCGATATAAGGCATTCCTTTAAAGACAATGCCTACCCTAGGATAGTTCGCAGCAAGTTGTTCTTTCAGCCAATCACTCTCAACGGATTTTTTGAATCTAAATCGAGTAACGGGCATTGGCTCCCAGACTTGCTCTCTAAGTGCTCCATCAAATCTAAAAACTCTATTTCCATTTTTTCTATCAATAACAAGTTCAGTTCCACACGAAGCTACAAGATCCATGGCCTTTCGCACATCAGAAAGTTATTAAAGATTATGCTCTTCGAAAACAATCTTCCAAACTTCAAGCTTCTCAAAAAACAATTTTTCTTTAGCAACAATCTCATATCTCATCTTCTGCTTCTCTAGTAGCTTAAGAATTATTTTTTTTGGCGTCAGAGAAGAAAGCAACAACAGAATCATTCCTTTTCGATTAAGATGCTTTGGCGCTTCTTTAAGAAAACGCAAAATAAGTTCATCGCCGTTCTTCCCTCCTGTAGTAATTCTCCTGCTTTCCTTATCCTCTCGTTCATCAAAAGGCAAATACGGGGGATTAAAGACGATCACATCAAATCGTTCTTTGATTTTTTCGAAAAGATCAGAATGCAAAGCAGGAATGTTTTTCCTCTTTAGCAATTGAACAATCACACGATCATCATCAACCGCAAGCACAGAAGATGCTCCAGCTTTTAACGCTTCTTCGCACTGGATTCCACTTCCAGCACCCATATCGAGAAATGTCTTTCCTTCTACATTCTTTCTAACTTCGTGCGCTAGCAAGAACGAGTCTTCAGCAGGTACATAGATCATGATGCCTCGTGCACTATCAAAACAAGAATCAATGCAAGCAAGGGCGTTATAAGGAATGCAATCAGAATTTCAGAAAGAGAAAGCGAATACTCGAAAATTTCAAATACTGAAGAAGAAAGAAGTTTTTCACAAAGAGAGATAAGCACAAAATAGATAACTGAAAGTGAAAGTGTAAGAAGATAGTTTTTTTTAGTGAGAGTAATACTTTGCTTAAGGCTTTGAGAGAAAGAGAGTGTAACAAGGAGAGCAGGCGTATAAGTGTAAAAGATCAAAAATCCCACAAAAGCCACAAAGAACAGGAGAATATACAATACTTGGGCAAAGGCAAGAGGAATATTAAGCAGAGGTCCAATCCAGAGCAAGCCGTACTGGATAATTGCCCAAAGAATAACAAGAGAAAAGACGAAGAGGAAGTAAAATACAAAACTTCTTCTCCAAAGAGTAAATGAAAAAACATTTTTAGATGAAGAGTGAAGCGCCTTACGAGCAAGAAGAAAAATCCAGGCAAAGCAGGCGGAAAGTCCAACTATAACTAAGAGAAGGTAAACTATCATCCAAAGAATCTGGTGAAAGTCGGTTCGAAGAGAAAACTGTATCTTTAGTGAAATCAAAGAAATAAGTATCATCCAACACATTGCAAAGAGAGAAGGGATAAGAAAGACTGGATGCTTTAGCAAGAGCCAAATGCTCTCCAAAGTAATATGTATCAGTCTAGAAAAAGAAATTTCTTTCATCAGGAAAACGCAGAAAGGATTTTATCTTTATAAAGAATCGAAGAAATTAAGATTCCAACGAGGACAAGGAGAAGAACGACTAATAATATAATCTTTTTTTTATTACTATCTCCTCCTGGAAGTTTTTGTAAGGTAGGAACAACTATGGGGATAACAACAGGGCTCTGGACCGAAGAAGACGAAGAAGTGGAGGCACCACTAGAAGACGCGGTTGATGAAGGAGAGCTAACAGAAGAAATAAGAGAAGCTTCAGGATTCATAATAGGGGTTGTTCCTCCAGTTAACGCGTTTGCCGCTTCACGCACTTCAACAGACTTATAACCTGCGTTGATGAACGTTTGCATAGCTTCATCTAAAGATTCTCCGCGTTCAAGCCCATTCTTAATTCCTGAAACAATTTCCTCTTTCATAGGGTTAATGCTTCTCCATTATGAAATATATGGACTGTTTTATTCATTTTGTATCCTACTTCTACAGCAAGATCTGCTCCGGCTAGTAATTTTTTGAGGTCTCCATGGGATGGAATCACATGTTCAGGCTTAGTCAGTTTGATGAGGTCTCGAAGATCCTCACGCCCACCATGGCCTGAGACATGAACGTTGTCAAATATACGGACATGAAACTTTTTAAGTCTTCTTTCAAGTTGCTCCTTGTTGACTTCATTAATAGGTGTGGGAATTGTTTTTGAAGAGAAGACAACTTGGTCTTCAGCTTCAAGATGCAAAGGAAGCTGTCCACGTGCAAGCCTGTCAAGAATAGAGCCAGGCTCTCCCTGATGCCCAGTACAAACTACAAGATATCTTTTTTTGTTTTTATTTACAATATTCAGCATTTTTTCAACTTGCTTGCGATACGTACAGAGCTTAACATCAGAAAGAAATGGCGCTTTGCCGATGCGTTGTGCAGCAGCACAATATTTTATCAGGCTTCTTCCTACAAAGACCACTTCACGGTTCAGTCTCTTACCAAATTCAGTAATTGTTTTAAGGCGCGCAATGTGGGATGAGAAGGTAGTCACAACCATTCCTTTATTCTGATTGGAAGTGGAAAAAAAAACGTCTTCGAGCAACCCCTTTGCAATTTTTTCAGAAGGAGTTTTGCGATCATCAGGAGCATACAAACAATCGACAATTAATGCTTTAACTCCTTTACGCGCGAGTTCTTTAAGCCTTCCATAATTGGGCTTGTCTCCAAAGACAGGAGAATTATCAAGTTTGTAATCATTTGCATACAAAACAACTCCTTCATCTGTGTGAACGGCTATAATGGCACACTGTAGTGTAGAATGAGTCATATTAATAAATTCAATTTGATATTTCTTTTTGCCTTTTAACAGATAGGAACCATTCACAGGTATAGATAATATAGGATTAGTAATACGCTGGCCTGCATCTTCCATCAATATTTTCAATACCTCCATAGTATAGGGTGTTCCAACAACATCAGCACGATAGCGCGGCGCATTATAGGGAATCGCTCCTACATGGTCTAGATGGGCGTGAGAAACAAGAATGGCTCGCACTTTGTCGCGCAAACCATGTGTGTCAAGATAAGTATCATCAGGCAGAGCTCCGAGGGCGCGCATTCCTTTTTCAGTAGGAATTTTCTCCCGCTCACTGACTCCAACGATAGCAGGTAGAAATAATCCTGCATCAAATAAAATAACGTCTTCTCCTAATTCGAGAGCAGTCATGTTCTTTCCGACCTCATTATATCCTCCGATTGCATGAATTTTCATAAACAAATTTCCTGACCTCTAACAACAGGACACACTTTACTTTTCATAGACCTCGGACGTACGCGAGCTTTAAATATATATCATTCATACAGGAGTTATGAGGTGTGAGTAAACTATAAATAGCAAAAAATCAAACTAATTAGATGACTCATGACTCTTACCCAGATCACACACATCATATTCATAGATTAAAAAAGCACAGAAATGTTGCGTATCTTCTGCTTTCTCTTATTGTTCTAATGCAGGTGATTTCATTTGTGGCTCTAAGTTCTCAAGTATCTAAAACAGACAATAGAGTCGATATAGCGCGGAAGGATTTTTCAAAGGCGCTGCAGGAGAATAATGATTATTATCAGCAGCTTATCCAGCAAATGGACATCCAGTATCAGAAAAAAATTGCTGAACTTTCTAAAACTGTTTCAAGCCAGGAGCAAAGCTTTACTCAGCAATTAAGTTTACTTAAGGCTAGTCACGAAGACTTTTCAGGAATAATTACTGACGCAGTACAAGGGGTTGTGAGCATAGGCACAGACAAAGCCGCAGGAAGTGGATTTATTGTCAGTAAAGATGGGTTCATTGTTACCAACGCGCACGTTCTTTCGGGAGCGAGAGAGATTCGTGTCTTGACTTCAGACGGCAAGGCTTATCCTGCAGTTCTTGTAGGCAATAATACTTTTTATGATATAGCCCTCTTAAAAGTTACAGGTAGCTTTAGCCCACTTGCGCTAGCAAATTCAAACCAGCTGCAAGTAGGGAAGAAAGTGATTGCGATCGGAAATCCCTATGGCTTATCTTTCACAGTTACTGAAGGGATTATTTCTGCATTGCATCGCACAGGCCCCAATGGAAAAGATGAGTATATTCAGACAGATGTTTCTCTTAATCCTGGAAACTCTGGAGGACCTCTTATTGATACACAAGGAAAGATCGTAGGCATCAATAACTTCAAAGTCGGAAGCGCAGAAAGTCTAGGATTTGCATTGGAAAGCAATTCTCTTAAGAGTGTAGTCAATATTCTTGCCAATAGCACACTTATAGATTGAATCCATACAACATAATTTATATAAAGCCTTTTCTCCTAAGTAAAGCATGGAAATAGAAATATCGGAAAATACAACAAGAAGAATCGCTGAGATATCGCAAACACTCGGGATTCAAAAGAAAGATCTTATACGGAGAGCCATCTTAGTTTATCTTGATGCAATAAGCAAAGATGTTCAGTTAAGAGAGGAAATGCAAGAACTGGACAACTTAAGCGATGAGGCACTTTATAATTTTGAGAAATCTTTATGAAAATCCTCGCTTTAGGTGAATCAATATGACGCTAAAACTCCAACCCTCTTCTAGAATAAAACACCGCTATCTTCTCATCAGAGCAACAAGTAGGGCACAAATAGAACAAGCAATTCTAGAAGCCATAGGCGTACTTGGATGGGCAAAAGCAGCCCCCTTATTCGTGGATGATAAGTTAGCTCATAACCAGTTCATCCTTGCTATCTCACGGGAATCTATTAATGAAATTCGTGCATCTTTTGAGCTTTTCAAAGAAAACGTCAAAATCCTAAAAGTTTCTGGAACTCTCAAAGGTTTAGGGAAATAAAGCTTATTGAATAAGCAAAAATGACTATCATAAAAAAAGACACGATATACTTTTCAAAACAGCACACCTTTTATAAAGATACTTTCTTTCTAGTCTCATGGCTAAAAGAGAAATAATCAGCACAGGGTTTGGAATAACAGGATTTATTCTAGGTCTTTTGAGCGTTCTCGGGTCTATCGTATTTTTCCTCGCACTGCCTCTAGCCATTCTAGGGCTTATCTTTTCCATTTTACAGATGAAAGAATCTAAAACAGGGCTTGCAATTGCAGGGCTTGTGTTATCTATCATTGGCCTTCTCACATCCGGAATGGTTACTCTTTTATTCATTATAGGATTCTCAGCATTAAGCGATGGAGAGAGCTCAGCGAATACCATAGCAACAACAGAAAAATCAATAGTGCTCATCAAAACATCTTTAGAATATGTCTCTCCTGCAGGATTGAAGCTGAAGTTATCAGGAGGCGGGTCAGGTGTTCTGTATATGGAAGAAAACGGTCGTGCTTTTGTTCTTACAAATCGTCATGTCATAGACTGTAAATACATCTATGAGTGCCAGAACATTATTAACCAGACAATCAGGGTCATGACATTTGATGGGAAAATGTATCCTATAATAAACAGCTATATCGCTCCTAATAAAGTTGATGTTGCAATTCTTGAAATTACAATTCCTGAAGGAAATTACTCTCTCGCTAATATCACTCGTATGAGTAAAAAATCTGATAAAGTTTTTGCAATAGGTTATCCTTCTTTTACTCTTAATGCGCGCGAATATAGTAAAAAGGCAGGTAGAATTACCGGATACCGAGAACTCATTACAGATGAAGGATTTTCATTTAAAGTCGTTGACTCTGATGCGTTTGCAACGTTTGGAAGTAGTGGAGGAGGCTTATTTGATTACTCAGGAAATCTCATCGGTCTTACGACATGGGGTACCCAGTTTAACACGTACGCTATTAGTGCTGAAAGTATTCAGTCGAAAGAAAAATTTGTGACATGCGGAACACAAGCGTATCTAACAGAAGAAGGATGTACTCCTTTTTGTGATGGAGTAATCACTGAGAAAAATCTTTGCGCAAAGCCCTGTACAGGTTTTTACTGCAATATGGAAAAAATGAACGGCAATGACGCACGCTGCAAGGACACCTCGCAAGTGCTCGGAAGTGACGGATACTGCCATAATGTCTGCGAATCCCTTGATTCCTATTGTGGTGGTGGCAATGATTTCTGTTATAATAATGTGTGTACTTCTTGTCCTCCAGGATACAAGCTCTACAGCGATGGAAAGTGTCGAGGATAAACTTATATACTCACAAAACTTCAACAAGGTATGAAAAGGGGTCAAAGTAAAAAGAGTAATAGTGGAGTAAAATCTTTGTATTTGTTTAGCTAATTTCAATGCGAGAGCTTAGTTTTCTAATGTAATAATCAATATAGTCTATCACCATAATCTATAAATATTTGAGATATCTATTAGATATATGAAGATTGTTCCTCTTGAACTAAAAACGAAGCTAAATATTAAAGGTATTAAGGGGTTTATTAAAAGAAAAGTTACTCCCTTTGGCACAAGTGCCAAAGTCGATTGTCCGAAAGAATATCTCGGACACGATGTCTATCTGGTAATTCTTGAAAATGGGACTAAAAAAAAGAGTAAGAGCATTAGAAGAAGCTTTGGAAAGAGCCATCCAGAAAATTGAAGAACAAAATAAGGTAATTGATACCTTAAGAAAAGAAATTCAGTTATACAAGAACTCCAACACTCCTTCTTCAGCAAACAAGCACTTGAAGCCGAATACATTAGGCAATCAAGTCGAAAAGAATGCCAAGCGAGGCGCACCAATAGGTCATGAAGGAAAGACAAGAAAGCAAATTCCCCAAAGAAAAGAAATTATTGACTGTGATGAATGTCCGAATTGTCATGGGCATCATCTTAAAGATGATAAAATCATTAAACAAATCATTGAAGAAGTTCAGGAGCCTATTGCTCCTGAAGTAATCGAAGGTGAAATTCATAAAAAGAAATGTTTAGACTGCGGAATAATATTCATTCCACCGCAGAATATCTTTCCTCTGAAAGGCAGCTTCGGAATAAATTTGATGATTTTAGTTATATTCATCAAATTTATTTTGCGAGGAGTATTAAGAAAAACTTCTTCTTTCTTAGAAGTAAGTCATGCTTTTGATATAACTCCTGCTTCCATAAACGAAATAATCGGAAGAGTTGCTGAATCTGCTGACAAAGAATATGAATCATTAAAATTGAGAATTAGAGACTCTACAAAAATCTACATCGATGAAACGAGTTTTTCAGTATTAGGGAAAAACCAATGGGTGTGGGTTTTTCGAACAGAGACGGATATACTTTTAGTTATCCGTCCAAGTAGGGGGAGCAATGTCTTGGAGGAAATACTCGGAAAAGATTATGCTGGAACGATAATATGTGACTGTTGGAGAGCATATAATTTCCTAGCTTTAGCGAATATTCAGAGATGCTGGTCGCATCTCTTACGAAAATCAAAAGAATTAATTTCTGTTGCAGGTATTCACCTGCACGAGAAACTCAAAGAGCTATTCGAAGAGATAAAGAAGTTCAATCTTTCAGCGCATACTGTTGAGGAAAGGCTCGCAAAGTACGATGAGATGACGCAACAGCTGAAAGAACTCATATCGTATTATTCGAAGTATCCTGAATTGATGCCTGTGGTGAAATACATCGATTTCAATCTTGAGAATTGGTTCACGTGTATCAAAGTCGAAGGAATAGAGCCGACGAATAATTTCGCAGAACGAGCTCTGAGGGAATCTGTCCTAGTAAGAAAGATTATCGGAGCTTTCCGGTCAGAGACCGGAAAGGAAAGTTATCAAACTCTTGCATCGGTGATCGCGTCATGGCAATTGAAAGGATTGGATTTAAAGGTTGAATTGAAAAAAATGTTAATCAAGAACCTTTGCTTTTGCTAAACAAATACAAATCTTTTTATACTGCCGCGTTGGTCTATGCAATAGTAAGCTTACTCGCATTGATTTTTCTTAAATGGAGAGAAGGATCAACAGGAATCGACATTACTATTATCTCTATTCTTGTAAACCTCTACACGATTGCTATTATGATCTGGAGCATTGTCGCCTGGGCAATCTTTGTCAAAAATAAAGTGCCTAAAAAAACACTTGTTTTACCTATCTATTATCTTGCAATGACTCTTCTCACAATTATTCTTGTAGTATATTCAATATCTGCGGGACAAGAGATTGATACATTGAGCTGGGGATGGATGGTCGTATCACTAGCGTCCTCACTTTTCGAAGCAATCTACTCTTCTTATATTTTGAAAGTGGTTAAGTAAAGCTTTAATACTCCTTTCACTCATTCAAAGAATGAATAAAAAAAGAGGCCAATTAGAGACGTCAGGATTCAGAAAATCTAATCCTGAGCGTGCTCAAGAACTGCATCACAACAAACAAGCAGTTCTTGACATGTCTTTCGGGATGATTTTTTCTTTGATTATTATAGCTACAACACTTGCCATTGCAGGTTATATGATTGTAAAATTTATGAATGCAGGCAGTAATGTGCTCTGCGGACAATTTAAAGAGGGTTTGCAAAGGTCTATTGACGATGCTTGGAGAAGCGATGGTGCAAGCATAGATACACGTCGCGAACCTCTTCCTTCTCTTCCATCTGATGTTAAAGAAATTTGTTTTGGAAATGCCACTCAGTCTTTACTGGCATTAAAAGATAAAGCGAATTATGAAGACTTTAAAGAATACGCATTGCCTGGTAGAAATTTATATATTACGCCACGTACTGCGTGCAAGGGAGAATTTAGCTATACCCTTACGCATGCTACTTCACAAGGGTTCTTTTGTGTCCCTGTAAAAAAAGGCAAGGCTTCATTGCTCATTGTTAAAGAAAATACTTCTGCACTAGTTAGCCTCTCACCACTATGATGAATAACAAAGGAATTGAATTCAACTTTGGATGGATTTTCGCAATTACTGTAGGTGCAGCTGTTCTTGCACTAGGTCTCTTTGCAGCTTCTAAAGTTATTCAACAAGGAGACTATCAAGGAAATAGTCTAACAGCTAAACAGTTTGGTATTCTCACAACTGCTCTAGAGACAAGCCTAGAATCTGGAAAAACAGATAAGATTACGTTCGATATTCCAGCACGTTTGATATTGGAATGCGATTCGTATGGTCTCTATGGTACTCAAAAAATTACTGTAGGTGATTTAGGTAAAGAAACAACTGGAGTCACCACCGCCTTTCCCGCAAAATACTATTTCTCTCAAAAGGAAATAACAGGCAAAGAGTTTATCATTATCAGTAAGCCTTTCCAGTATCCTTTTCATGTTGCTGATATTCTTATTATTTGGCCTAAGAGCACACTCTATTGTTTTCTCGATCCACCAGAGCAACTTGAAAGAGAATTAAAGAGCATGGCTAGAGATAATGTAATAATCAACACAAGCCTTCAAGTACTTTCATATGAAAAAAAGGAAGAGTGCAAAAAAGCAAGTCAACGTGTATGTTTCGGAAAAACAACAGGATGCGACATTGCAGTCATAGATACAACAATCAGAAAGACAGGTCAAACAGTTTTCTTTGATCCGCTTGAAGAAAAAAATACTCTTTTGCTTGCAGGGATCTTCTCTGATCCAGAGACATACGAATGCCAAGTACGGCGCCTGATGCATCGAGCCTCAACACTTGCTTCGCTCTACCAGGAAAAAGCAAATCTTCTTAATGGAAAAGGTTGCACTTCATCACTTGGAGCAACTCTACAGCTATATTCCCAAAACGCTCAATCATTTAATAGCACTCGTGAATTCGCAACGCTAGGAGTACTAGCACAAACTCTAGGAGGTGAGAATGGACAACTTTCTTGTCCGGTCTTCTAAAGCTCAGCTCAAAATCCAAGAGATGGCATTTGTGCTGGTAGCCTGCATGATTTTCTTAGCACTTGCAGCAGTCTTCTATCTTTCTCTTAAAGGTGCAGGAGGTAAAGAGACCATCCTTGATCAACGTGAACAAGAAGTTATAGAATCTCTGCGAAAGCTTGCAGACAGCTCTGAGTTAGAGTGGAGTGATGCACACGAGCAATGTAAAGGATGTATAGATCTTGACAAAGCAATTCTTCTAAAAGAAACATCAAGAAATAAGCAAACACAAGTTCTATGGAATATGAATGCTTTATCTTTAGAAGTTATGACTCCTCAAAAAGAAGGGGAATGCACGCTCGGAAACTATCCAGAGTGTAAAACTCTCACATTGATCAATGCAACTTCTTCTGCAAGAATAGAAAGGAAAAGTGCATTTGTCGCGCTTTGTCATAGAGAACAAAAGCAAAGGATATGTAGGTTAGGAAAGATCATAGGAAGTCCCAAGGAGGTCTCGAGATGAAAAATCGTAAAGGACAGGAAGAAGTAGTAGGGTTTGTAGTTCTTGTAGTGCTTGTTGCAGTCGTGTTCGTGCTCTTCTTAGGGTTTTCTTCTCAAAAAAAAGCCACTGTTCAGGAAAAAACGAGCCAGGATCTGCGGCATTTTCTCGAAAGCATACGTGTCTATACAACTGAATGTAAGCTCAATGAACTTTACTATCAAGAATTTAAAGACCTTATCTCTGCATGTTATACTGGTAAGTCTTGTACTGGTAAAAAAGCATGTGAAGTCCTTAATGAAACTGCAGGAGAATTTCTAGCATCAAGCTTTCCTGTGGGAGCCGACTATCCAGTAAAAGGAGCTATCTTCACTATTGATTACATAGAGCCTCCAGAAGCACATGAAACTTCCCTACTCTCACTTTCTCAAGGGAACTGCAACTCTTTGAGCAAGCGATCAGCAGATGATTTCTTTCCACTAGGTGCAGGGCAAATAACTCTCAAGATCACCCTCTGCTACTAATCCTTAAAGAGAAGTTTGAATAATTCCGATTTCATGAGGAATTGTCAAGAATTTCATTCTTGAGCACACTCAGGAATCTGTGATTCCTGATGTTGAGAAAACCTTCGGTTTTCGAGACCTCAAGGATTTTCAATCCTTGATGTTTCAAAGTTCTTGTTAGAGACTGAGAAAATCTCTGATTTTCGAGGCGTTCAGGAATAGAATATTCCTGACGAGTTTAGCATTTTGCAAACTTCTCTTAAAACTGTTCATAAACCTGCTGGCGATGTCCAACTTTTAGAATAGTTATAATATCTTTTTCAAGAGAAAAAATTATTCTATAATCGCCAACTCTTAAGCGATATTCTTGGCATCCTCTTAGCTTTTTTACATCCTTAGAAAAAGGGTCTTCTTGCATTTCTTCCACATTTTTAATAACACGTCTTACAATACTAATCTCTATTTTTCTTAGGTTTCGAAGAGCGTTTTCTTTCCATTCTATATGATACGTCAAACTCCAAGCCTCTTTTTTACCTCATCATGAGAGACGCTTTTCTCTTTCTTTGCTTCTTCAATCTCTTTCTTGGTCTGTTCATTTAACATTAATTCATCTTCAATAAGTCTTTCAAGAATTTCATTATATGATTCTCTTGCAAACAGTTTCATTTTCTCAAGTCTCTGTTGCACATTATTTGAAATTTGAATAGTCGTTGCCATTATAATTAATTATAACTGCCTATAGTATTTAAACTTTTCCACTAAATACTAATCTTAATCTGCAAAGTATCAACAACAAGTACAGGTTTGAGGCGTTGGCGTTTGCCTGTTTTTTCAGCAACAAGTTCAACAAATCCAAAACGCTCAAGCAACTTCAGGTCTTCATGGACTGCCTTAAAATCGCGCTTGAGAAGCTTGGCAAGATGATAAAGAGAACTAGGATTCTTGGTTTTAAGGACATGTAAAATACGTGCTTTTTCATTGCTTAAAAGCTTACGAAAGGCATCAATGCCTTCAAAGTCATACGTATCCTTCTCACCACTTAATTTCTTAAAGAACGTACTAAATGTTCCCCCTTCATCAGTAATAGTGATCTCTCGTGTCTTTGTTTTCGTCGCCATTTTGGTTAATATATGTTATTTTTATCCTTATATTATTAAGATATATATAGTATTTATATGTTTCTATAATATACATATGTAATAAAATAACATATATGGAAGAGTGTTCTTCCAAGTATACAAAAAAGTAAGTGTCTTTCAGAAGAGTAGTACCAAAAGGTTTAAATACCATTCAGCATCCTCAACAGACTAAATTGAGATATCTCTGTTAGAGAAGGGAAAGCTTTTTAAAGCGTTAAGCCATCCTCACTATGCTCGTATTGTTTCAATATGAGCGCTGGCCAAGATGAGGTATCTTAGGATACTGCAAATCTTTGTCAGAGCAACATGCTCGACACGGCCATGGCGGGTTGCATTGCAACTCCCTCTCAGAGGAATCTACGGATTGCCAATATTAACAGTTGAAAGGAGGTATAAAAAAAAGATGAATTTTAAAAAAATTGTATCGGTGCTCACGAGCGCAGCTATGCTTGGTTCAACAATAGCATTGGCAGCTGCAGCAAGTTATCCACAGCCTTTCGTAAAGAATGGTATGGCTGACGTTGCAGTAGTTTATGGTTCTAGCGCTGCAGGAACAGACTTTCTTGCTGCCTTAGACATTCATAAACAATTGACCAATCAGTTGTTGAAAGAAGCAATTGTTACCCCTGGTAGTTCAGGAAGCGCTGTGACGACAAGCGGAGGTGATTCAGTAAATCTCGCTTCTTCAAGCCAGAGATTATTCATGAATAGCAGCATTAATGTTGCTAAAACAACCCTTGCCTCACAAGACTTACCTAATCTTCTTGCAGATGGTATTGCATCTGACCAAAATGGTGTGCAGTACAAATATCAGCAGAAGTTTACAGTAAATCCTACGCAAGTTGGATTTACTAAGAGCGGAGAAAGCATTGATCCTATACCAGTTTTGGATGTCGGATCAACAAAAACCAACGGTCTTTTGAATTACACATTAACCTTTACTAAGGTCCTCAATGTTTCTGACACCACGAATGTCGCTGGTGTTTCGAATATTAAGATTCTTGGGAAAGAATATATTGTAGGAGCCAATTCAGACTCGAACACTCTCTATCTCTACGGAAGTGGACAATCTACTTCGGCAGATGAAGGTGAGACGAAGACAGTCACAATTGGAGACAAAGAACATACGGTAAGCTTAAAGGGTTCGACAAGCGCTACTGCTGCTACAGTCATTATCGATGGTGTACAGAAGTCAGTAACCAAGGGAAACAGTTATAAGTTCCCTGGAGACTTTGAAGTCTATGTCAAAGATGTGTATCACACAACTAAGACAGGAGCACTTTCGAATATTGTCCTCCTCGTAGGTGCAAGATCTTTGCACTTTGAAGACGGACAAGATGTACGTTACGGCACTGATGATACTGTGATCACTGGAACTTTTGCGAATGTCAGCGGTACAGCTGGACAAGGAATTACCTCTCTTACAGTCTCCCAAACGTTTGCTGATGCAACAGGAGATTATGTAAAAGTGGGCGGAGCATTCACTGATCGCGTCTTTGATGGTGCATATAAAGTAACCTTCGCAAGCCTTAGCCCTGCACTGGATGATAAAAGCCGAGAGAAAGTCTTGTTTGATAGCGACAACTCTATTTCGACACGTGTTACGTTTACGTATCCTGTTACAGATAAGACAGGCGAATATAAAGAAAAGACCTTTAGCTATGGTAGAAATCCTGCTGGTGCAGCTGCATCTACTCTTGCAAGAACAAATCTTGCAGGTGAAAACAACTATTCAATTAGCGTCCTAGAAGGGGAAAACCTCAGCTTAAACTCGTATGTCATTGTTAACTCAGGAGATAAGGGAAGAATCTTACAACTTGTAGACCTTCCTTCAGCTACTGGCGCGAATGATGAGACTGTCTTTAGAGATGTCCTGACAAGTGACGATTTCAAGTTTGTCACAGGAATGACTTCGAATGGTTCCTCATTGAACATTGATGGACAACCCTATTATGTTATGTCTACAGGAAATGACGGGTCGGCAAACATTACTTGGGGATCTGCTTCATCTGCAGGGCATTGGGGAAGCGCACGAACACTGTTTCCACGCATTAAATTGCGAAATGGAGGATGGTTTGCAATTCTTGCAAACACCAACATTACGAACAGTACGTACACTTATTCTATTCCAGGTGTTGATTCCTTAACAACATATGAGACTGGAACACAGTTCTCATGGGGGAATAACACAGTGAATACCACGACTGTTGGTAAAGTAAACTATAATATCAACTGGTCTGGAATAGCTACTGGTCCTGCAGCTGCGAGCGGAATAATTTCCAATCTCAGCCTGAGTGGTGTAACGTGTAATTTCAACGCTTCTACAGGTCCTGCTATCCTTATCCAAGAGCCTAAAACAGCTACGGGTCAAGGAAGCACAAACGGCGAAGTCCATTGCATAAGTCTTACAACAGTAGGATCTACGACTATTAAGCCAGCGATCAGTACGACTGTTGCCTCTTCTGAAAGTAGTAACTTACTTGCATCAAGAAACTTACAGACTACATCGACTAAGTCTACTGGAGTATCGATCTTTGGAACGTTCATTGAGACGAATGCTCCTGATAGCAATATCAACACTGTAGCATTGTGGCTTCCCAAGGAACAGATGTACACAGATGTACTTGTTACATCTCCTGCAACAACTGTCAGTGGTGGAACCACAGGGAATACTACAAGCTCTGGTGGAGCTACAACAGTGGGTAATGTTTTCGCACTTGCAGATAGCGAGATTACAACTGTTTCGTCAAAGAACTTGATCGTTGTAGGTGGAAGCTGTATCAATACCGTTGCAGCCAAATTGTTAGGAAGTGACAAACCACTCTGTGGTTCTGACTTCCAAACAAAGACAGGCGCAGGTGCTGGATCGTACGTTTTGCAGACATTTGCCAGTCCTTATACGACTGGAAAGGTTGCTACACTTGTAGCAGGCTATAATGCTGCTGATACTACGAACGGCGTCAAGTTCCTCACAACCCAGGCAAACGTTGATGTTTCCGCGGGTAAGAAGTACTTGAATGGTGTTGCTGCAGAAACTGCTGTAACATTAACAACTAACGATACAACCAAGAAGTAAGCAAAAACACATTTATTTTTATTTTTTTTCTTTCCTTTTTTAAGGGCTATTAGCCCTTCTTTCTTTTCTTAGAGTTTTTACTCAGGTGAAAATCTCT
>JBBTBG010000030.1:0-6178 GCA_038043805.1 Nanobdellota archaeon | reverse complement strand
GAGAAAACCTTGAGGATAATATGGTTGTGCGGCTTGTACAACCCCATCTTCCATCCATTCGGCGCTAGGAAATGGTATTTCGTGCATCCTAGATACTTATCAAAGTACCCTCTTTAAATATTTCGTTAGTAGAATGCTACTCTTTCTTGCTTGCGAACTCGGTATACTTGCATTTGCCGCATGCTGCGCGATCTGAGTGCTGTGCTAAGAATATTCCTGGGCCACAACGAGGGCAGTTTGCTCTTCTTTTGATCGTATTGCCTTCAATCTTATACATTTTATATTTTTCAGAAGTAGGTTTATTTACATGGGGCTTCTTTCCTTCTCCACCTTTTTGCGTTCCGCCGCCTCTCTCACTCATTATTTTGCCCCCTCTGCTTCTTTCTTTACTTTTTTCTTAGGCTCTGTTTTTTCTTTGTCTGCCTGACTATTATATACAAACGCTTCAATCAAAAAAGTATTTGTGCCAAAATTTCCCCGTACGGCTTTGAGAGCGACAGTTTCAGGGGCAACTTTTAATTCTGTGGCAACGAGTTCTGTTGCTTTTGCAAATCCAGGATTGCTGTCTGCTTCAATAGTATACTCTATTTCTTTTCTTTTGAAAAGAGTATTGTGGATCTGCTTGACTGTTTGTTTTGTCATCCAATCCTCAAGGCATAGATGCCCTTTTTAGTTAGTTTGAGATTTTTTGCAATTTCTGATTGTTCGGCATTAAGTATAGAGACTTTTCCCTTAAACGCTTCGGAGATTTCTCCTGAACCACATTCAGGGCATTTTGATCCATGTTCTATGATTGTTTTGCATTGCTTGCAAACTTTATGTGATGGCATTATTTCTTGCCTCCCTTCTTTCCTACCTTATCGCTTTTCTCAGTCTTTTTTGCTATGGCTTTTGCAGCCCCTTCTCTCTTGCGTTTGTCTTCTTTCATCCATTCAAGCTTTCCAAGGCCTGGTTGGCGCATTGTAAGACCTATTTTAGGTTCTCCTGATTTGTAACTGATTGCGACGATGCGTGCAAGACATTCATCTCCTTTTGCAAGATTTCTTTTACTCATCTTTCCTGAGAGCGTTCCAGTTTTGCTGACTGAAACATAATCTTCCATAGTCTGAGAAATATGAATCATTCCTTGTGCAGGACCAATCTGCATGAATGCGCCGAAATTTGCTATCTCAACAATAGTTCCAAGGACAAGCTCATGAAGTTCTGGCTTCCAGATGAGTAGCTTGAAAAATGAACGATAGAATGGCGATCCGTCTCCTGGAATAATGACTCCATCTTCTACACTATCAACAGAAACTACGCTGATAACAAAACCCATTTCTTTCGTCACGCTATTTACATAACTCTCCTTGAGCTGCTTTTCTACTGCTTCTTTCGTCGGCAAGCCAAAATGCCTGGGCTCTACACGAATATGATCTTCTACTTCTACAAGATAAAACATATACAGGACAGAAAAAACCAATTTAAAAAGCTTGCGCCTTCCGTAATATGACCTCTTCTTCGTTTTTTTGCATGTTTTTATCCGTCGATCTTTAAGAAAGGTTTAAATAGAACCCTTTCTTTAACTTTTTGTCAAAAAGGTGTTTAAAGGTGAGAAAATTCATTCCTCTCGTCATTGTTTTTCTTTTTTCTGCATTCGTAATTCTCTTTGTTCTCCCTCTTGCTGTAGCTAATAACTATTTTGCCGACGTCTCTCTTTTTATTCCCGACGGGATTTTAGTAACTAATGAGAATATTACTTTGAAAGGTATTGTCACTCAATCTAATTATACTGATGCGGGAAGCCTTGTTGCTTCAAACGCTCCAGCCGTAAGCCAGAACATCAATGTTACTATTAACTATAAAAATGGCACGTTCTATGCAAATTATACATTGACTACTGATTCTTCAGGGAAGTTTTATTCAAGAAGTCAGTATTCTTCTACAGGGGTTTTGATCAATGCACCTTCTTCTACAGGATATTATTATTTGATTGCAGCTTATACTGATCCGAACAGCACGCGTTGGTACTCTCAGATTGAGTTTCAAGTTGTGAATCAAAGCGTTGATATGCTGCGAGTAGGTACTAATAAGGCGACGTACTTGGGTGGGGATAAAGTGACTATTCAAGCGGAAGCAGTGAAACAAGTAGGAGATCGCTTCCTTTTTGTAAGCAATGTGACTGTTAATGGTAGTATTCGTAATTCTTCTTATTCACCTATTGGAAACAATTTCACTTGTACTACAGGAACGAATGGACGATGTGCTGTTAACGTTACTGCTTCTTCAACCAATGGAAGGTATATTGTGGAGCTTGAAAACTTCAAAGCAGTCGGTTCCTTTTATGTGGTTCCCTTTTCTTATTCAGTCTATATGAAAGATGAACTTGGAAAATCTGTGAAGAGTGTTTATGCTTTGGCAGAGCAGGCAAGCGTTGAAATCAGTGTCCAAAATACTAGTTCTGATAGTGATATTTATAACTTCACAGGTTATATTGTTGATTCCTCGGGAAATGTTGTCAAGATGATTAATAACACTCTCCTTAACAGCAATAATTCTTTTGTGAATACTTTCACGTTTACCATTGATGCTCTTACCTTTAGTTATGGGTCGTATAGAACTATCGTTTCTGTCCAGAAGCAAAATGGAGCAGTGGTTCATACTTCAGCATCTTTTGAAGTGAAAGATTGGGTGTTGAGTTTTAACAAACGCGCGGCAGGATCTGGTTTTGAGTATGAGAATAGTGCCTTCCCTAATAAGACTCTTTTCTTCGAGGTATTTCCTACATATAGGACTAATGGATCTATTATTCCAGGTATTAATGTTACTTTCTTTACTATTCGTCTTAAAGACTCTTTAGATAATGTTGTCGATACTAAAAATGTCACTTGGAATGCGACGTGTGGAAAGGCAGGGTGCTATGACTTTTATCTCAATGCTTCTTCATTGGCAGGAAGATATACGCTCTCTGTTGCCTTAGCTTATAGTGGAAGCACGCAAACTAAGACGCAGATTGTTAATGTTATTACGGGTGCTATGTCTGCGCAGTCTACTGACAGAGATGGTGCGACTAAAGATCTTTTCGGTACTAATGAGTATGTGTATCTTACGTTGAAATCATATAATGCGACAGTGCTTTCGTTTAACCTAAGCGATGCCGAGCTTTTCACTATCAACTATATGAATGGGACAGAATTGAATTACACACAGGTTGCTAATTGGACCGTTGTTAATGCTACGAATAATGTTAGTGAATGGGCTTGGAATATTACATCACAACGCCTTAAGTTTGATGTGCCTAAAGTAGGAGGGTTGTATACTGTTAATCTCTTTGGTAATAATCGAACTCTGGCAACTAGTGCGAGGTTTATTGTTAATCCGTATGATGTTTGTTCTTCTGCGAAAGATACTCCAGGCACGGTGAGTTCGGGGAATTATTATGTTTATCAGTTTAAGAAGAAGGACACTATTTATTTTGAGCTGAAGGTTCTTCAGGCGAATAATCCTACGGGCAGAGCGGTAGCTGGTAATAACTCTGCTAGTAATGTGTCCAGTGCGGGACTGGGTAGCGCGTGTATTGTTGATACGACTACGAGACAAGCTGTTACCAATGCGACTTTGAGCGTCCTTGAGGTACGTAATACTGAATCTGGAGTTTTGCAGAATATTAATACGACTGATACGGTTTGTCAAGCTACTGATTCTTCAGGTACCTATGGCTGCACGGTGAAGCCTCTTACTAAGTGGGAAGGTGGTGTGAATAGTGTTACCTTTAGAGTATTGGGCTTAGATGGAACACAGGGCATTGCTACTGCCCGATTTGAGGCTCGTTCTTTCTATATCTCTGGATATACTTCGACTTGGCAGAACAATCCTCAAAGCAATATTACTCTAAACGTACAATTGTATGAAGCTGGAGGTAATTGGTGGGGTAGTGTTGGAAGTGGAGGTTTAGGGGGAACAGTTACTGTAAAGAAAGTTGAGTATATGGGTCGTGATGGTGAATGGGTCTGGCCTCCTGTTTCTACAGACTATAATGCTTCTGCTCTTAATTCTTCAAGTGTGACTTCAGGCTCAGGAAGCATTTCTCTACCTGCCTCGTTTAATACGGGTGGAGCATGGAAGACAGGTAATTATCGTGCAATTTTACAGGCTACGACTACTGCAGGAGATACGGATTATGGGTACGCTTGGTTTGGAGTGAAGTTATTTGACGTGTATGGCATGCCTATTGAATGTACTGCACAAGGTTGTAGCTATAAGAGCTACTTTAATTCGAAAGAAAATATTACCCTTTATATTAAAGTCTCTACTGCAGGAGATTATAGCTATAGTGCACAAGCTGGACAAACTCTTAATATTGGAACGGGCAATAAGAGCGTTGCAAATATTACTATTGGGGTAAAGAAGATTCAAGACTGTCGCACTTGGCCTTGCAAGGAACTTAATGCATCCGATTATACTGCAACACGTATTACAGTCAATCAATCTAGCCCATGGTATTGGAATGCGAATATTAATAACCAGACAGAGTACATTCTTTGGATTAATAGTACGAAGGGAACTTGGAATACAGGGTATTATTCTATTGTTCTCGATGTCAATGGAACAGATACGGGATATGCTTGGTTTAATTCTATTGCCTTCTATGTTGAAACGCAGCCTGTAAGCAATAACGGAGCGACGTATAAGTCAAGCGTCCGAGGCAATCAGCAGATGTACTTTAATATTAGTACAGTAAAGGCCTATAAGGGAGGGTATTATTTCAATGGAACACAGTATAAATATAATACGACAGATTATGTAAACTCGACACTTATAGGAATGTCTCTTCGCTTCTGGGATCAGGCAGCGCAGAAGCAGGTAGAATATCAATATCCTACTGATCTAAATATTACGCGTCTTGGTGTGAATGGGAGTGGCTTACTTAATGTATCGTATGTAAATGGGACATGGCCTACTGCTTATTATTGGGGAGAGGCTACTTTTAGGAATGCTGATAATGAGGTTTCTACGGGATGGTTGTGGTTTAGTGTGCAGCCATTTAGGGTGCAAATCTCTACCAATACGTATAGTACTGATACTGATCAATGTGTGAATGGAACCGTTACTATTTATGATCCTGACTGGAGTTCTTCAAATATCTTGAGAGACCACAATTATTCAATTATAGGCGTTACTGAAAATAGTTACTCTAGCGGTGGAAGCAGCTTGGTTACGTATACTAATTTTACCACCTCAAACTTTAATGGGACTGCGAACGTCACGTTCTGTCCTAATAGTGGTGAGTGGGGAAGCGGAAGCTGGGGAGGATACCATTATATTACTGTTCTTGTCAAAAATAATGTTACCAATGAAACGAATACGGGTTGGCTTTCATTTAGAACTATTCCTTTCCAAATCAGTTGGGGTAGTGTTGCTGGTGGAACAAGCACGGCTTCTAACCAAAATATCAGTGTTCCTGTAACGCTTACTGCTTCTTCTTCTGGAGCTTCTGCATCAGGAAACCTTACGAGTCTTTATCAATGGAGATATGATACATCGACACAATATCGCAGTACGAGAGAAGACTATGTCTTCAAAGTTGGGAATTGTTGGTCGAATGTTTCAGGACAATGTAATATCACGGGAAGGCAGAATATCAGCATCTATCCTCCATCAACAGGGTGGAAAGTGGGTTATAATTATCTGCAAGCTGAATGGACCAAGGCTACTGATGCGAACTCAAAGCTTCAGGATTGGAGTGGCATCAACTTTGAAGGAAGAGAGGCTTATAATGGATATTATGATAATATTGATGCAAATGGTAACTGGAAGTATTATTTCAACACCACTGAAAATATTACTATTAAATTGCGTGTGCGTGATAGCAGTTATAATAACATTGCCGTGAATGTCACTAATGTGGATTATGCAGCTTCTTCATCGAGCTGTTATAGTGAATGGTGTAGGTCATATGTATCTCCAGGAGGAACTAGATGGGCTGTGGTCAGTGGAGATGGACGGTCAACTTCTGCATCGAATGGGGGAGTTATCACGATTTCACCTCCTAGTGGAGGATGGACCAAGGCAGATTATTATATTAAAGCGACAGTCTCTGCCAGTGCAGGTACTGCAACAGTTACAGGAGGAATGGTGAAAGTGAAGGACTTTACTCCTGCAAATATTACGCTTTCCTTACCTATCAATAATGCAACGT
>JBBTBG010000029.1:0-3804 GCA_038043805.1 Nanobdellota archaeon | reverse complement strand
TCAGGAATATAATTCCTAACGCTCAAGGAACAACTCCAGCTTAAAACGTCAGAAAATCTTATTTTCTGAGCGCGCTCAAGGATTGGAGAATCCTTGACGGCTGGAGTTTTAGTCAAGTTCCTTGACATAAGAGTTAACAATGTATTTTTGTACAGAATGTTTTATCTCCTGGCAAGACCACGGAGTATTAATCAAGAATAAAAGTAAGAGACTATAAAACTCGAATCGCTTCACTAAGCCATTGTTTCCAAAGTAAAAAAACTCTTCCAGATAAAGGTAGACCATATTCTCGTGTAACTTTTTCACTCAAAGAATGAAAAGCAGTTTGTGCCAAAACAACAAAAGATGCTTCAAGAAGTTCGGGTTTCTGTAAATGATGAGAAAAATTTAGCAACTCTTGTTTAATCTTAGCGCGTAAAAGTATATTATCATATACTGCTTCCCAATTTCCAGCCCACCCTTTCACACCTGCTGCGATACTTTTCAAAATTTCAGAATCTCCATTAATAAGCTCTGGTGTGGGTTCTAACTGATCTTTCTCGACGTTATATTTCAAAAGGTCGACGAATCCTCTTTCAGCAAGAGGATCTTTAAGCCAGTGTTTTCTTACTTCAGTAATCTGCACAATGCGCCTCTCTGCATGAAGTCCGTCGGGAGTCCGTACAGGATTAGCAATAATAATAATATCTGTGGCCTTAAAGCTAGTCTCAGGTACACCGAGGTCATGAACAACACGGTCAAAAACACCATAAGGAGAATCTCCATGAAGTGTCCCTGCAACAACATTCGCCAAAGCACCAACACGCATAGCCTCATAGAGTGCTCTTGCCTCAGAGCTGCGTACTTCTCCGACGATTAAAGCAGAGTCACCTAGACGCAAACTCGCCCTAATACCTTCGGATGCCTCTACTTCTGTGGTTCCACTCGTTAATGCGCTGCGCACTTTCATGCGTAAAATATCATAACCGAGCTGTCGCAATGAATCCACAGGCAATTCCAGAGTGTCTTCAATGACTATGGTGCGCACATTCGGCAGAATTTCAAGCATAAGGCTGCCTAAAAGAGATGTTTTTCCAGAACTGCGAGTCCCTGCAACAAGAATTGTTCGATTTCCATCGACGATAAAACTCAAAAGACCTGCTGCAAAAGCATTCAACATTCCGCGCTCCATAAACAAAGGAAGTGTCCATGGATTATCACGATGTCGTCTAAAAGCATAGGCAAGTCCATTTGGAGAAAGAGGTTCTTTAATGGCTGCTACTCTCGCGCGTGCTTTTCCAAACACTAAATCAGTATCTAAAACAGGATTTGCTTCATCAAGAGGTCTTCCCGACTGCAATCGAAGTTTTGCAGCCCAGCTATCAGCATCTTCATAACTTGGAATAATATTCGAAACGCACTCACCATATGTCTCATGACGTACATAAATAGGAGTTTGTGCAATAGGAGCATTAAGAACAATATCTTGGAGCTTTGAATCAAGTAAAAGTATTTCGATAAGCCCAAATCCTATAGTGTGACGCACTAAAATCCGCGCAAGTTTGATAAGTTCACGATGTGACAGAGAAATCTTTTTACTTTGTGCTAATTCACTAAGTAAATCGCGCGAAATATTGAAAAAAACTTGTCGAGTTTTCTCCACGTCAGTTAATTCTTCTGTTTTGGGTCTGTGCTCAACAAGCACATTGCGTGCAAGATGAAGCAAAGCATGATGTTCTTCGCTCAAAGTATACTCTGGTGGAAGAACGTGATAAAAATGTTTGGCTTCATTCTGATGTTTCAAAAGAGTCACGGGAATTTCTTCATCATCTAGTGCGAGGATATACTGATCAACAAGCTTTGCTCCATCAGGGAACTGTGCAACAAGACGTGTAAAGGTAAAATTAGGTAAAACATCAGCACGAAAAACTGATGTATAAAACTCTCTTCCTAAAACAGGGCTTCCCTGCTGGTTCCAAAGTATAAGCAACCTTGTCGTTTCAAGCATACTAGCAAAGCGTTCTAAAAAAAGAAAATAATTGCGCAGAGAACTGTCTCCTTCCACGCTTTGTAGCTGTGCTCGCAATGCACCAATTCGACGTTTTAGTTTAGTAAAACACAAAAGAGGATCCTGCCGAAGTAAAAGAAGCAAATAAGTAAGCTCAGAATACACTTCTTGTACATTTCCAAAAAAGGTAAGCTTTATCGGTGATAAAATATTTTCTTGTTTGATAAAATACTGGTGAACACGTGCAATTTCTTGTAAAAGACTAGTCTGCTCAAAGGAATAATTATAATTTCTCTGCTGTACAAACACAATGCGTGAAATACTAGGATTCTCACTAAGTAAATCAACTACGCGAGCCATGACATCTGGGCTGTCTGCAAGGCTGGGAACAAAAGAAGCTTTCAAAAAATTAACGTAAAGAATTTCCTCTCCCTGCTTGCGTTGCACTTCTGTGGCGTAAAGCGGAGAATTTTCATTAAAAAACATTTTTTTTCGTTATCTCAACATACTTACAGATTAAATATATTTCTATAACGCTCTAATCAATGAAAGCACAAACTATTTTAAACCCTTGTCTCCTTCATTCTCTATGGGTGATACATATCCGCAGGCTCTCGCTCCAGACTCTTCCATGCAATTTCACGATTTAGAGGAAAAACAGCGTCTTCTCAAAGATCGTCTCTTATTAATTGGCAAAAGCCTTATAGAAGAAAAAGAAAAAAATAGTAAGGATATACAAGAAGTAAAAAGAGATATAATAATTCTCAAAGAAGACTATCTTCGTATAAAAGAGCTCTTGCAAAGAATTGCAGAACAACTCACAACACTCGCAAGAAAAGAAGAACTTGCTATATTCCAAAGACAATTAAATCTTTTCAGAAAAACATAAATGGGTACAATTGAAGAAATTCAGCGGATGCAAGAGCAAGGAGTTGCAGAACAGGATATTCAGAAGACTCTAGTCAGCCAGGGAATTTCTGAAGCCGAAGCAAGAGAAGCACTTGCCCAATCGAAAATAAAAGAGGCAGTTATGAATCCAGCGATGGATGTCTCTAGCGATAATCGAGAGGAAATGCAGCCTTCTATGATCACTAAAGAAAATACTTCTCCTTCACAACAATCAGTCTCCCAGTCGGCCTACCCTGAGCAATCTCCAGAGTACCAATATCCTCAGTATGAGCCATATACAGGAAACATAAGTTCAGACGTCGTCAACGAAGTCGCAGAGCAAATCATAGTTGAAAAACTCTCGCCATTAAAAGATAAAATTGAGCGCGCCCTCGACTTTAAGAATATCATCGACACAAAAGTAGAATATATTGATGAGCGCCTCAAGCGCATGGAAAAAACTATCGATCGTCTTCAACTCTCTGTTCTTCAAAAAGTAGGAGATTACATGACAAATGTCGATGACATCAAAAATGAACTTCTAGAAACTCAAAAATCATTCAAGGCTCTCCTCCCACAGCTTTCTAACACAATTAAACCAGTAGTTCCTACCATAACCCTAAATCCCCCATCTTCTAAAATACTGCCTGCTGAACATCAAGCAACATCATAATCTACATTTTGTAACTTTCATATAAAAAGAGCTTAATCAAAAAAACGATGCGTCACCCCACCTTAAAAAGTGGGGTTTGAATAGACGCTCGTTTCATCAAGGACGTGAGTCCTTGAATGCCATCGAGAACTGTTGGTTCTCGAGGTTTGGATGCTGAGAAAACTTTCAGTTTTCGAGGCGTTCAGGAATATAATTCCTAACGCTCAAGGAACAACTCCAGCTTAAAACGTCAGAAACTTTTAGTTTCTGAGCGCGC
>JBBTBG010000028.1:0-27582 GCA_038043805.1 Nanobdellota archaeon | reverse complement strand
TTTAAATAAAGAAAGAAGTTTATAAGCTTCACTTAAATAGATGGAAATTACTAAGTATGTGCTTGCGCTTTCTTGACAAGCTCAGAGCTCGCCTGAATTTTAGCTCCAAGGCCATCAACAATTGCAATTCCAAGCTCATCACAAATAGATTTTTCAGGAATTTCTCCAGCATGTCGATCCCCACCCTTTGCAAAAATATCTGGCTTTAATGCAGCAAGAGATTGAGAAACACTTCCATCCTCATCAATCGAAGCAAATACATCATCTACACATCCCAATGCTTTTACAATCGCAATACGCTCTTCAAAAGGCATAAATTCATATCCTTTCTTAAGTTTCGCTTGGCGCTCATTATTTACGATCACAACAAGTTTTCCTCCAATGGCCTTGGCTTTTTGAAGATATTCTACATGTCCGACGTGCAAGGGGTCAAAATATCCACTAGCAGCAATAATCTTTTCGTATTCAGACATGCATAATAAGGTCACTTAAACACTATTAAAACTTTCTGAATCTATCCTCTAAAGACTTCAAGTTTCCGACAGGTTTAAAAACCATTTTCATGTCTCCTGTACATGTCAAAAGTCAGAATAAAACTTTCAAGCATTGATGTTAATGAATTGAATCCTGTAATTGCAAATATTAAAGAGATTACTTTAAGAGCGGGCGTAGCGATGCGAGGTCCCATTCCCCTGCCCACACGCCATCTGAAAGTAACCACACGCAAGTCTCCCTGTGGAAACGGCACTGCAACATTTGATAAATACGAAATGCGCGTTCACCGCAGAATCATCGACATTCCCGCAGAAGACCGCATTCTCCATCCCATCATGAAACTCCAGATTCCTCGTTCCGTACAGATTAAGATTGAAATGAAAGAGTGATTGCATAATCTTTTTATATTCATTTCTATCATTTCTATCATGAATTGGTTTCTTGTTTCTAAAAAAGAGATTTTTAACTATCTAGGGCAATTAAGAATTTACTCAATTGTTGATCTGATTTTTCTTCTCGTGGCATTGTCTCTATCACCTTCCGTCTTCGCAGGAATACTCTGTTTACACCTAGGATTTGTTCTTTACCTCGAACATCGCCATCAACATAACTATCGTCTTCCCTTTCCTTCTTTTCTCTGGATAGGATTAATCATTTTAGGTATCCTCCTTTATGCTAAAGTAGAAGTCATAGGTTTTATTTTTGCAAGCTATTTCTACACTCAAAAGAAAGGCTCGTCTCTCACACTCTTCGCGCCTTTTTTTCGAGGGTTTCAAGTGTTTTTCTTAGTCGCAGGAGTTGTCGGATATACACATCTGTTAAGTGGATTGGCGTTGAGTACCACATTTGTGAGAAACGCACTAGGCGACTTACGCGACGTAGAAAAAGATAAGAAAGAGCAACTACGCACATTTCCTATCATGATGGGTATGAAAAGAAGTATACCTCATATTCATCTTGTAGGAATACTTCTGACAACCACTCTCTGGTGGAGCTTTACAAACCTATCTCTCCTCTTTCTTTCTGTCGCCCTAATACTTGAAATTATTACCTATTCTCTTACTCCACGATAAATATTAATAGAGTATCTTCTTTTTATTTCTCATGGGTATGGGAAAAGATATTTTAGTTATTCGAACAGATATTCTGTTTAAAGAAGGCATGTTTGAAGGGTTTAGACCTATTTCAGAAAAGGATTATATGCCTCTTCTAGTTTCTCTAGGAGAATATCAAAAGAGAACTCCTGAATTGGAAGAAGATAGTCATTTGCAACAACCTATTCCCTATGTATGGATTGTTAATTCAAGAGAGCAAAAGATTTTTCTATATAAAAGAGCAACAACAGGCAATGAAGGAAGGCTATATAATAGATATTCGGGAGGAGTAGGGGGGCACGTGGACCGAGATACAGAAGAAGGAGCAGAAAATCCATTGTTACAGGCGATGATGCGCGAACTCAAGGAAGAAGTAATGATGAAAGAATATCCTCTGCCAAAGGTCATAGGATTCGTCAGTCTTCGAGGCGGTGTCGAAGACGTTCATTTTGGAATTGTTGCATTGGCTGACACTTTGGAAGACGTAAAACCCATCGAAGACATGGCTCATGGACAGTTCTACTCAATCGAAGAAGTCGAGAAAGTTTTTGCCGATTCTAATAACCAAGTAGAGCGTTGGACACTTGCAGTCTTTCCATTTATCAAACAATACTTACAGTCCTCAACATAATAATCTATTTAATCTCTTTTTATGAGTTTTATTAATGATTCACAGGCCCAAGCAAGTCATTATTGTTGCCGCTGTCGCAGATGGCCTTATCATAGGCAATAAAGGAAAAATCCCATGGTGGGATGATGATGAATTGCGCAGAGAGGATATGAGGCATTTTAGGGCGTTAACATTAGAGAAACCAGTGATTATAGGTCATACAACTTTTCGCACTATAGGAAAACTTCTTCCAGATCGCACGAATATTATTATTTCTCGCAGAGACAATTTGCGGATTCCAGGGGCAAGCGTGTGCAATGATTGTGATACTGCATTGTTTGTAGGACATACATTTCATGATGAAGTATATGTAATAGGAGGCGGACAGGTGTACACTGATATGATAAGGTGCGCAACACGTCTAGAAATGACTGAAATACATGGGCGTTATGATGGAGATACTACTTTTCCACCCTATAAAGGAACAGGAGAGTGGTGTGAAGTTGCACGCAATGATCTAAAAGGATTTTCGTTCGTAACTTATGCACGTCATCAGGCAATACCATGAACAAGTTATGGCTAATTTTAATTTTTTCAAGAGCATCTTTTCAAAGCCTTTAAAAATCAACTTTCTTACAGAGAGGTATGCTGGTGTTGGGCAGTGGTAGCCTACCTGCTTGGAGAGCAGGCTTCCGCAAGGATGTGCAGGTTCGATTCCTGCCACCAGCGTTCAGCACTAACTTACACACTTACACGTGCAGTCAGAGTTTAAGAGCTGTTGCGGTGTCTGTCTGAAATCTTAACAAGCAAAGACTTAAAAGTTTAGAGACACTCATCAGTAAATGAAAAATAACCGAGAAATAGATGAAATAAAACAAAAGATATTACCTATACTGAAAGACCATAAAGTTACAAAGGCAGGTATCTTTGGCAGTTATGCTAGAGGAGAGCAAAAGAAGAAAAGCGATGTTGATATCCTGGTTGAAATAAATGATGATAATATGGGTCTACTCGGATTCATTAGGCTGAAAAATATTCTAGAACGAGCACTTGACAGAAAGATTGATTTGGTGGAATATAGCTTAATTAGAAAAGAATTGCGTGAAAGAATCTTAAATGATGAAATACCTATACTAAGATGAAACGAGACTATAAGCTTTATTTAGAAGATATCAAGAAATGTATAAATCAAATTGAATGCTATATGAAAAATATTTCTGAGGAAGAGTTTAAACGAAATGACTTGCTTCAAGATGCAGTATTGAGAAGATTAGAGATTATTGGCGAGGCAAGTAGAAACATTCCGAAAGCCTTAAAGGAAAAGAATAAGCACGTTCCTTGGTTTGATATGGCTCAATTTAGAGATTTGATTGCACATAGCTATTTTGAAGTGAGCATAAATCGAGTTTGGAATGCAGCTACTCGAGAAATTAAAGTTGTTAAAGAAGCAATGAGTAAGATTGCATTAGTTTAATTATCACGAACCATTCCCTCGACTCCAAAGCGCCCATTGACATGCGACAATGTTTATGTCAAGGAACTTGACTAAAACTCCAGCTTTTAAGCTGGAGTCGTTCCTTGAGCATCCAAAGCACGAGCGCTTGCAACAAACCACACCTTTCAAGGTGTGGTAGCGCATCGTGCTTTTGATAACAACACCTAGCCTCAAAATTGCATAACTTAAACTCGCCTTTGAGCCCTATCGAATATGCCCAAATGGTCTCTGCATGGTCCTGGTGTATTAATTTTTTAAGTGCTAAAATTAGTTTCTTGCAAGGCTCGCAAATCGACTTCCAGGATAATCAAACGTTGCAAAATAATCATCTTCAGTTTCGGCTCTTCGAATCATGCGTATTTTTTCGGATTCATCAATAAGGAATTCAGCACAGCGCAATTTTCCATTATACTGGAATCCCATAGCATACCCATGCGCCCCTACGTTGTGAATAACAACGACATCTCCTCGAGTAATCAAAGGCAAGGGCCTATTAACTGCAAATTTATCGTTATTTTCACAGAGACTTCCTGTCACATCATACACTTGATCTTGGACATCTCCTTCTTTTCCTAAAACACTAATATGGTGGAATGCACCATACATTCCAGGCCTCATTAAATTAGACATACAAGCGTCAAGTCCCACAAAATCTTTGTATTTGTGAGTGACGTGTCTCACTTTTGCAACAAGATATCCATACGGGCCAGTTATGAATCTGCCGTTCTCCATAAAGATATTTGCAGGAGTTAGTCCTTCTCCTATCACCATAGATTGATACGCTTCTTGGATTCCACGAGAGACTTCTTTTGGATCTAACTTTCTCTGCTCATGCTTATACGGTGTACCTAATCCTCCTCCTAAATTAAGGGATTCGATAGGTATTCCTAGTTTTTTTTCTACTTCTCTCTTAAGAGAAAACATCATGCGCCCAGTCTCAACGAAATATTCAGGGTTTAACTCATTAGACGCAACCATCGTATGAAGTCCAACGCGCTTTACACCCTTGGCTTTAAGTCGTGTTAAACCTTCAAAAATTTGTTCATGAGTAAAACCATACTTGGATTCCACAGGATTTCCAATAATAGAATTACCAACTCTTCTTGATCCTGGATTATATCTCAGAAAAACAAGTTCAGGAATACCAGCAGAAGATTCTAAGCAGTCAATATGTTCAAGGTCATCGAGATTTATTATCGCTCCTAGTTCTCTCGCTCTTTTGAACTCATCAATAGAGGTATCATTAGAAGTGAACATAATATTCTCTCCACGTATGCCTACAGAGTTACTAAGATTTAACTCTGGCTTCGAACTGCAATCCGCACCCATTCCTGCATGATTTTTTAACAATTCTAAAATAGTAGGGTTGGGACACGCTTTTACTGCAAAATAATTCTTAAAACCTCCAGGCACCCAAGAAAAAGCATCATTAAGTTCTCGTGCGTTTTCTAAAATGGGTTGAGAATCGTAGATGATAAATGGAGTTGGACACCCCCGCTTTAGTGTCTCCTCTATTGCTCGTTGAACACGAGGAGGAACGGGCTTGGAAGGATTTCTCCGAATAACATCAACTCTCCAAGGTTCTCCGCGTTCAACTAATGTTTCAAGATGTTCAATCGCAGGGTGTCTTTCTCCAGCAGCGCCTCTCAACTTTGCAATTCGTGCATCTCTCCTTAGAGGTTCTCCATAGATATCTAGTGCTTTTTTTGCGCTTTCAACACCCACATATCCATCATTACTAGTTGCGTGCGCCCAGATTTGAAGAGAATTTATTTTTCCATCAACATTAGGAATGTTATGCTGAAAACCTCCAGGAATATGAATACGTACAGATTCTAATGCTTCAGGACGTAATCGTAATGCCTCCACACGTGCCAAAAATGCTTTTCTTTCTGTATCACTAATCATGTTATACTTTTAATTTCTCTTCTATATTTTTAACTGCAGCCACAACATTCTCTCGATGGCCAAATGCGCTCAGACGAGTATATCCTTCTCCAGCAGGACCAAATCCAGATCCGGGAGTAGTTACGACATGTGCTTCTTGAAGAATTTTATCAAAGAAATCCCAAGAACTCATTCCATGAGGATTTTCCATCCAAAGATAGGGCGCATTAGTGCCTCCAAAAACATTCAATCCTTTTTTTTCTAATCCTTCTCTAATAATTCGAGCATTCTCCATATAATACTGGACAAGTTCGTTTGATTCTCGTATCCCTTCTTCTGTTAAAGCAGCCAGTCCTCCTGCTTGTGCAATATTAGATGCGCCATTAAAGAATGTTGTCTGTCTGCGATTCCACATAGAATGAAGTACCCCTGCAGGCGCGTCTTCTGCAATAAGAGCTTTTGGAACAATGCTCCAACCTAGTCTAACTCCAGTAAATCCACAAATCTTAGAGAAACTATTAATTTCAATAGCACATTCTTTTGCTCCATCAATTTCATAAATACTTCGAGGCAAGGCAGGATCTGCAATGAAGGTAGCATAGGCTGCATCAAAGATAATGACTGATCTGTTCGCTTGCGCATAGCCGACAAATCCTTCGAGTGATTTCCTATCCATTACTGCCCCGGTAGGGTTATTCGGACTGCAGAGATAAATCAGTTCTGCGGCGCGCATTGTATTCGGAACCAAAGGAATAAATCCGTTCTTTTGAGTACAAGGCATATAGATCATCCCAGTATATCTTCCGTCTGCAAATCTTCCCGTTCTTCCAGCAATGACATTGGTATCAACATAGACAGGATATGCAGGATCTTGAACCGCGACAAGAGTATCTTGATCAAAAAGAGATTGAATATTGGCAACATCACATTTTGCTCCATCACTGACAAAAATCTCATTCGGATCAATAGATATTTTTCTTTTAGCATAATGTTCTGCCAGCGCCTTTCTAAGGTCTGCATTTCCCTGCTCATCTCCATATCCAGTATAGGTGGCAACATTAGCTAATCTTTCTACACCATTTCTTAATCCTTGAATAATCGTCTGAGGAATTGCTTCTGTCGTATTTCCAATTCCCAGTCGATAGATGCGAGCCTGAGGATTTGCATCTTGAAATGCCTTAGTTCTTTTCCCAATCTCAGAAAATAAATAGCTAGGAGAGACTTTTGCATAATGAGGACTAATCTTAACCATCTCAAGAATAATAAAAAGAAGATCTATAAAAAGATATGGGATAAGTATTCACTAAAAAAAGTAGTGACAAAGTTTACTTCAAAGCCTTCTCAAACTCATCAAGGTTTTCCTCAAGCGCTTCAATCGCTTTAGCGAAGACATCTCGGGCAGGCATATTTCCATATGACTCTATCACAAATAGAAGTTCATCGAGCTGCGTAATAGCTGTTTTATCATGAGAATTAACAGCTTCAATATCCGCATCATTAAGATCACAAACCCACTTAGTGCCTTTCTTTTCAGGTTTCATCAAGCCACTGGAATTCTGAACGATTTTATCTACCTCAGCAGAGGACTTGACTTCTAAAATATGACGATAATAACAGAGGCCAGGAATGTATTTAGAATGTGTAATACCTTTGCCTAAAACAGCTGTAGCAACAACTTCTAACTTATTTCCTTCTGCAAGAAGAGTAATAGGGATCTTGGGATGGACGACTTCCGTCGAGCCTTGAAGGTCTTCAGAGTAAACAGTACACGGACCAGTTTTAGAAAGCTTGAAATCCACTTTTGTTTTCGAGGACATTCCCTTTTCAGTTTTGAGAGGAACGAGACCAAGGCGGTGTGCAAGCACTTCATCATAGAGAGCAGAATCATTCTTAAAAATCTCAACTTCATCGATGGCTAGAGTAGGGACTTCTGAAACGCTTCTGCGCAGTGCATTTGCGAGAGATTCATTCGCAGGCATACGTAAGACGAGTTTCTCAGGAGCTTTTTCAACAACTTGCATATTTCTATGGGGAAAAAGTGGCTTTTAAATCTGTCGGAAACTCCAAGGTCTCCTAGCAAGTTCAAGAACCATGCTCTTACATTTGCACGTGCGGAAATGGAGGTTTAACCGTTGAACATAAAATTCAGAATTACCAAAATTTAAGAATTCATAATTATAAAATTGAAACAGTATTTATGAAAATCAAAGATAGAGTAGATAATTTTAGAGGATTGAAAGCATTATGGTCTGCTCCAATTTTGATGTTAGCTATTACAATAAAGCATAATTTTGTCGAGGAACATACAACACTTGGAGATGTTCCTTGTGAAGAAGCGGGAGTTGATTTGCCTCTGGGAGATAACCGCTGGTTAGATTTAATTAAACTGAGCGCAACACAATGATAATCAAAGTTGGTAAATTCTCTATTTTTTATGCCTATCTCCCATTTTAGAAGCACTAATTCCATCAACTAAGGTTCTATTAATCATAGGGTGATCTGAATCAGTCATACCAACATCACTATCAGGGTGATAAGAGATGACATCCATTGATGAATTATTTGTGTTAAAACTATGTACAGTGTCCGTTTTAATAATGAAAACATTATCAGGAGTTAGTGAGATATTTTGATCTCCTGGAATTATACATTCTCCTCGCCCTTTGTAGATCAACCCCGTCCTTATGCTTGGGTGTGTGTGAGGTGTCTGAACAATATTTGGAGGAAAATGTAAGTGGTTTAAACAAGGATCTCCTATCCTAACTGGAGGAACCAGTAATGTGTCAGTACATCCATCAATATATCTAAGTTTGCCTTTTTCCTCTATTGGGCCTCCAAACACATTAAATCCTAGATAATTTCCAGAAGAATTAACAATCCCCAATCCATTGCTTATTATTTTTGCTGCACCTTGAACAGAGAAAAAATCACCTTCATACAAGATTCTTTCCCTACTGCGAGGTATTTCTTGTAGTAATTTTATTTTTCCTTTTGAGACAAATCCGAAGTATGTGGCTCCTTCTAGCAAGACTAATTCAGATTTTGGAGTAAAACCATAAATTTCAGTTTCATGGTTACCATCATTATAACTATACATTTTTCCAACTCTGATCTCTAATGAAATAAATCCCTTAGTTCTATCCAGTTTCATTTTTCTTTCCTCATAAAAAAGTAATTTCTTACTACTTTTAAATCTAATCTTTCTTAATCTTGAATTTTTAATACCTGACGTTAACCTTACAGCTCACTTCTTCTAGATAAAAATCTCTTCACATCGCTCACGAACATAGCGGTTATTGATTCTTTCATTAGGAATACCACGTTTTAGCTTTCTCAAAGGAAAGACTTTACCATCACAGATCGTGTGTTCAGGAGTCAAGAGTGTCCATCCTTGTCGTTGAAGTCTTCGATAATTAAACGCCCTATGTGTGCAAACAAAAACCGTGGCTCTAGACTCATAGAGCTTGTCAAGCATCTGAGGGCCAAGCCAGGTTTCAATACCTTGGCGAGCTGAATCTAGAAACTCATCAGCCACAAAGAGATCATCTTTTCGAAGTTGAGGAATAATGCTGCCGATTTCTTTTACTTCAGTTACTGCTTTCCCTTCAGTATTGCTGCTACTTTCTTGATTCCGATAGTATATAATGCGCTCATAACGAGGTAGTACAAGCTCATCTGCAGGAATTCTTTCTCCAAGCTGCTGTCCTCCGATAGAAGCAAGGACAAGATTTTCTAAAAAGAAACTTTTTCCTCCACTATGAAGACCGACTACTAAGAACTTCTTCTCACCTCTGCGCGTGACAAAGTCAATAGGGACAAATCGATCAGGACATTGGTCGGATCTTGATAAACTCAAAGGAAACATATTAAGAATACGATAATGCTCAGCAAATTGCGCAAAACGTGGATGAGCAATTGTTGAATAAGGCAATCTAGAATCGTAAAATCTTTCATCATCTTCGCGATCCTCATCATTGTCTTTACTTTGTCGCTCATATGCGTCAAGGAATCTACGATATGCCACGTGCAATCTTACAGGAACAGCAACTTGCTCAAATCGGCTGCGTAGGTTTCCCCTTTTCACTAATCCAAATTCACCTTTTGAAAAATTAAAAATATCTTCTCTAAAATTCTTCTTTCCTTGCTCTATCATTTCCAGAGCTTTCTTTTTCATCCGTACTACAATCGGATGCAGATCACATCCTCTTCCTAAATAAACATTCTCTTTCCCTCTAGAATCTTTTCTAACTCCTTGAAGAGAACCTGTACGAGAGTCTACAAGAAACATATCAAAATTCTCAAGTGCATCAAGAGAATGGCTGTATGTCCCTAATCGTCTTTCGAAACGGTCAATCGTTTTCAAGACAGTACGGGCTTCAGGTAGATGTTTTAGAGGCTGCATCGCTTCTCTTGCTTCTTCGATAGTTTCATATACTTGTTTACAGAAATCAATAAACCGTTCATTAGAGTATTTTCTATGATCGGGTGTAGGAAAAAGGCCATCAAAGATACATCGATGAATCTCAGGATAGGTATCGACTCTGTCAAAAAATTGCTGTCGTTCACCTACATATGCAAGTGGAAAACTTGGGAGGACTATAGCCGTTCCCTTATGATCTGTTCTACGGTGTTCTCTTAACAATTCTTCTTTTCCCAGCGTGCGACACACAAGATTCAAGTAAGAGGAAGGGGGAAATCCTCTTAAGTCAGTTTCACCATAACAATATCTAAACATTTCAGTAATTGCATGTTGTTTTCTCATACTTTTTCTATCCTCCACTTCTTTAAAAAGATGTAGAGACTCTAATACTATAGATAACTGTATGGGCTGCATGACGTGTTTTGGCAGTTCTCTATATCTTTCAAAAATTACTTTCCCTTCTCATTATCATTCAGTGATGAAGATTCTTTTGGAATTCCAGCGCCACCAATACCTATTACCAGAACTTTACCTCCAATCGCAGGATTTTGTGAGAAATTAATAATTGAGTATCCCTTACCTCGTAGTATTGGAGTCATGGCATAGCCACAAAGATGAGCTATATAATGTTTGATTAGTACCTTCTAGTAATTAAAATGAATGATAATATTTCTTCTTCAATAAACAAAAAGTGTAAATCCAAAATTACAAGTGCACAAACACTAGTTTTAAAAACAATCAATTTCCCTTAATCATACGCGGGGGTGCCAGAGCGGTCTAATGGGCTACCTTGAGGTGGTAGTGGCTTAGTGCCTTCCGGGGTTCGAATCCTCGCTCCCGCATTATACTATTGTGGCATTTTCATGCGCATTTTTTTACTTATTGTAAAAAGATTAGTTCTCCCGCCGACGCGCATGCGTTGATGGCATCTACAAGGGAACCCATTATTTCTTAGCCAAGCTCCATAGAGCTTTGAAATATTCTTTCTGATTTGCAGCCATTCGCTCATCTTCTATCATAACTGCAAAGGGTTCCTTCGTCCAAGATTGCAAAATAACCTTATTCCCATAAATCAAAGTAGCTGTGGGGGATTCCAACTCAATAGGCATAAATCCATACGAAGCATATTTCAAAGTATCAGAAATCTGCTTAACTTTCACTCGCGCCTCTTTAGTATTATTGTAGAGTACTTTCATGATAATTCTCTGTTTCATCCTTTGTTTGTGCCAATCATCCATAAAAGCAGGCATAATTTCATAAGAAGATCGTGAACTTCCATAGGCAAAAAACTCTTGAGTGTTAGATCTAAGAATGTCGTTCATAACTGTCTTCATTCCCTCAATCCCTTCATACACCTCGACTTTAGGTCTTTTAACACCCCGTATTTTATGTAATTCTTCCAAGAAAGGTAATACTCCACTAATAGATGCCTCTTTTTCTTTGAGAATCCTCATAAATTCGTGTGGACTTGAAGCAGTAAAGTGCTTCTTATGTGATTTTATGGAATAAGAGACCAAGCCCAAAAGGATGAGTCTTTCCAATATATCGTACACCAAAGTTCGAGGAATATGACTTTTGAGAGCAATATCGCTGACTAAAGATTCCCCTAACTCAAGATTTGCCAAATAAACTTTTGCTTCTTTCTCTGATAAACCAAACTTCTCTAATGGCTTTAGCGATTCCATAGAAAAGTGTCGCTTAATACTTATTTAATTCTTTCTATTGTCGTAAGTAATTTACAGCACTTCTTTATATAACCTCTCATTGCTTTGCGGTTATGAAAGGGATATCTAAAAAAAGCAATGTATTGAGTAGCTACTGCGCTACTACCTCTAAGATTCAGGTTCTTCCTTCATGGACAAAATACCTTTTGGTTACCCATCCTGTTCAATTTGTAACCACAATTGGTACAATCAACGGTAGATTGAAAACAGATATAGCTCCTTTCGCGACATGCTTAGATACTAGCTATAATCCTCCATATGTTCAAATTTCTTGCGCGATACGGCAACACGTAGCTCAAGGACAGAAGCCCAATAATGCAAAAATGAACACGTATCTTAATATCAAACAAAACGGTCTCTTTATTGTAAATGTACCCTCGAAAGAACTTCTTACCCCAGATCCTGAGGGTAAATGGCCGGTCTATCTATCGGACATTGTGGCAGAGCCTTATCCCAGGAGAAAATTGAGAGATAAAATTGCTTTAGCTAAACTTACAAAAGCAACCCCCTTTGTTCTAACCAAAAGGCACTCCATTTATCCGCCATTAATTCAGCAATGTCTGGCTCATTTAGAATGTGAAGTCATTGATGTTCATCGTCCAGGCAAGAGTGATCATTATAATATAACGGGAAAAGTTGTAGGAGCTTCTTATGATTCTTGTCTAGGAGACCATTTAGAAGAAGTAAGAAATAATTTAGTAAAAAGAGTTTGGCACCACTTTGGCTCACGATCTTACAACCCTGCTAAACGACTTATTGGAAGCATATATCCTTGGGAAATTGATACACAAATTACCTTTCACCTAGAGAAAATACTCGACCCTCATCACAGAATAGTAGAGGTTAAACGCGTAAATGAATAACAACATAACTCTGATTTGTCCAACAAATGCTTATGGTAGTAGCGCCACAAGTGGCATATACTATCCTATGGGGATACTTCTAGTTGGATCAGTTGTCAAAAAAAGAATGAACTGTGAGATGAATCTCGTAGATGGAGAGGGCAAATCGGTTTCAGACCTCGAGAAAGCCATTATAGGGACTAAAATATTAGGATTAAGTGCAAATACAGACAATTACCCTTATTGTGTTCAACTCGCCAATTTTTCTAAGAACATAGGTATTCAAAAAATAGTTATTGGAGGGCCTCACTCTACTGCTAGAGCAAGACAGATATTACAAAATCAACCTGCAATAGATATAGCTGTTAAATATGATGGAGAAGAAGCATTTTCACAAATCTTGCAAGGTAGAGAACTCTCCTCAATTCCTAATCTTGTATGGCGCGATGGAAACACTATAAGAGAAAACGCAGTTATCTTGCCACGTGATCCTCCAAGACTCACCTCTATGGATTATTCTCTATTAGATCTTTCTTTATATTGGGAGATACATCAACGCGCTTTTCCAGCAATGTCCAAGAAATTTATCGAAGGATTTACCCATTATGGATGTAGATGGCGCGAAATTGGCTTGAAAGTAGCAGCTAAAGAAGGAAGAGATGGAGGAGGTTGCGAGTTCTGCGACATTCCTTATCTAACAAATGTATATCAAGATCCAGAGAAGTTCTGGAAAGACTTAAGAGAGATCAATCGAGAATGGGGTATAGAATCATTCAAAGATTATGGAGATTGCTTTACGGGAAATTCTGCAAAGGTACAAGCATTCTTGGAAGCAAGACCAAAAGACCTAGAACATATTACATTTTCTTGCTATGGAAGAAGTCCAGAGATAAAAGAGCATATGGCTGACATGCTGCAACAGCTCAATGTGAAGTATGTGTATATTGGACTGGATTCAGGAAGCAACTCTATGCTCAAAAGCATGCATGAAGGATATACAATAGATCAAAACAAAAAAGCCATTGATCTCTTAAGTAAAAGAGAAATATATATCACTGGTAGTCTTATTGTTGGTGCAGAAGGAGAAAGTGAAGAAACAATAGCAGAAACAGAATCATTTGCAAAGGAAATAGTTACAAATCCATATGTCTCTCAAATTTCTTGTTCGGTTCTTACTCCCTTTCCAGGAGCACCTGTTGGAAGAAAGCTCATAAAACGATTTCCACATCTTGAAGAAAAAGATTTATGGGATAGCAATGCGCTTACACGCCTCTGGGCAGAAAACTTCTGTAAAGTTTCTTATGAATATTTAGTAAGTAAAGCAGATCAAATAAATAGCTTGAAGATTGCATTCAGAAAAAGATATTTTGGATACACAAAGAGCCCATAAAAGAATAAAATACCTCTTGCCCAATTTAGCTACCTCGCCTCCAAAAGCATATATGGTGAGTAACTAAATCCAGATTTTCATCAAGTTTTAAAGACGCTAACGAGCAAATAGGAGCCTAAAAATCACAGATCTATTTTGGGCAAATTCTACAAGAATAGCGAAAGAGTCAGTAGCTCCCAAAAGGCATATATGGTGACTGACTCTTTTACATTTTTCCCCCAATTTTCCGACGAGAATCTGAAGAAGAGGCGGAAAAACCGCAGGCGAGTTTTAGCTATTTTCCATCCTTTTCTCCAAACAGCCCCTTGGGCGACAAGAGAGAATATGTCTGTGGGCTGTTTGCAATTTTTCTGAGAATTCTACGAAGAGAAACGCGCAATTTGCTCTAAAAATCGATGGGCTAGAATTGGGGGAAACTACCTATTTACAAATAATGTCTAAACATGTCACCTCGCTTGAAAAAACATATATGTCTGGTGACAAGTGAGGGAAAATAATGTCATTCTCCGAAGCTAAAGATAAGAAACGACTTCAAAATCGCAAGCCTACTTACGAATAAATTCAACTTATCCTTGAACAAGATTATCTTGCATCATCTGCTCTTGCAACTGCTGCGTCAACTCAGAAATATGCGCCATTTGCAGATGCAAGTCTTTTACTTCTTCCTGTAAGATCTCATTCTGCCTGCGCGTAGCAACCAAATCTTTCTCAATTTCCGTGCGAGTAACATCCATCAGCATATCTTCTTCATTGATCGTGTCTTTCATTCCTAGCAACTCAGAATAGTAATGAATCTTCTCGCTCTTTTTCCATCCAAAGCGATACTTCAACGCAGATTCGGATTTATAGCGCGGCAACCAATAACAAGAAGAACAATGTCTGAAGTCGTACATCGTGAGTTCGCAATATTTCTGCCGCGCAGGACTTTCAGCATCACCCAGAACTCTTTTAGCCAATCGTTTCAAATAGAGGTTCACCACAGGTGGACTGATGGGAAAGATGTAATCATACAAACTGAGATTCTTTTCCTTAACATATTGCCTTACAAGATCGGAGCAAAGCATTAACTTAATGCGCCTGCCAAAAGTCTTACTTATTTCCTGCCGAATGTGCATCTCTTTGAAATCATTATGGAAATCAGCTACGCGAATATTCATCAGTTCCGTAGGGGATCGGATACCTGAATCAAACAGAAACCAGATCAGCACCTTATAATTGAATTTTGCCCTTTCTGCCAGCTTTTTCACCTCTTCCTCTGTCAAATACACCCATTTAGGCTTGTCGCCCGTTGTGTCGAGGTCTAGGGTAAGATCTGCTACTTCCACTCCCTTCTTTTTGCTCACCTTTTGATGCCAATGCCAAAATGCCTTGAAATCACGAGCGTAATCCTTAGCAGATTCATAGATCGTACCGTTTTTCTTGCGTATAATGCCAGTGCGAATCTCGTGTTCTTTCAGGAATGACTCCGGTTACAGTAGATATTTTTGGAGAAGATAAAGTCTTGATCCTTAACTATAACGAGCCGACATCGTGTGTAATGATTTATGACAAGAATACTGCTACGGCATTTAGAACATTTTTCTATCAATTGTGGAAAATTGCAAAATAATCTCTGTCACCTTCCAGTCAGCGCCTGACTTTATAACCTATCTCATCACAGACACACTAATTAATTTTACACTCTTTCAACTTTCGGGCCTTTTTCCGTATCGCTCACTTTAAATCCTGTCTCAAGAATCCTCTGTCGGGCAATGTCTGCCTCAGCCCATTTGCGCTGTTTTCGTAATAGCTCTCGTTCATCCACAAGGGTTTGAACTTCTTTTGGAACAGACAATTTTTCTTCTTTCATGTCTTTAACTCTTAATCCAAGCACATCGTCAAAATGTTCGAGAAGAGCAAGTTTTTTCTTTGTGTCCAGAGCAACATCATCAACAACTTTGAGAAAAACTTGCAAAGCTTCAGGAATATTCAAATCATCATTAATTGCTTTAAGAAAGAGGAGCTGATAGTTTTCTTTGGGATCACTACCTGTATGAATTTTACTTCGCAATTCAATAATTTTTCTCTTGAAGCGCTCAAATGCATTCTTTGCTGCATCTAGATTTTCAAAGGAAAATTGTAAGGGCTTGCGATAATGCGTCTGTAAACAGAAATAACGATAATGCATCGGCAAATATCCTTGTTCTTCAAGATAAGGAAGAGTTACAATATTCCCCTTAGACTTAGACATTTTGCCTTCTTTCATTGAGAGCATGTTTCCATGTATCCAATAATTAACAAATGTCTTTCCAGTCGCAGCTTCGCTCTGGGCGATTTCATTAGTATGGTGAGGAAAGAGCAAGTCAGAACCTCCTGTGTGAATGTCAAAATGCTCTCCTAAACAATTTATTGACATTGCGCTACATTCAATATGCCATCCAGGTCTGCCTTTACCTATCTCCGTTTCCCAAAAAACATCTCCATCTTCAGGAGTGTAAAATTTCCAAAGCGCAAAATCTTGTGGTTTGCTTTTATCGTATTCGTCAGCACGCACACGAGCTTTAGTTTTCTTTATTTTAGTCAATTGTACCAACGCACCATAATTCTTAAATTTCTCGATAGAGAAGTAAATGCCGTCTCCAGCCTTATATGCAACTCCTTTTTCAAGCAATTTTCGAATAAGAGCCACCATTTCTTCAATGCTTTCTGCTGCACGTATGACTTGAGTTGGTAATGAAATATTAAGCGCGGCAAGATTCTCGAGAAAGAGTTTCTCATATTTTCTTGTGAATTCTCTAAGAGAGATATCTTCTTTTTGGCTTCCACGAATAGTTTTATCATCAATGTCAGTAATATTCATCACTGAAGTTACAGAGTAGTTGTTATTCAGTAAAACTCTTCTCAACAAGTCTCCCAACAACATGCTTCGCAGATTTCCGATGTGTGCAATACCATACACAGTAGGCCCACAAGTATACATTCCAACTTTGCCCTTTTTGATAGGTTTAAACTCCTCTTTCTTTCTCGTTAGAGAGTTATATAAGAAGATTTTTTCCATACTTCTTCCATGAGAAAGAAGGTTATAAGGGTTTCGCAGAATCTATTTTTTGCTCTCAAGTTTAACTAATCGTGCTTCTAATTCTTTCATCTTCCACAGTAATTCTTTATGCTCATCACCAAGAGGCTTCTGAGCAGAACTAACAAAATCCTCTAAGTAAGCATTAAAGAGTGTGCTGAGTTTCCCTCCGAACAAATGGAGCTTCGTTTTAGCCTGTGTCAGTGTATCTTTATCTACAGTAATATTAACTCGAATTTTCTTATTCATTGTAAGGGAAATCGCTTCACGACCTCCAAAGTATCATCTTCTTTGAAAAGATGAAGGGTATGAAAAACGGTACTTTCAGTTTTCCTTAGCGCATTAAGGCTCTTGCAAATCTTTGAATTATCTTCTTTTTCAACATGTCCAATAGTAATATGAGGAGTAAAATTTTTGAGTACGTGAGGGCTACCATAGCGTTGTAGCAACTTACGTTGTTCACGAGTATATGTTTTCCGATGTTTTAGATAATCGTTGCAAAGACATCCATTCTTAAGAGGAGCAATTGCATGGACTATTTTTGCATGAAGTGTGAGAAGCTCACTTTGTTTTTCAATTTCAATAAAAAAAGTTCCAAAAGGAAAAGCAAGTACATTTTTAAGTTTAAGAGTAAGAGTGTGTGTCTTCTTTGCAATGTCTTTTAATCGTTTGAGCGCTAAAGGAAGCATCTCACGCAGAATATTTAGGTCAAAGAGATTCAAATGAGGGATATTCTCGGAAGAAAAAACAAGAGTATTGGAATATTTATCCGTCAATAAGGAGTTCATGGCAATAATTTCTTTGTAAAAGTTACTCTTATGTTCTACATAACAACCAACAGCAACCCAAATAGTGGTATTCATCTAAATCTCCTGGACAAGATAATTCATCGTCTTTCTGAACCCTAATTTATTAAAGATCTTTAAATTTCTATCAGCAGTCAATAAAACAATAAGCTTTGTGTTCTTTTTCCAATAATGTGTAATTTGCTGAATCATTTGTCGCGCAATCTTTTTCTTTCGATATTTTTTTATCACAAAAATATTTTTTATCCAGACAATCTCTTTAGGAGCATCAAACTCTGTTTCGATATATCCCACAAATGACTTGCCCTCTAGAGCAATCAAAAAATAAGAGTCTTTTTTGTTCAAAGAGTGCACAAAATCTTTTTCTTTTTGTAACGCCCAGACTCTCATTTCACGACGGGCGAGAGCATCAAGAGAAGCAAGTGCTTTGGCATCAGGTAGTGTTGCACGTCTAATATTAATCATACATACTTATACATACTTTAGTATAAAAATCTTTCGGTCACGATAACTTTATATACCTCTTTTTCTGGAGAGGAATATGCATTTAACAAAATATCAGGTAAAGGTGCGCGTTGACAGAAAGCATAGCACTCCTTCAAATAAGCTTGCAGGAAAGAAAACGCTCGTAAGCAAGACAAAGGTAAAGAGACACCTTGCAATAAAGACACATCCTCATCTTCAGCTTGCTATTCGTGCAGGATTAAAAAACAAAGCATGGTTGGCATTAACAAAGAAAATTGCAGGATCAACACGTCTTCAGCCTGCACTCAATCTTGATGATATTGATGAAAAAACATCAGCAGGAGATACGATCGTCGTTCCAGGAAAAATCCTTGCAAATGGAGATCTCACAAAAAAGCTTAAGCTTGTTTCTCTTTCAATCTCTGCTCATGCAAAAGAAAAACTTAAGAAAACTAAATCAGAATGGACTCCTCTCTATCAGGAAATACAATCCAATTCTAAAGCTGAAGGAGTAAAAATCCTACCATGAGCTCTGAAAAAAAACTCTCTCAAAATACATTAGTCATCGATGCATCTGGAGGTATTTTAGGTAGAATTGCTAGCCATGCGGCAAAACAGGCTCTGCTTGGGAAGAACGTAATAATTGTCAACTGCAAGCATGTTTTAATTACAGGAAGGCGCTCGACAGCAATTAGAGAATACAACGCAATCCGCCGAAGAGGAGGCTCAAGTCTTAAAGGTCCTTTTTTTCCAAAGAACCCTGAACGCATTGTCAAAAGAACTGTCAGAGGAATGCTCAATTACCAGCAACAACGAGGTCTTGATGCATTCAAGAGAGTCATGTGCTATAATGAAGTTCCTCTAGAGCTGGCAAATATCTCTAAGATTAAGCTTGTTAGACAAATAACTGCGCAGACAACAGATTTGGAGGATCTCAGCAAAGAAATATAATGGTGGCAGAAAAAAAACATATTATCTCTGGAAAAAGAAAGACAGCTATAGCAAAACTCAGAATTGCTCCAGGAAATGGAAAAGTTACTTATAATTATCTTCCCTATACCGAGCTAAATCTCTTCCATCGTTTATCTCTTTCTGAACCTCTTAAAATATATGAACGTGAATTAGGAGATCTTAAATATGATCTGTCTATCAAAACCAGTGGGGGAGGAAAAGAATCACAAATTCAGGCAGCACGCCTAGCAATTGCCAAGGCTCTCGTCCATGCAACTTCATCAGACATTTTGCGGAAAGCCTATCTCAAATATGACCGAAACATGCTTGTCGCAGACTCTCGTAGAAAAGAAGCCAACAAGCCTGGAGATTCCGCTCCAAGAGCAAAGAGACAGAAGTCGTATCGTTAACGTTATGTCTCTTACACAAAAGCAGCGAGCATATGAGGTCGCTCTGAGAGATCATGTAAGCGCAGTTACTTTCAAATGCTGGCCTTTTCACTATTATTGTGGCCTTTTAGATAAGCACCAACCTGATGAAAAAGGCTGCACATACTCTATACGTCTCAATAAAACTCGAGGATTTTCTTGCGGAAAAGTGACGCTCATTCATGAGCTCACTCATATTCTTGAAGAACTGGAGCATCTTCAGCGTTCAAATGCAAAGACTGAGAGTGAAGCACTCAGATTCTGTAAAAGAAATAGAAAATTTGTAAACTATCTTTGGGAGAAGTATATAGCCCTCTAATGTCCAAACTTCATATGAACTGTGCCAGGTTTTGATGTTGTTGGCGGCCCAGTCTTATAGAGCACCCAGACAAAATTCACAGCTCCAGATTCTTCCTCAATCGGTCCAGAGGCAATTCCCTTATTCCATCCTTCAAGAGTTATCTTCTGAGAAGGCCCAAAAGATTCAATGCCCCACGACTTCCAATCTTCAGTTGCCAAAGCAGAAACCTTCCATGCTCCTTTCGAATCACCATATTCATACATCCCATCATTTTTTAACTTTAATGTCTGCGTAGTCGCTGTTCCGCTGGAAGCGCTTAATGCTGTTCCACCTCCACCTTCATCGTAAAAGAGGCGTTGTGAATATACTTTCCAAGTTCCCACAAATGCAGCGTCAGCGCCTCTACTATTTGTACTTTCAGCAACACTCGGAGGAGACTTTTGCACTTCTTCAACACTCGCTGATCCAGGCACAGGAGGTAAAGGAGGAAATTCAATCTCTTCACTTTCTCCCGGCAAAGCAGGGAGTTCCGATTCATCAAACGTAGAAGGTAAATCGCTCCTACTTCCCATCATCAAATAAACAATACCTATAATAGCAAGTACGGCAATCGCTCCTCCAAATCCCCACCAATAGTATGCACGCATGTTTTGTGGCCGTGGCTTAGAGACTCTGGACAGTACCATGTTTATCCCGCATCCCCTGAAAAGCGGCGACTCTTGCCTCTCTGCGGTTCTATTCCTTGAGTGATGGATTTCTCACCTTCCTCGGAAGGAAGCCGAGGAAGATCTAAAGCATCTTTAGTTGAGAGGGTACATGCTTCTTTGACTTTGACAAGATATCCTGCTCCAGGCTTCATAACTTTACTTTTGTAATATTTGCCGTCTAATCCTACAAAAGGAGAAGTAAACGTGCAATCGCTTTTGCGGTTCTTTTCATTCTCATAAGCTCGAGTCTGGGGGCTGATCAAGTTCCATCCCTTCTTCAAATCAAAGCTCTGTTCATCACTAAAGCTTCCACTAAAAACAATTTTGCATTCTGTTCCTGAAGGGATTTTAGCAAGGATCCCTTTCCCAACATAACTCAAAATGTCCGTAGAATCCATTATAACAAAAGAATTTTTTTGCTGATCATGCGCATAAGCAACACTATTAGTGCAAGTACTGCTGATAACTTTTCCATCTTCAAATGGAATACCAATAAACGTATACTTGTTCCTTAGAGTAATGGTAAATGTCTCTTCATCTTCAGGCAGTTGGGGCAGGTCAATATTTTCATCGCCTACTTTTTTCACGCACTTTCCATTGACAATAATTTGTCCATCTACACACACCACAGGCCGATTATTATACGGATCCTCATAACATTGACCTGTAAACGTATCTTCGATAGATCCTTCAGGACATCCTTTCTTTCGGTCAGGACAAGCACCATTCATAGGCTTGCTTCCATCAAGGCACACAAGACCGGAAGTATCCCTTTTTTCTCCAGGAATTTCTTTTTTGCTCTCTGTTCCGACGCACTTTCCATTGCTCAGAGTTGTTCCAGCAGGGCAGGTTGTACACTTTCCATAACCATCAGGTACAAATCCACTTTTACATCTATCACCACTAGTACATTCTTTTTCTCCTGCCTTCCCACAGATCGGTTGTGTAAGATTTCCAGAGGGCATACCAAATCCAGGGGTTGTAACACTTCCCAAGTCTACGCTCCGAGTGCATTCAGTCCCGTCTACTTTGGCGCTTACACTGTATTGAGTATCTTTTTCAGGCTTAGGATAGTAACAATTGGTACTGTAAGCAAGTGTGCTCGAAGAAAGTGTGAGGCGTGCTTTAACTGTCTTTTCCAAGGGCCTAGGCTCAACACCATTAACATTACAGTCAACATAGACGCTTGTTGTCTCGCTAAAAGATCCTTGAGCCTCGCCGTGTACAAGCACTCGCGCTGTTGACTGTTGATCAGTAAAGTCGCTCTTTAAAACATAGGCCACGCCAACAGCCACATCACAGCTCGTACCCGCATTCACAAAAGAAAGTGAAATAAGCACGAGAAAAATTACAATACAAGCACTGACTATCCTCATTTGAAAAAGCAATTTCATTTCACCTCTCCCTACTTTAATAAAATAGTCTTTATAAATCTAGTGCCGAGAAACATTTATATACATTACCCTCAAGCAAATTCTATGTCTCTCAATTTACAAGCGAAAACTTTAACAGCCCTTCTAGCACTGAGTTCAGCTATACTCTCTATTTCCTCTAGAGTGTACGCACAAGACATCAATGCTCCACTAATTACCTCTCTCTCAAAAAGTCCAACAAATAGTGCAGAATACAGAATCACCACTCATACTTCAAGAGATACACCCACTTTTCTTCAAAGCTCATCAAATCTAACTAACTGGAATACAATCGCTGGGACTACAAATATAGGATCAAGTCATACATTTATAGATACTCCTCCAAAAGGCCAATCTCAATTTTATCGTCTAGTAACTCAAGAAAAGAAAGGAAACCTTGCAGAACAATGTATGGATGGCACACATGTACTAGGAAATCCTCAGGCACCTATTACCTTTGTTGAGTTTTCTGATTTTCAATCTCCTTATTCTAGAAAGTTTTACGAAGAGGTGTTTCCTAGATTAAAAGAAGAATATATTGATACAGGCAAGGCGAAATATATCTTTTGTAACTTTCCTCTAGAATTCTATCCTCAGTCGCAAACCGCAGCTTTGGCTGCAGAATGTGTTTTTGCACAGGGAGGAATTGAGGCGTATGAACGAATGAAGGGGTTACTCTATACAAACGCATTAAGCATTAACCGAGAAAGTGTGTTATTTCTTGCAGACATCGCTCTTCAGTCGGGCCAGATTCAGCAATCTTTTTCTTCCGGAAGATATGCTGCCAAAGTCTCCTCAGATATTCAAAGAGGAATAGATCTAGGCGTCCAAGGTACACCTACTTTTTTTATCAATAACAAGCGTATTACCGGGGCACAACCTTATCACGTCTTTAAGGAGACACTTAACAATCTTCTCAACTCACCTCTTCTCCAATAATCTTTTCAAAACGAAAAAGCCTTAAGACGTTACTTCTTTTTTTTATGTCAAGGAACTTGACGCAAACTCCAGCCGTCAAGGATTCTCCAATCCTTGAGCGCGCTCAGAAAATAAGATTTTCTGACGTTTTAAGCTGGAGTTGTTCCTTGAGCATCCAAAAAACGAGTGCCTATTCAAACTTCACCTTTTAAGGTGAGGTGGCGCATCGTTTTTCTGATTTTTCACTCCCTGAACTATGAAGAAGATAGCAATAAGGAAATACAATCCAAGAACAAAAGGATTATGAAAAATAATCTCTCCTAAAAGAAGTGACTCAACATTTATCATTGCTCCTTGTTCCACTTCTTCATAGAAAACAGGAATAAAATAAGCAATCACTAGGAATAATAAAATTCCCACACCGATGTATAAGGGTATTTTTCTCATTGATATGTAATTCATGACAAGAATGTTTAAATACTCTTCCGCATACGAAAGAAAAGAAGAGGTCATATGGCAAAGAAATGCATCTATTGTAAAAGTGGCATCGATGAGGCATCAGTTATTGATTTCTGTGAGCGCTGCGGTATAGGTGTCTGGGGAGAAAAAATGTTTAAGACAATTGTTTCTAGCATGGAAAAATCGCGCGACGCAGGAGATCTTTTTCAAGGCTCCGTTTCCGATCCCAAAGCCCCGCAATCTCCACGAATAAGAGGATATTAGACATCAGATATTTTTAAATAGCATCACTCACTTTTCCCTACTATGCTTCGTCGATTACAGGAAGATTCACGCATAGTTTTCCCTTCAGCACATCAGGTTTATTTTCTTAATCCCAGAAAGATATTTGACGTTGTCGTTGATATGGGGCAATATCTTATTGATGCCAAGGTTGAAGAGAGAAAGATCAATGGAGGTACAAAACAACCACAGGCTTATTTTTCATCAAAAGGAAGAACATTGCTTATTGAAACAAATACCGTAACAATGACAGGGACACTAAAGAAACATACCCTAGCAGAACTCGTTCTTTCTTCAAATGAAAAAACTCTTACACTCACTACATACAAGCACGCACGCGTTGCGATACCTTCCGATGAGCTTCATAAGATTGGTAAGAGATATTAATCTCTTTTTTCTTAAGGAGCTCAAGTCTCCGTGTCTGAGATAATTCTCACAGTACGTAAAGTAACTGTTCTACTTCAATAATCTTTTTAATCTCTTTAATATCTTAAGTACAATGAATGTTTGCCTTCGTGATTTTCATACTTCTCAATTGCTTGCAAAGTTTATTTTAGACCCTAAGAATCATGATGATAGTTCCCCAGGAGGGCATACAAATTTTATTTCGCTTGAGCTTGCTGTTGAACAAGCACCCACCGATCAAAAAAGAACATTTGCACAAGCCCTCAAAGGACTGGATGCTTATTTCGCCACTCTTCATCAATCACATTTTGGATTTATTCACGATTTGATAGGGTGTTTAAAAGAAACTCCATATGCAACTGAAGTAGCATACCATTTTCATACGTGTCTCAACTCGCCAGCACTTCGTGAAAATATGAGAAAAAGAGGCAGAATATTAGAATCCATCTCTGAATACGGAAATTCACTTACTCCAGAAATGCTCGAAGAAGAAACAGAGGTTCGTGCACAATATCCTTGGATGTGGATAGATACTATGTCTAATCTACACTCTGAGTGTGCAAAAAATAGCGTCTTGCAGCAACCCCAAACAGAGGATAATGAACGAGCGATTCTCGTCCGCTTAGCACATTGGAGAAAAGAAGAAGGAGAAGAATTGACGGCTCAATTTATTAAGCAGATTTATATGCGCTGTCCATCCTATCGAAGGTCTTTAGAGGCGTACTCCAAAAGACATAAATTGGATATTCAATTCTGATCATAAATGAAGCCGTAAAAAGCTTTTTAAACTCCTGTAGAGAGGTATTCTTATGCTCAGTCATAAAAATATCCGTCAGAAAGGAAAATTCTCACTCTCTCGTTTTTTCCAGAAGCTCAAGCAAGGAGACAAAGTAGCGGTAGTTAAGGAGTTAAGTATTCCTTTTCCCTATTCTTATAGGCTTCAAGGGCGTACAGGGACAGTTGTCACGCAGCGTGGCAAAGCCTATGAAGTGGAAATTAAAGACTTAAATAAACCTAAAAGATATATGATCCAGCCTATTCACCTTAAAAAAATACAATCATGATAATAAATAAAACTCCTCTCTCACTTGCACAAGCAAAGGCCTACGCTCCAACTACAGAAGAAAATACAGTAATGCATAATTATCTCAAGGCATTCTGCAAATTAAGCAAAGAAAAAGCTGAAAGTCTTGCAGAAGAGATTAAAGCGCTCAATAATCCTAAAATTAAAGATGAATTGATTGTTAAGGTTGTTGATCTTCTTCCTCTAGACTCTGAAGATGTTAATAAAATATTTCTTGAAAGCTCGCTCAGTGAAGAGGAAATTGCGGCAATTCTTGCAGCTGTGAAGAAGTACTAACATGGCTGAAAAAGAAGAATTTGCAATTGTTTTGGATTACTTGCCTTACGGGTACCCTATGGGTGGCAAGATGACTCCAATTGCTCAAGCTATAGGGGAAAAAAATCTCACACTCCTCGAACTTATTCCTAGGAGGGGAGTTACGCTTGCTCCAAAAGAAAAAGTTTATATAGGTCCAGAAAAGAGAGATAAGATATACTTCATCTCAGGCAGACTCGCAAAGGATAAACTGACTGAGACGGCAAAGGCTCAATTGCAGGAGTATGTTGATGCATATGTAGTCTCACAGGAGAAAAGATTTGTAGATTTCTTCAACAAGGCACAGGCACTCAACACGCGAATGCATCAAATTGAGCTTATTCCAGGATTTGGAAAAAAACACACACAGGAAATTTTGCAGGCACGAGAAGAAAAGCCTTTCGAGTCCTTCGAAGACTTGCGAACAAGACTGAAAAGTGTTCCTGATCCAAAAAAAGCAGTAGAGAAAAGAATCATCGAGGAGCTCTTAGAGCGTCAGAGATTTAACCTCTTTATAACTTCATAACATGGCAGACAAAGCACACAAACTAGAAAAACACGATAGATTACAGCAGGAAAAGGAAGAGAAAGAAGATAAGAAACGCCAGCATCAGCAAGATGAACATAATGAAATTCTTGTACGTATTCTAGGCTATGACATTCCAGGATCACGAAATTTAATAGCAGGATTAATACGCATTAAAGGCGTTTCTTGGGCAATTTCAAATGCACTTTGCATTAAGCTTAATCTTTCTAAGTCTAAGAAGATTGAAACTCTGACAAAAGACGAGATTGCGAAAATTGAGGCATTTCTTAGAAATCCGCAGATCCCTACATTCTTTTTCAATCGAAGAAGCGATAGAGAAACTGGAGAAACCAAACATTTTCTCGGTTCAGATTTAGATATTAAGAAAGAATTTGATATAAAAAGACTCAAGGAAATCCGCAGCTATAAAGGTATTCGCCACGGAGCAAAGCTTCCTGTTCGTGGTCAAAGAACACGTTCACACTTTAGAACAAAAGGGAGGGCCATGGGCATTAAGAAGAAATGATTAGAAAAAAGAAACTTTTCAGACGGCCTAAAAAGCTCTATCAGGCAGGGCGTATCAAGGAAGAAAATGTACTCTTAGAAAAATATGGTTTAAAAAACAAGACAGAAGTTTGGAAAGCTCTTGCTAAGATTAATTATTACCGCAGTCGCGCAAAGGCTCTAGCAAAAGTCTCTATGGAAGAACAGCAGATTCTCTTTACGAAGCTCCAACGCATCGGACTTAAGGCTAATAACATTGCAGATGTTCTGGCGTTGAAGATAGAAGACCTCTTGCAACGCAGGCTTCCTTCGATTATTGTAAAGAAAGGTCTTGCGGTAACGCCGCAGCAAGCACGCCAGATGGTAGTTCATAAAAAAGTCACGATTGCAGGGAAGATAGTTAACGTTCCAAGTTACATTGTAGCTATCGATGAAGAAAATACTATTGTTGCACAGAAGCCAAAAAAGCCGGCAAAAAAGACAGAACAACCTCCACAGACAGAGCAGATAGCTGAAGGAGCAGCAACATGAAAGAAAAACAAGAAACTAAGAATGAAGTAAGCGAGGAGAAAGAAGTGAAAGAAAATAAAATGAAATCACAAGAGCCCAAGAAAGAAGAAGTCAAAGAAATGCCTGAAAGCATTGAAGAAAGTGAAGTCAAGAAAGATGAAAAAATAGGAATTGCATATATTTATAGTTCTTCTAATAACACTCAAGTCCACATCACAGATCTTGCAGGAAACACTCTCTCACGTATTAGTGGAGGTATGATGACTAAACACTCTCGTCTCAAAGCAGATCCTACTGTTGCAATGTTCGTCGCAAAGAAAGCTTCTGAACGTGCAAAAGATCTAGGTATTAACGCTCTTTATGTTCGTACACGCGCAAAAACAGGCTCTCCAGGACTTGGTTCAGGCACACATGCAGCAGTCAAGAGTCTCGGCAAGGAAGGCTTCCGTATTATTAGTATCCTAGACACTACACGTGTTCCACGTGGTGGCCCTAAGAAGAAGGGCGGAAAGCGCGGA
>JBBTBG010000027.1:31509-42720 GCA_038043805.1 Nanobdellota archaeon | reverse complement strand
CGCTTCTTCATATCCAAGATGTAAATCCCCAACAGCAAGTATCTTCTTCCCTCCAGTTTCAACAAGAGCACATTTACCAACATATTTAATATTCATCACTATCTTTCAAAAAATCAAGATACTTAAAACTTTACTCTAAATTCCTTAATGTATCAAGCAGCAAGTTCCAAAGTATCAAGTTTTCTATAAGCAGGAAGCGCATTTCTTTCGTATCCAAAAGACAGAGGAAGGCATCTACCAAGTTTCTCCCTAATAAGGCTCTCTTCATCTTCTAAAGAAGCATCTGCATTCTCATATGGGGTTACGTACCAATCTTCTTTCTCATCGCCTATCTGAAAAGGCTTTCTACCGCAATGGATATCATAGAAAGGGTCCTTTGCATCTACAGTAAGTTGAGTAATATCAACACACAGACGTTCTAATTCTTCATCATCACGAATCTTCCCATCTTCACGAAATAAAAGCACCCTTTCACTATCTTTAAGAGCTTCGGCAAATGATATTCTACGCGCTCCACAATAAACTTCCCGTCCAAAACCATACATCAAGATAGGTCTAACTTCTGCATATCCTGCGTCAAGAAGGAGATTCAATGTCGAACGTTTTTCTTGGTAACTAAATGGCTTTCCGAATCGTCCAGAGAACTCTTTATTACCCGACTCAAGACCCCATCGAACGCAATTGACCTCTCCTCCAAGTTCTTGATGATATTTTCTAGAGAATACTCTTTCTCTTTGAGAGAGGACCGTATCCATGAAACCGCTCAAATGACTAAGAGAGAATTTTTCTCTAAATCTTCGCGCAGTAGTCAAAGGATCAATCCCTTTTTTCTTCCAATGTTCAGGAAAGAAAGACAAAGAAGCCGCATTGAGGATGCCTCGCCTAATATGATTACGCGATTCATCATGAAACATTCCAATAAGATGTTCAAGACCCCTCCCAATTTCTTCCTTACTAACTGCTTTAAATGTTCCTTTCCAAGGACATGGAGGACACTTCCATACACACCCATTAGCCATTTTTAAAATAAGAGTTCCATCATCACATCCAGGAATTATATCATCAGGCCAAGCAAGACCTTTCCAGGCGTTATATCTATTCCATAATCTCATATAATCCCATTTCATAAATGAGGCAGCATACTCGCTTCCCAAAGTAAAACTTTTTAATGAAGTATATAGATCATCAATCTCTCTCCGCACTCTTTCTCCTCCAGCAGTGGCAGCAGAAGTTCCAAGACCATTAAATCGACAATACCAAAAATCATCTGATCCTATTTTAAAGACATCTTTAGTAGCTGTTTTTCCCACACGCAAATCTTGTACCATTCCAAGCATGCTTAATTGTGCAACACACTGACCATCAAAACTAGAATAATGATAATAGGGTGCTACATCTCCGCTTTCAACCAACACAAGATGTTCTTTTCCTTCTCCTCGAATGCAGTCAGTAATCATCTGATCACCTTTCCTAGTCAATATTCTCTTTAGTTCACGAACATTCATATAAAATACGTCCTTTTCCCATATTTAATTCTTCCCCTCAATAACTTTCAGACCTCAAACTCACAGAGTTTGATGGGATTAAGGTCATTCTTTCTCTTGAATGACCTTAAGATGCAATTCATGCATTCTCTTCAAAAAAGAAGCCCGATCTTCCATTTTAATCAAATCACTTCTTCCTTGTATTACAAGATTAACTCCAAAAGGCGAAACAAGAGGGGTTTTAATCTTCTTCACTTTCACTCTTCCATGTTCAATCCATCTCAAAACTTCCTCTGCATGTCCAACATCCATCAAATCCTCAAAGACTTCGCGCCGCGCCTCTCGTAATATGGGGAACTCATCACTCAGTTGCTTTACAGCGCGGAAAAGGAACTCAGAATGTACTTGTTGCCTTCCAACACTCTTCTCTCGTCCCTTATATGCTCTTAAAATCATCAGGCTTCTTCCAGCACAATGCCTAAAACGCCTCCGCAAAACATCAGTCTTCTCAATTACCTCTTTTAAAATTGTTTTCAAGTTCTCAGACGTTACAAATTTCAAAATCTTCTCCTCATCCAATTCCTCTCCTGCAATAAAAAACCCACTGTCTGTAACGCCCACATGAACGTCTCTATGTTTGAGTCGCGCAGCAGCATAAGCATAAGCTCTTGAGAGTGCATCATTGACGCGCCGCCCATACATACTATGAAACACAATATATTCTTTCTGCTCTTTAAACTTCTCCACAACTAGGGTCTGATCATCAGGCACAACAGCAAATCTTTCCTGTTCCTTAAAATATTTGAACATCTCCTCAGCAGCGCGTTCGCCGCAATGCACATATTCACAAATAAACTTTATACACACTTCTTTTTCATAAAGTCTTTCTTTCACAAGCCGCCTAAATCTTCCAATCTCTAAAGCAACATCAAAAGACAGAGGGAGCATCTCACTAAACCATGAAGGAATTGTAGGGTTTCTCGAGATATTTGCTCGTACAAATGCCTTCATTCCTCTTGAATGTAAAAACTGATATTTCTTACCTCCTAAAACAAAGATATCCCCTCTCTTCATCCTCTCCAAAAATCCTTCATCTATCTTTCCAATATTCTCTCCTCTTCCATCTCCAGCCCCAACAACAACGCTAATAAATCCTTCTTCAGCAATCGTCCCAATATTAGTCATATACAACACTCGTGCAAGTTTTCCTCTCTTTCCTACTTGTTTAGTCACAGGATCATACCAAATCTTTGCATAAACATGTCTATGTTCAAGCGCATAATCCCCAGCTAAATAACTCAATACATCATAAAAATCTTCTTTGCTCAAATTCTGATAACAATAACTTTTTCTCACTGTTTCAATCATTTCTCCTACATCCCACACTTTAGAAACAGCCATCCCAAACAATTGTTGTGCTAACACATCAAGACAATTCATAGGTATCTGTGCTCTATCAATATGCTTTTCAATCATTTCCTTCATTAACACACCACATTCCACAAGGTCATCTCTATCTAAAACCAAAAACCTTCCCTTTGGCTGGCTATGCAATTGATGTCCTGCTCTTCCAATACGTTGCAATGCTCTACTTACACTCTTAGGCGATTTCAAAAGCACAACAAGGTCAATACTTCCAATATCAATACCCAACTCAAGTGAAGTCGAAGAAACAACTACCTTCAATTCTCCCTTTCTTAACTTATCTTCAATAGCAAATCTCTGCTCCTTGGACATTGACGAATGGTGTGCTCCAATCTCTCCAGAGTACTTACCAGGAAAATGCAAGTCAAGATAATGAATAATTCTCTCAGTTGCCGCCCGCGTATTAGTAAATATCAGAGTCGTTTTATGTTCTTGAATCAGTTTATCAAGCAAATGATACATCTTTCTCTGGCTCTCACTATTCTCAGATTCTAAAATACTCTCTCCAGGAAAATCCAATCCAATGTCAATCCCCTTAATGAGCTTAACTTCTGCAATCATACAATCTCTTCCAACACCTACTAAAAAACGCGCAATTTCTTCAAGAGGAGAGATTGTTGCACTTAAGCCAATGCGTACAGGGTCAAACACACTCATACTACACAAATGCTCTAATACCAAGCTAAGAAATACACCTCTCTTATTCATTAAAGCATGTACCTCATCAACAACAATAAATTCCAATTGCTTAACTTTTTCCACAAACTTAGGTGTCACAAGTACAATTCCTAAACTTTCAGGCGTCGTAACATAAATATGTGGAATTTTCCGCGCCTGTTTAGCCCTCTCTGCAACGGTCGTATCCCCCGTTCGCAGCCCAACACGTATCTCCTGCAACGTATTACCTTTCTTTTCAGCCAACGCACGAATTTCCTCAAGCGGCGATATCAAATTTACATAAATATCGTTACTCAGCGCTTTCAAAGGAGAAACATACACTGCATAAATCTTATCCTCAAGCTCATGCTTCTCCGACAAAGTCACCAGATAATTCAAAATACCCAAAAAAGCAGTGAGTGTCTTCGTCCCTCCCGTAGGTGCACTCACTAAAATGTTCTTCCGATCCCAAATGGTTTTTACTCCATACAACTGCGTCAAACTAAAATCTGCAAATTTTCCAAAGAACCACTCTTTAACAAGCGGATGCAAAATCGCTCTCACATCTTCTGCAGTAGAAGGCTCAATATATCTAATATCACTCATCTTCCCCTTCCCACCTACAACTATTTAATCCTTCGCCTTCACGACAGAGTTACTTCCGTTCCTTTCATCTTCCCAACAACTCCTCTCCCAGAGCCAAGCCCTCACCCAACTCAGCCATTATTTCCATCCCATCACTTTATAAAACCAGCCCGCCATATAAGAATATGCCTCGCATTTCTCAAGCTAAAAAAGATAAAATTACAGAGCAAATACTTCATCATCTCTTCACAGTCTCTCCATCTTCTATTTTCACAGTCCAAATCAGTAAGGAAATCGCAAGAGATGAAGAATTCACTCTAGCTCTCCTCAAAGACCTTCAAAAAAAGAAGCTAATAATAGAAATCGCCAAGAACAAAGATGGTACCGACTACAAAAAACGCCGTCGTTGGCGCCTTTCCAATGAAGTCTATGATATTTACAAAAAGAAGCAACATATACAAGAACAAGGCAAGATTTATTAACTTCTCACCATATAAGAACGAATGAAACTTCCCCTAGCAAACGATGCAATTCCAGGGACAATGCCACACCCTTCACTTCTCGAGACAACAATAAATGCTCTTACGGATCTCTTTTATTATCCAAATGTAAAGGTAAATGCCAGAGGGCGATCAGTTACCATTCTTGATGGGCCAGGCGGCCAGGGAGCCCTTCTTACTGAGGCTCTTGTTGCTCTCTGTTACACAACAAGAGGATACAGGACAGACTGGGAGCATCAAAGCTATACTATTAATCCTCAAACAGGCTCAGTTGAACGAATCAAATAAAATCACCTAAATCCTTATAATCTTCTTTCTCATCCAAAACTCTATGGATCCAATTAAGGAAGCTTTTCAAAGAGCCAAGCAAGACATAGCGCAACTACAGGAACAGATCACTTTTCTCACTCAAGAAACTTCCTTTCTAAGGCAAACTCTCGATGATCTCCTCTATTTCCAACAACTTCAGCACATCCAGCAGACAGACAGACCAACAGACATACACAATACATCCCAAATACCTCTTATTCCAGCACAAAAACCTCAAACTCCAGCACAAAATGAAGAGATTCCAGCACTCCAGCAGACAGAATACAATACTCCAGCACAAAATATGCCCTTAGAAGCCTCAAAAGACCAGTTTTCCAATGTTTCCAGTGGAAATAGGGGGGTTCCAGCAGACAGACAGACAGACCGACAGACAGACCAGCACATCCAAAATCAAGAGGAAATCCATTCTCAAGCGCATCAGACCTCTTCTTTTAAGCATATTTCTCAAGCAATAGACACTCTAGATCAAGCCAAAAAAGATCTCAGACTTCAATTTAAACGTCTCACAGAGCAGGAAATGCAGGTCTTTGCAGCTATTTTCTCACTAGAAGACCAAGGATTTATAGTCGATTATCCTCTCTTGGCACAAAAATGTTCTCTTACAGAGTCTTCTATTCGAGACTACATTCAAAAGCTCCTCAAAAAAGGTTCTCCAATCATCAAAATAAAAGAAAATAATAAGAAAATACTCTTAAAAATAGATCCAGAACTTAAAAAAATGACTTCTCTTACGACTATCTACCAACTTCGAGACATTTAAACGTATATTAAAGTTCGTTTAAACTACTCTATTATCCCAATTTTTTCAAATCTACAAACTATAAACCGATAAATTCGGTATATCGAAAATCTCTATCAAAAAGCTCAAGCTAATACTCTCTTTTAAGTCTTTTCGTGCTTTATCTTCGATATCGTCACTCATCTAAATCGAAAATCTCTCATTTCAAACACCTGATAAACACTCACTTTTGACTCGTATCAGGAAGATCGATCATTTCTCCCATCTTCCCTCACTTTTTTCTCCCGAACATCCCCAAAACCGTAAAAATCTCACACTTCCAACTCTCACTTTTTCACTTTTCAAGCTCTTTCCTCCTCAATAATCTTATTAATGCGAACCTTTTTACCCTTGCTAACTCTCACTTTTCCATATTTTGCTAGTTTTTCCTTAATTTCTTCAGGTACAAAGACTCTTTTCTTTCCATTTTTCTCAGTAATCTCTTCCAGAAGACCTTCACTTTTCTGCTTTATTGCATTAATCTGCCCCCTTATAGTAGATCTTTCTTTCCCTAAAAGTAGAGCCAAATCTTCATAACTCAGCTTTAAATCACTATTCATAATAGTAAACAAAAGCAGTCGTTCATGAGATGTTAAACCTTTAAAAATATCATGAAAATTAGCTGTTTGAACAGCTGTTTGAACAGATTTAACAACACCTTCATCAGCTGTCTGTTGGTGCCCAACAGCCCTACTTTCAAACACTTGTTGGTGTTTTTCTATTTCTTTAAGCGATTCTATTTCATTGCGTACATGAGAAATCTCTGATTTAATAGACGTTATTTCAGACTTTAGGGAAGAAAGAGCAGAAAACACCTGTTTATCTTGCTCATCAAGGTGTTTGATCCACTTTCCAACTACATCCATATCTTTTTTAACAGCAGAAAAGCTCTGTCGAATTTCTTCACCAGAATTATTTTCCTTTTTTTTAAAGAGCCATCCAAACATAACAAGTAAACGTTCCCTTTACTTTATAAATCTTTCGTTAAAATAATAAGATATCGAGGATAAAAACAATGTCAAAAATGAATAAATATATACAAAAAACAGCTCAAAACACTAAGGAAAGAAGACATAAACACCACCAAGACAAAGAAAAACACCAAAGAGATAAAGAAAAACAGCTGTTTAAACACCAAAAAACACCTCCAACAACTCTATTTATCGTCGATAACATAAAAAACAGCACAAAGTTTAAATACAACCTCTTCTTCTAAATACTATCACCTCTTTTCCCAGAAGAGGACGTTTCATCTCTCTGTTTGAATGGTGGAACCTCCTCTTTATGGGTTAAAACTATTAAAAAACACTTAAAACTTTAAACACATACTCTCGTTTACTTCTCCACTTCTACACATTACTTTAATATTACTTAAAACTATTAAAAAACAGCACAAAATGCCACAAAGCCAAGTATTTTAAGATAAGTATAATAAGAAAAGGGCACTTGCAAATGGTTCTCTGATGAATAAATCTTCTTTTTCAAGTCAGTTAACCTATAAAGAACATAAACTCTTCTAGCAAAACTATAAAAACACACTATTCTTAGATAAACTAAGAGAACATGGCTAAAAAAACCAATACTTCAGATCTCATATCAATACTTTCAATCATAGTTGGGTTCATTATTTTGATCTGGCCCAACATTTTAGGCATAGCTGTCGGTCTTTTTCTCCTTATCACAGGCATTCTCAATCTCACAAAGAAGAAAAAGTAGCACAATATTCCTCCTTTCGCCAAGAAATTTCAGCACACATAAGAAGTTCGCATTAATAATTAAAACTCTCCCTAGAATCCCCTAAAATAATAACCTCAAACAAGGGAAGCGCCGCAGGCGCGACCGCGCTCGGCAACGATTAAGCACTCAACCAAAAGTCTTAAATACTTCTGTTTATACCGTATAAACATGGCAGAAACAGAACTCACTACAAAAATACGTCGATGGGGTAATTCATATGGGATTCTTATTTCTCAGGAGGCATTACAAGAACAGGGATTCGAAGAAGGAGAAGAAGTAGATGCAATCATCCTCAAAAAAGAAAACATTCTCAAAGAGACATTCGGAAAACATACCTTTTCTAAGCCAACGAAGCAACTTTTGAAAGAGATAGATAAAGAACTGTATGACCTCTAAATATGTATTCGACACGTATGCGATTATGGAAATTATCAATGGAAATAAAAATTATCTTCCTTATCTAACATCAGGAATCATTATTAATAACTTTATTTTTGCAGAGCTTTCATATGTCCTTTTCAGAGACAAAGATAAAAATGCTAAAGAGCACCTAGAAAAATACTCAAAATTCATTAAATCCGTCAAACCAGAGTGGATACGTGAGGCGATGGAGTTCCGATTACAATGGAAAGATAGATCTGTTTCCATTACAGACTGTGTTTCATATATCATGGCTAAACGTATTGGTTTAAAGTTCCTTACAGGAGACAAGGAGTTTGAGGGCATAGAAGGCATCGAATTTGTAAAATAAATCTGTTTGCTTTAGCGTAATCTTCCTCCCTTCGCCTAAATCTTTCAGCATATCTAATAAGTTCGCTTTAACATCCAAAACCTCAAAAATTCCATTCCCATTTCAAAATCAATAACCTCAAACAAGGGAAGCGCCGCAGGCGCGACGCGCAAAACATAATCAAAAACATTTATATCCTAAACTGACCTATAATTCAAATGAATATTGTCTTTACCAAACATGCTCGAGAGCAAATGGAAGAGAGAAATATTTCCGAAGACGAAGTAATCAGCACAGTAAAATATCCTGAAAAAACAGAAAAAGTCGATGATATGTATTATACTCAAAAAAATCTTGGCAGGTTCATACTAGAAGTAGTTTTCACAAGGGAAAACTATATAAAAGTCATTACTCTCTATCCTCTATGAAGATAACCTATGACAAAGAAGCAGACGCAATGTATGTTAAATTTACCGATGAAAAGTTTAGTAAAGTGCAAGTACTCGATAGAAAAACAATCCTTAATATAGACAAGGAAGGTAACATCATAGGCATTGAATTATTATCTGTCAGTAAGCGTTTTCCCAAACACATTCCTACAAGCATTCCCGTTGAAAATCTATCATCCTAAATTAGCGTAATCTTCCTCCCTTCGCCTAAATATTCCAGCATACCAATAAGTTCGCTTTAATCTCCCCCCGCCCCCTCAAAATTAATAACCTCAAACAAGGGAAGCGCCGCAGGCGCGACGCGCCCGACCGAAACAATTAAATATCAACTCTACACTCTTTCAATATGGCTCAAAATCAATCATTGCCGCTATATCTTGATGGCGAAACTGTTTTCCAAAGAAAAGGGTGCGATAGGTGTCTTTTTCTTGAAGGAGCAGTCTCATTATGGTGCACCAACAAGGAAGCAGTTAGAGAACGCGGCACCAATATTCCAGGCGTCAGACATTGTTCATACTGGCAACCACACTATGGGCATCTCACGAAAGAAGAGAGAGCAACAGTAGGCCAAGAAGGATACTCAGTCCCTTCTCTTCTAGATAAGATTAAACTCATCCTTGATGCAAAATTTTGGGTTTAAACAACATAGTTCGCATAATCTATATTAACCGCCGTTTTAGACCTCTTTTTCACCCTAAAAGTTCGCTTTTTTCCAACCCGACATTAACTTCATTGTTTTGCCCTATAAACAACGATCTTTTTGAGGCGAAAAGTTTATCTACCTTTCTTTCTGGGCTAAAGATATGATCTCAAAATTGCTAAACGTTCCTGAAGGAGAACTTCTTCTGATTCGAGTAAAACAAGGACGCCCTGTTATAGGAATTACTAAAGGTGTAAATGAGCATAGAATCTACTTCAACGGGAATGGTTATAGTCTTCTACCATCAAGAACACTTGAGGGCGTCTTACGTGCCCAAGTAAATCTTTCTGGGAAATCTAATTACCGTGCCAATCGTATTGTTGAGATGTATTCAGGGAGAGAAAATATTGCCAGATATCTGGAACAAAATTCATTGAATGATCACGCAGCATGGGTTCGGAATCTTAAGAGACCGTATCGTTTGCCACCCATTGAGACAGTACATTTTCTTAATTTTTCCTCAGCGTAATTTTCCTCCTTTCTCTTAAAACTTTCAGCATCCTCAAAGAGTTCGTTTAATCTCTAAAAAACCAAAATCTTTATATACTCATTATACATCAGTTATACATGACTGAAGAATCCACAATCTTACTCAACAAACAAGTCATTGAGAAGCTCAAAGAAGCGAAAGAGTATCCACGTCAGACATATAATGAATTGCTTGAAAAGATTCTTCAACTTTATCTTTCACTTAAAAAACAAAAAGAGGTTCAGTACGATCGTTTTCTTTTTGAAATTCAGAAAAAGAAGATGAAAGAGCTGTGGGATAACGAATACGATGAGGTCTGGGAAAAAGTTTAAGTTTGGCGATGTCGTTGTAGCGTTTGTCCAATTTACCGATAGTCTTGAGGTTAAAACACGTCCTGCACTCATTCTTTTCGAAGAATATGGAAATATTGTTCTTGCAGGCATTACTAGTAATCCTCATATGCAAGGCATTCCCCTTGCTAAAGAAGAAGGCGCTGTTGAAAATAGCATTATCAAACTTAATTATATCATGACGGTCACAGATACAATGATTAAAAAGTATTTGTTTACACTTTCCGAAGAGAAAAAACGCTTAATTAGAGAGGAATTTGTTAAGAAACTCTATTAAAATATCTTCGCATAATCTTCCTCCTTTCTCTTAAATCTTTCAGCATCCTCAAAGAGTTCGTTTAATCTTCCAAGAAACCAAAAAGTATATATACAAGTGATACATGTGTATAGACATGGCAATCGAAGTAAAACTCAAGCGCTGGGGCAATTCCATGGCGGTGATAGTACCAAGTTCCCTCATCGAACAGAAAAATATGAAAGAAAATGATACACTACTCATAGAAGTCGTTAAGAAAGCCGACCTCTCAGATATATACGGCATGATCAAAAAGAGGAAGATGTCGGGCCAAGAATTTAAAGATCTGGCAAGAGAGGGATGGGAATAAACAGAGGTTTCTTTTTTGATACCTATGCGTTGTATGAAATTGTGGCAGAGAATTCTTCCTATAAATCTTATTCTCAAAATGTGACTATTATTACCACAAAGCTTCAACTTATGGAACTTCACTACGGGCTTCTCCGTGTCTACGGAAAGGAAGCCGCTGATCGAGCATTTGAACGTTTTAAAGAATTTTGCATCGAAATCGACGACGAATCAATCAAACAAGCTACGGCATTTAGGCACGCACATTATACTAGAAAGCTTTCATATATTGACTGTATTGGGTACGTTCTTGCGAAGAAATACCAATTTCTGTTTCTCACAGGTGACGAGCAATTCAAAGATTTTGAAGGAGTTGAGTTTGTAAAATGAGCTTGAAAATTGACCCTGAAATCTTGTGCTGGCTCATTCTCTCT
>JBBTBG010000027.1:24667-31409 GCA_038043805.1 Nanobdellota archaeon | reverse complement strand
GAAAGAAGAGAGCAGAAATCAAGTAATTTGGAAATCATTACCTTTACTTCTTGATGTTCGTATTAATTATCAAGCAAAAGGTTAAATATAAGGAAGAAGCTTAAACATCAATGACTCTGCACGAAATAGCTCCAACTTCATGGACATCAATGAGCAGAGGTGATAAATACGCAACCTATTGTGGACTTGCATTTATAGCTGGATTAATTGCATTAGAGGTTTATTATAGACCAATAGTAAATAAAATAAACCACCGTTCTTTAGACCCAACCATACAGAGGTATGATACTAATCGAGATGGTAAAATACAAGATGGTGAATTAGAATTATTGGCTAAGGATTTTAGAGTTTTTCAGCTCGAGTAAGAGTTCTTTTAATACAAAACATTATTAAGAAGATACTGATTTCTTCTCTAAACCACCATGAGAAGAATTTTCTTTTCTCAGCTTCAATTGATGAGAAAAGAAGTCATAGACAGACCCAACAAAATATCCCGCAATAACTGCAGCACCTACATTTCTCAAGAAATTAAGAGGCCGGTCACTCTCTTGAGCAAAGTTAACAAAATATCTTCCTCCAGCATCAACCAATGCTAAGGCTATTCCAACTTCTGCACTCTGGTATCTCGAGGCAATTCACTCCATTTCATAAAAACTCAAGGAATAAGGAGTATATATTCTTTTGCTCACACAATAGTTCGTTTAAACCCATTTTTACCTTAGAAATCCACTCAAGAACCATCTTCCATAATCCTTAAATACTCTCTATTCATAGATATAATAACACCTCTTTTCCCCAGAGAGGACGTTTCATCACTCTTTTTGATGGATGGGACCTCCTCTTATGGGTTTATATTCATGTATCCAAAGAAATTATATACTCCAAAAGTTTTAAATGGACAATGAGTTCTAAAGAACTTAACTATATCTTTATCTTTGTAACAGGAATTATCCTCATTCTTCTCATACATTACTTCATCCTCTTATCGTTTCAGCTTCATCCTACACTTCAAGTCTTCATTTCATTCATTCTTTTTTGGATTTGGCTAGGAATTGCCTCTCAAATCATCCCCAAGGCATAAACACCTGTTTTCGCCGAAACGTTTTTAAACAAACACTGTTTTAAACAGCTATTCAGAAGGAAAACAGTCATTCTTTCTTCAAAGATTACAATGGAATTACAAATATCAAAAGTAAGTTTAAAGCAACACGAAGGTAAGACGATCTCCCTAGCAGGAATTATTGATCGAATTGCTCAAACAACAGGTCCAACCCTCTTCTCTTTAGTTGATGGTTCTGGAACACTCATGCTTAAAGGCTTCGACGGCGCAGGCAAGCGCGCATTTCCTGAAATAAATGAAGAAGATGTAGTAAAAGTTATGGTGCAGGTCAAGGAATTTCAAGGAATGCTATAATGATAAATCATACGTATAACAAAACTCCAAGGCCCTCCAGCAGAACAGCTTAAAAAAGAAATAGAAGCGGAAGAAAGAAAGCGCGCAACAGTCAATCCAATACCCTTCCTCGTAAAAAGCCCCATCCTGGATAAATTAAAAGAAAGATATATTCAAGCAGCAACTGAAATTCGCCTCGCCGTTGTGAAAAATCGCCCAATTATCGTAAGACATCATAACGATTGTGATGGCTATAGCTCTGGATACTCTCTAGAAAGAGCAATCATTCCACTTATTATCAAGCAACACGGTGGAGGCAAAGCCCCTTGGGAGTATTACACTCGCGCCCCCAGTGCAGCTCCATTTTATGAAATAGAGGATTCCATAAAAGATACAGCGCATTCTCTTTCAGACGTCGCCAAATTCTCAAATAAAATGCCTCTCGTTGTCATTGTGGACACTGGTTCAGGTTCTGAAAGCCTCTTAGGTATTAAACAAGGTAAAATTCATGGATCAGACTTTATCGTTGTAGACCATCATTTCTTCAAAGAAGACGTTACGAGTAAAGAAGTTCTAGTACATATAAATCCTTTTCTTGTAGAAGAAGATGGCGCTACATTTTCTGCTGGAATGCTCTGTACTGAACTTGCGCGCTTCATAAATCCATCCATAGATATAGACTATCTTCCAGCATTATCAGGTATGGCTGATCGTATTGACAATCCCACAGTCATGTCAGAATATCTCGAAATCGCAGAAAAGAAAGGATATTCTCAAGCACTTTTGCACGATATTGCTGCACTGATGGATTATGTAAGCACCAAGCTGCGATTTATGGAGGCAAGAGAGTACATTGAAGTTGTTTTCGGAGATCCTATAGATAAACAAAAAGCGCTTGTTGCTCTCATGAATCCTCATATTCGCGCGCTTCAAAGTAGAGGATTAGAAATTGCAAAATCTACTGTTAAAAGAGAAAAAATAGGAAAAACAACACTTCAACTGCTTTTTGTAGAAGAAACTTTTTCAAGAAATGCTTATCCTAAGCCAGGACAAGTCGTAGGAATGCTTCATGATCTCGCGCAGGAAAAAGAAGGTATTAAAAATATAGTCTCTATCGGCGTTCTTAGTGACCTCATAACAATCCGTGCAACAGAAGAATCAGGATTTGAAGTTCATGGTTTTATCTCTTATCTCAATAAAAACGCCTCACAGGCCTTTCCAGAAGGCGGAGGCCATCAGCATGCCGGAGCAATTCGTTTTGTTCCCTCACAAAGAGAGCTTATTCTCAAGTCTCTACGTTCTTTTATAACTAAGTAATAATCTATAGAGAAGTTTGAATAATTCCGATTTTACGAGGAATTTTCAAAGTTCTTATTAGAGAAGTTTAGGCTTTTGCAAACTTCTCTATAGAATTAATGGTGATTGTGTACGGGAGGCTTTTTATCAATACCAACAATTTTAATCTTAAAAATCAATGTCTTTCCTGCAAGTGGATGGTTAAAATCAAGAGTCACAATTTCATTTTCTACTTTAGCGATAGAGACTGGAATCTGTTTGCCATCAGGAGTTGTTATTCCTAAAGTCATACCAGAAGAAAGCGCAGTATCTTGAGGAAGTGTATTCTGTGGAACTTCACGCAACAACCGTTCATCGTGCATCCCATATCCTTCTTGTGGAGAGATGCTAAACTTCTTCTCCTCTCCTTCATTCATACCAACAACAGCTTTCTCAAGACCTTCAATAACTTGTTTCTCTCCAACCGTAAAAGTGATGGGATGAGAGTGATCTCCATGATGCGATGAATCAAACAACACTCCGTTTTCAAACATACCTTCATATTCAATCGTAACTAAAGAACCTTTTTTTACACTCATTCTTTCACGGAATAAAGAGTCTATTTAATCTTTTCTTTTTTTAGAGATTCATACAAATGAATAAAGTAGGGCTCTTTTTGAGAGTGTGCTAGTCTTTCTATAATTAATTCAGGCGTTGAATGTGCCAGCTTTCCAAGGATAGGAGTATGATCTACAATAAGTTCAAATGTCTCAGTCAATCCCTTAGCTTCAATTCCATCGATGCGCGCACCTAGAGGGATTTGATGCTGTACTTCTTGGCCAAGGTGGGTTGCAAGAATCATAAAGCAGTTTTTTTCAATAAAGTAGCGGGCAGTCGCGCAGATAATCATACCTGCAACTCCTGGTTCAGTAACAGATTCAATTTCATCAGCTAAAATTAAAGTCGATTTTCCAGGCTGGATGCTTGCCAGCTGTGAAAGAAGAGTTTCAAATGCTCCTTTGCTCAAAGAGCCGTTATTTTTGGCGAAATAATATACTTCACGAAATAATGGGCAATGAACTGTCCCACTAACTGGCAATCCTAAATGAAGAAGAGAAACCAGTTGTAAGGTGTGTTCAAGAAGAGTTGTTTTCCCCCCACTATTAGCTCCAGTAAGAATAGAACATAGATGATCAGAAGTCAACTCAAAAGAAATAGGTTGTGCTTCTTCTAAAAGAAGATTAGTAGATAAATAAAAAGAAAAATATTCATCTATGATAGGATAAGACGAAGCAGTTATAATATATTTACGAATACCTCCAATAAAATCTGTGAGAATCAAAAGGTCAGAGAGATACTGCAATTTTTCAGGTATTTTCACTAAAAAATCTGCTTTTTTACGAATCTCTTCTGCAAGAGAAGTATGTTGTCCTGCTTGTTGCTTTTTTATATAAATTTCAAACTCTTCTTCGTTGAGAGTTACAGGAAATCTTTCGATAAAAAGATGTTCAGGAAGGCCACTTGCAAGAATTGCTTGATGTAATGAATTTTTTAACGGCAGGGGAAGGGAAGATTTGTCAAGTAATGCAAGAAGAGCCTCACCAGAAAGAGTAATTTTTTTAATCTCTTCTGCCAGATTTTCGTTCATCTCTTCGATAATTCCTTGAATTTCTTCATATGAGATCATTTTTACTAGAGAAGATCTGGTCAAGTCTAGAAGAGGAAGAAGTTCTTGCGCAGCATGCACAATCTCACTAGAAGAATTCCAAGTTGCAAGAGATTCGATAATATTTTTCCATCCCGAGAGCGCACGAACATGTCTTTCCAAGTAAACTTCTTCGATGCTCCCAAGAAAAATACTCTGAGGTAACTGCTCTAATATGCGCAAAAACTGTTCGCATTCAATAACTTGTACAAGGTCGTAACTTTCAAGATCAGCAACATCTTGTTCATGAACAAGAAATTTGACAGGGCACTCCATTTCTTTTAATCTTAAAAATGTTTTCTCATCTTCTGTAACAATAATAACACCATAATTTGGATTCCAAAAAGGCTTAGGAATTGAAAAATTTTTAAAAAGAAAAGTATCAATTTCAGGAATACTCTGAAAGAACTTCTGTCTTTCAAGAATTTTTTCTGGCGAAGCTCCTAGAGGAAAACACTGCCAAAGTGCAAGAGTATCTTTAAATATGAAAGAAGAAGAAAGCTCGTGAATAACACGCGCATGCACTGCTTTTGCATCAGCAGTCTTAAAAAGAGAAATTGAAGATTTTAAAGCTCTTCTTTCTTTGTTAAAAGGAGAAATTTGATTTTTTCTAATATACTCAAGAATCTCTTTTTGCATAGTTTCTTGCAGAAAGGAGAGTTTAAAGGATTTTGGGTGCCCTCTTTAGGCTCTTAGTTTAACTTGAGAACGTAAATTTCCACGAGGACGTGAGCGAAGAAGGATAATAAGAACAACAACGACAACAGCAATAATTACTATCCAGAGCCATATTTTTCCATCAATCTTAGACGATGATGACGCTTTTGGAGAAGTTTGCTGTCCTGGAAGCTGCGGTGAACCATCTCCAGCAGTAGTATTCTGAGAGGAAGTTTGCTGTCCTGGAAGCTGCGGGCTCACACTCATTGCTTCATGAATTGAGATAATACTCACATTTGCTTTATTTCCAGAGATAGAATAAAGAGTAACATTCAAATCATAAAAGGAATCGTTTGTTATCTCAAACTTCTTATTCTCTCCAACAGATAAAGTTGCAGTTTGGGGAGTAGAAGCAATTTGTATTGTTGCTGTTGTAGAAGTCAGACTAAGAACACCTACAGTATGTTCTTGACCTCCAACTGTTAACTTAACACGTTCTTTTGCAGCAAGAGAGGCAGTATATCCTTGCGTTACTTGAGATTCACTAATAGTATATGTCTGAGTCCAAGTTGTAGTAGGGGCTACTCCTCCATCACTGCTAGTAGCAGCCGCAGCTGAAGTAGTTGCAGCAGCAACAGTAGTTCCTACAACACTAGGCCCCGTCCCTGAGAAATGAGGAAGGCGTATCCAAATAACATTACCTGTCTTATCGATATAACATGGACGTGTAATATTGAATTGACTAACGTTTGTCGTACAGTTAGTTTGTCCCATAAGATAGCCCCATTCAGTTTGGCGCGAAATATAGTGCGAGAAGTTATTCGCAAGAGCTCCTGCAGCAGAGCCATTGGCAGTTACGTTCCAAAGCACTCTCCAATTATCATCGTAGAGGATAGGAATAGTCATATTTACATCGTTGGTATCATTAAGCCCGCTTCCAGCAGTCTCGGAATAGGGGATAGAAACAAGGATGAAATCATAAATAGTAGGTCCACCAGATCCAAATCGTACAGCTTGATCAAATGCACTACCACTTGACCTATCTGTAGCAGAATCGTCAAAGAGGGCTTCTGGTGGCCCTGAAGCCATCATATCAACATTAACATAATGGACAGAAATATTACCAGTTCCCATTCTAAAGCTAAGCCTCCCTCCCCCAATAATCGCACTCATAGGGTTGAAATTGCTCATATTCTGACCTCCTCCACCAACAAGACAGCTACTTGCAGGACTCGGAACATCACAACTAGAATTAGAAATATAGAGACCCATCGTAATATTACTCGCAACCATCTGACCATCAATATCGCCTGCACTAAACGAGTTAACACTAATATTATAAGCGCTCAAGTTATTATTCGTCCCTCCCTGAAGATGTCTGCCTGAAATAATTTGAGCAACACTCAATTCAACTCTTCGCGGAGCATAATTACCTCCACCAACAAAAACATTCATTTCCTTAATGCCAGTAACATTAAGCAAGGGAAGAGAAAAGTTTCCATTTCCGCTCTGCTGTACGTCCTCCATCCATGTAAATTCAGGAACTCCCCAAGAGGAATAATTGACTGTTACTTCTATATGAGAAAATGCTTGGCTCAAACTGCTATTAGTCCTATTTACAAGCTGAAAAGACTGTCTTGCACTAGCAACAAGCTGTTTATTTGCAAAATTATTGGAATTGTCAAGACTAATATATGAAAGATTACCAAGTA
>JBBTBG010000027.1:16521-24567 GCA_038043805.1 Nanobdellota archaeon | reverse complement strand
TTATTTGCAAAATTATTGGAATTGTCAAGACTAATATATGAAAGATTACCAAGTAAACCACGCATGATAAAATCAATATTTATAGGTGCAGCGCCATACTGAATTGTAAGATTTGCAAACGCTCCAACATAATTTGAGTCGTTTCTTCCAGTAGCAAAGAGCATATAAGTGGTTGTCTCAGCAGATGCAGGGAGAGACATATTGTATACTCCAGTAGTAGTATTAAAAATATCACTAGGACTCGCAGTAAAAGCGCTCATATTATAAGGCATACCTCCATAAGTCGCATGAATCATATTTCCACTTTCCACAAGATACGCAACCACCGTAAGATTATTTAATCCAGCAACGTTAATTGTTGCGGTGAAGTTCGCAGTTCCATTGACTCTCGGAAGACTCATAGAGATATTAAATTGCTTGTTAACTGTACGTGTTGTTCCATTATAATGAGATATATTAAATCCGCTTGCAGGAGTGGTGAGATTATACGTCGCTCGCGATGTAAAGTTGTTCCATTCAAAAGTTACAGGCAAGGTTTGGTTAGGATAGATCATAACTGAATAATTTCGATCCGCAGGAACAACAACTACTGCTTCACGCACACCACCACTTGCCCAATCAAAGCTTTCTGCAACAGGGTATCCTAGAGTCGTATCTTTAATCTGATAGTTGAAGGCAATCCTTCCTCCGCTCGAGTTGATAGCTGTGAGATTAAATGTTCCAGCTTCTCTCAAGTAGTAGCTAGGACTTCCAAGAGTATTATAAATAAAGGCAGGAAATGAAGGCAAAGATTGCCCAACATAATCAGTATAATTTATTGTGGGAAGGGAAGAGTTAGTATGGGAAATCTGAGGATCAAAGAGTAGTGTTGAAACATCAGAAAGTGTAATGTTAAACCATCCTGATTCATTAGTTATCGTTGAGTTGTAGCCTACAACGCTATAATCTGTTACAGATCTTATAGTAATATTAACACTCGCGTTTGCAAGGCGATTTCCATCAATACCGAAGACAGTTCCATTAAATTCAACCGCACTCACACTAGAGAAAAAGAAAAAACTTACAACCACAAACACAGCTACTCCAAGGACACTTCGTTGAAACACCATCTTTTTACTACTTATCAAAACAAAGCTTATTTATAAATCTTTCTTCTTTTTCGAGGATTAAGAGAGTTTACTGCGTATCCATAAAGTCATTGCAAGCATACTTATGAAAAAAAGAAACCCTCCTATCCACAAAAAAATACGCATAAATGAAAACAAAGATCCTATTACCACAAGCATTCCTGCAGAGACATAAATGCGTAGGAGAGGTGATCCTCTATCAAAGATTTTTCTCAACATAAGATGATCTAACTTTACAACTACTCCTCTTTTTTTATGCATGGAGATTTTCAATCACAAGACCCTTTATAAAAATTATGAAGTTCCATTTCTTTATGTCAAGGAACTTGACTAAAACTCCAGCTTTTAAGCTGGAGTGGTTCCTTGAGCATCCAAAAAACGAGCGCCTATTCAAACCTCACCTCATCAAGAACATTCTGTTCTTGACTGCCATCAAGGACTTGCGTCCTTGAGGTTTAAGGTGAGGTGACGCCTCTTTTTTTGATCCTGAAACATTTATAATCCCTTAAACATTGCAAATCTCAAGCCACTTATATAGAAGATAGATAAACGCTTCCGTAGCTCAGCTGGTCAGAGTACCGCACTCGTAATGCGGGGGTCCCGAGTTCGATTCTCGGCGGAAGCTTATTTTTTTCTTGCAGCAAAAGACTGCGTAAACATCTTATGAACTTGAGAACGAACAACCAAAACAATCACAAGAATCATCACAAGAATCAATGGAATTAAAATTCCTTTTTGGGAAAGAGACCCTATTACATTTCCCGTAAGAGTGAACCATGATGATGAACTTGGAGTTGAAACATTCTCTTCAGAAGAGGAGTTCAGAGCAGCACTAACATTTGTAAGAATAGGAGTATCGTTCCTTATCGAAAGATTAATAGTTTTATTCAGAGAGGGCAAACTGGAAGGTACAACTACGGGTTTGCTAATTCCGCCACTGTTTACTCCTCCATTGTTGCCACCACTACTCGGCGCAGGACCAGGAGATGGAGGTTGAGCAGGAGGTTGAACCGCTTCTCTTAGACAAACTCCTCCAACACATCCAAATTCGCAAGAAGTTGAAACCATCATAAAATTACCATTATTACACATTTTTTCATTTACTGAATTTGAAGAATCGCAGGAATCAAGAAAGTTCCCATTAGGTGCCCAGACGCTTCCCAAAACAAAGAAACTCTCAACATATTCTGGACCGTTCTGACCCTCGCCAACAGGCTGGTCAGAATCTACACACCCTACACATGCGCCATCTACACATCCTTTTTCGCATAATAGATTAGAAGTCAAAATAGCACCATTAGAACAAGTCTGCTCAAAAAGAGTATTACTATTTAAACAACTATCAGTAGTATTGATAATAATCACTTGATTAATAAAAGTCATCGCTGTTCCCCTAACATAAGCGTTACCTTGATCGCTGTCACTACATATGATGACCTGGTCTTCTTTGAGGTTTTTCAAGTCTATTCCTGCGCTATTTCCAACACACGCTCCAGAATTACATCCAAGACCACATATAGAAAACTGAACACTGATTTCTCCTGCTCCATGGCAGACAAAATCAGAAGCAGTTGTTGGACTTGTACAATAATCTGTATAATTTACTAGACCAAGAGAAGTATTATAGGTAGTTATAGATTTAAGATTAAAGTTCTCTCCATCTGGATCTAAACACAAAGGAGCATTAGTACTTCCATCCTCATACACGCATGAGCCGGCGGAGCATCCAAACTCACACGTTCTGCTAGTATTAATTGCGGCGTCTCCAACACAAATACGTTCATTAAGAGTAAATTCACTCACACAGTAATCTTCAAATACCATACCTGATTGAGAGGCAAAACCAGATATAAAAAGACTTGATTCATAGTCATTCTGAGAATTAGAAAAAGCATCAGAGTCAAAACATGAAGTACTTTTTGTAGTCAGATCGATCGTTGCATAAACTTCTCCACAAAAAAGGATAAGGAAGCCTAAGATCAAGAAAACATGCCATCTTACAAGCTTCTTTAGCTCAGATGCCATCATAAATGACATAAAGTATAGGTTATATAAACATTATTATAGCATATATTTAGAGAAGATTTTGCGAATCTTGCAGAAAATACATATTTTTAAAAACTCTATTTTACTTGCAGAAAAGCTACAAAAAAAGAAGATATGGGAAGTAATATTGACTTAAGAAAGTATCAGGAGGAAGAAGCACTACAGGAGGCCTTTTCAAAAGTAGTCTCAGGAAAAAGCGGCTATAAAACCATCATCGAACGTAAAAAGATACCTCCTAAATGCATCCAGTGCGGACGCGGAGGAGACCAGGAGCAGAAATTCTGTGCTCAATGCGGCGGGAAAATGAAGATTCCTCTTACACATTGTCCTGGCTGTAAAAGAATGATAGAAGATATTGAAAAATTCTGTACTGAATGCGGTCACGACCTTGCCGCAGCAAGGGCAAGGTAATTTTATTAACCCTCTTTCTCTCACCAATCTATGAAAGAAAAGATCATAACTCTTCTTGCAAAGCATTTGAAGAAAGACAGCTCTTCTATAATTTCTCTTCTCGAAGTCCCTCAAGATCCCACACATGGCGACTATGCTTTTCCTTGTTTCATTCTTGCAAAAGAAATGAAAAAAAATCCCGTTCAAATCGCACAGGAATTAGCTAATTCACTTAAACTTCTCAAAGAAATAGAAAAGATTGAAGCCAAAGGCCCATATCTGAATTTTTTCATAAATCGTGCTCTTCTAGCACAACAAACACTTAAGACAATTCTTAAAGAAAAAGAGAAGTATGGATCTCAGAAGATTAAGGGGAAAGTAGTTATAGAATTTCCTAGTCCAAATACAAACAAGCCACTTCACCTAGGTCATGCAAGAAATATAGTTTTAGGTCAAGCAGTAACGAACCTGCTGAATTTTGTCGGCAATGATGTGCAAGTTGCAAATCTTTACAACGATCGTGGCGTACATATCTGTAAATCAATGGTTGCATATGAAAAATTCGGAAAAGGAGAGTCTCCTGAAAAAGCAAAAAGCAAAACAGATCATTTCGTTGGAGATTATTATGTAAAATTTACACAGGAAGCAAAAGACAATAAGCAGTTTGAAGAAGAAGCACAAGAGTGCCTTAAGAAATGGGAATCTGGCGACAAAAAGACAAGAGAACTTTGGAAAAAGATGAATTCCTGGGCATTTAAGGGATTTGAAGAAACGTACAAGCTATTCGATCTGAAAATCAAGCACAATTATTACGAATCAAATATCTACAATAAAGGGAAAGAAATTGTTTTTGAAGGGGTAAAGAAAGGAATAGTAAAGAAAAAAGAAGATGGGGCATTCTTTATTGATTTAACGCCCTACGATATGGGAGAAAAGATACTTTTGCGTGCTGACGGAACTTCAATCTATACGACTCAAGACATTTATCTAGCGCTTCTAAAATATACTGAATTTAAATTTGATAAGTCTTTATATGTAAGTGCATCAGAACAAAATTATCATTTTAAGGCGCTTTTCAAAATATTAGAATTATTAGGATATTCTTGGGCAAAAAATCTAACCCATTTAAGTTATGGCATGGTTAATTTAGAGTCTGGAAGAATGAAATCTAGAGAGGGCAACGTCGTAGACTCGGATAATCTAATCTCAGATATGAAAATGATGGCAAATGAGGAAATCGAGAAACGTCATAAAGAGATTCCACTAAAAGAAAAGGAGCATCGTTCTCATACGATTGTCATGGCAGCACTCCGTTATTATTTCCTTAAGGTAGATAGAACAAAAGACGTAACGTTTAAACCAGAAGAATCCCTCAAATTCGAAGGCGACACCGGCCCTTATTTACTCTACACGTATGCTAGGGCTCAAAGTATTCTCTCTAAAGCAAAAAGTGCAAAAGCAAAAAAGCAAGCGCTTCCTCAATTATCTGATAAAGAAAAACAACTCATCATTCACCTTACCAAATTTCCCCAAATAGTGCAATCAGCATATGCTTCTTATGCGCCAAATCTTATTGCAAATTATTCCTATCAACTCGCACAATCCTTCAATGAGTTTTACCATTCCCATCAAGTTATAGGATCTCCCGAAGAGGCTTTTCGCCTTAAACTCGTTCAAGCATCTTCACTCGTTCTTAAAAATTCCCTCTCTCTCCTGGGAATTCCAGTCTTAGAAAAGATGTAATCGACTATAAAAAGCATTAAATACCCTTCTGAGCGATGTACAAGAATGGAAATAGAATGGTTTTTTATAGGTACGGCAGCGTTTCTTTGTTTAATTCTTACTATATTAATATTCATCTGGGCATTTCAAGCCCCTTCTTCCAAAAAAATAAAGTCGCCAAGAGCAGACTTAGAGCAAATTAAAAAACAAATTACTTCAGGTTCAACAAAGAAGAAACAAAAAGAATTCTATAATTCTCAGGTCGAAGACTTCTAACGTTGATAAGCTTGATCTCTTATAATTTCTTCTTCTTGCATTTGGACCCGTAACTGAAGAAGAGCAATATGAAGATCTTTTGGATGAAGATGATGTGTCTCCAAAATAAAAGGCACATTTTCGCCACACATTGCTTCTAAACTCTGCATCATGCGTTCTGTAAGTATCTCTGGATTTGCCAAATCTCCGAGCGTCCGATCCGGAATATAAAAATGGTCTTGCTTACCTACGAGAACATCATATGCGCCAGGACCATCACTATCATTACGAACAAACTGAATTTTTCCATCAGGCGTTGTATAATAAGGTGCTCTTCCTCCAAGATCAAAAGTTCCCATATAATAACCTCGTTATTGACTTAAAAAAGATTGTTGTGTTCAAAAACTCCATCTTTAAGGGCTATCAGCATGCTTATAAACCATAAAAAGCTGGTCTGATCGTAGACCAGCCTGCGCGCTCGCCCCGCGCACTTGCACAAACGGGCGTCAGGGTGGGCTGAAAGGAGCGAGTGAGGCTGAAACAATTCAGTCTTTTTTCGGACGTTGACGTTGTGTCCTGTTCGATCTTGCTCCTGTGAAACGGGTCAGACCTTGATCGGAGCAGCCCTATGCAGGAAGCTCGGTGCTTATAGGGTTGCACAGCCGAGAAAGAAAGAAGGGCGCTGTATTGTCGATACCAAGCAGACTCCCCGTCTACACTTTTCCATGCAAAAAATATCAGTAATAGGGTTGGATAACTCTGAAAAACATCTCTCGTGCAAGCATGCAATGAAATCGAAGGTGTTGAAACGATACATCTTACTCAACAACAGAGTTCTATTCATATCTCTTTTTCCTCACCACTTCCAACATCATGAGAATTACAATCGTTGGTCCAAGAAGTGTTGGCAAAAGCACCATCTCAAGATTACTATCTCACCAACTTAAAATTTCTTACATCAGTTCAGATGCACTAATGGATCAGGAATTGAAAGACAAGGGAGGACTCGACAAGGCAATCAAATCTGGAGCAATTAACACCGCAATTGTAAGCAAGGCACTTCCTCTTTTGGAATCACTTTTTTTAAAAAAAGATTTTGTTCTAGATCTTGCTGGAGGAGCGATCAGTTCAAGAAAGTTTCCAGAAATAGCTGCAAAAATACGAACTCTTATTGCCGAAAAATCCAAAGTGATAGGGCTTCTTCCGTTTCAAGATGAAAAGAAATCAACCTCTCTTCTATTCAGCAGAGAAAAAGAACGCTCTCATTTCAAAAACATGGATCAAAAAGAATTAGAAGAAAAAACATGCGAAGATTATCTCAAATTGCTTCCTCATATGAAAAAAATATGCACACACATCATCTACATTGAGAACAAATCTCTAAAACAAATCGTCGGTGAAATTTCAGCACTTATACCATCTACCAGCAACATATAAAAACAGCTCTTAGCTTAATCTCTTATGAACCAAAGAGGGCAGTTCTATCTGATTGCAGCACTTATTACAGTAGCAGTTCTTCTAGGCACAGGAATAGTCTTCACCCACGCCCGCGTTCCACAAAACGATCCTTCTGTGGCTGCTCTTGCAGAAGAGATGAGAGATGAAACGTATCAATTAATAAATAGAGATGCTTTTCAAGGTAACACATCAGAACAGACATGGAGAAGAATCGAAGGCCTCTCTCAAAATTATTCACTCTTTCACCCACGCCATGAAATAATCATTTTCTATGGCAATTATACAAAGCTCATGGCAAAATCATATCTCGGTGGAGTGGAGAGCACCATAACCTCTGGGCTAGAATATAATTCTTCAACGATTACGTTCGTTTACGGCCCTTCAACATACACTTTTTACAGGTCATATGGAAATGAATATCATGTTTGGATTAAAAAAGAGGGGGAAAATGGAAAAACTGTTGCAACACGATAAACAAGGAGTAACTGAAATGGTGGGATATGTATTATTAGTACTCATAGCTGTAGCAGTAAGTGTTGGAGTCTATGTTTTTTTGAAACTACAACTACCCAAAGGAGAAATCAGATGCGAAAAAGATGCCACATTAGTGGTAGAGGATGCAACTTGCAAGTCAATAAGTCTAACAAAAAAACAGATAACTATCACTCTTACTAATAAAGGACTTTACAAAGTAGACGGAGCATATGTTCGCCTTTCTCCTCTAGGAAAAAAAGCAAAGACCTGGATCAACGATCCTATTAAAGTAGGAGATGGTAATTTTTATCTCTATAATGTTGAGACTAACAAAAAAGGTTTGCAACCCGGAGAAAAGCTCTCTTTTATTATTCCTCCTGCAGACATTGTTGGCTCCTCTTCTGGATCAGGCTCAGGAGCATCAAATATCTACGAACTAGAAGTTCAACCTGCTGCCTTCACTTCTAAAGGTCGATTAGGTGCTTGCGAAACAATTCTTTCTCAAGAAATTCAGTGTGCATAATATGTCAAGGAACTTGACTCTAACTCCATCTTAAAGGATGGAGTCGTTCCT
>JBBTBG010000027.1:0-16421 GCA_038043805.1 Nanobdellota archaeon | reverse complement strand
ATAATATGTCAAGGAACTTGACTCTAACTCCATCTTAAAGGATGGAGTCGTTCCTTGAGCATCCAAACCTCGAGAACCAACAGTTCTCGATGGCACTCAAGGATTTCATCCTTGATGGCACGAGCGCCTACAACAAACCACACCTTTCAAGGTGTGGTAGCGCATCGTGCTTTTGATCTTCTTAAGAGAATATCGGAACATATAAAAACAATCAAGCGTTTCTTCCGATGCGATGAGAAAAGGGGTCCTACACACTAAAAAAGGGATGAGCGAAACCATGGGGTACGTTCTCCTTATCATTATAGGAATTAGTCTTTCGATAGGAGTATATTCTTACTTAAAGATTCAAGTGTACAAGGAAAGACCTGAGTGCGAGCCTAATACTGCCTTGTTCATCGAAAATCCAACATGCACACTCATAGGTACTTCATCTAAACAAGTTACTCTAACTCTCTATAATTCAGGGCTCCATAAAGTAGACGGAGCATATGTTCGCCTTTCTCCTCTAGGAAAAAAAGCAAAGACCTGGATCAACGATCCTAATAAAATAGCTAAAGGATATTTCTATCTTTCTAATCCTCAGACTAACAAAGAAGGTTTGCAACCTGGAGAAAAAATTTCTTTAGCGTTTCCTGCCATAAATATTCCTTCCTCTTCTGGATCCGGCTCAGGAGCATCAAACATCTACGAACTAGAAGTTCAACCCGCCGCCTTCACTTCTAAAGGAGGATTATCTGCTTGCGTTCCTTTTCGTATCCAACGCATTGGCTGTTATACAATAGGTGAAATAGGCAGCTCAAGTTCCGAACTAACATTTGGAGCAAATACACAATCAGGCGCAGCAGTAGGTTCACGAACTTCTCGCCTTCCAGGTCAGCCATACACAGCAATCACTGCACCTATCACAGGAGAGAGCTTTACTTCTCCTGCGACCATTACTATTTCTGCTTATGCAGATGATGAAGATGGCACTGTCACAAAAGTAGAATTCTTCGAAGGTGCTAATAAGCTCGGCGAAGACACCACTTCCCCATATTCATTTACATGGAATTCCGTTCCAGCAGGATCATATTTTTTAACATCTAAAGTAACTGATAATTCTGATGTGGTCATGACTTCGACTCCAGTTGCTATTACAGTTAACGCTCCTGCTAATCAACCTCCGACAACAACACTTACCGCTCCTGCTTCAGGATCGACATTTACCTCAGGAGCAGATTTCTCACTCACTGCATCAGCCACAGATTCCGATGGCACTGTCACAAAAGTAGAATTCTTCGAAGGTGCTAATAAGCTCGGCGAAGACACCACTTCCCCATATTCATTTACATGGAATTCCGTTCCAGCAGGATCTTACTCTCTCACCTCCAAAGCTACGGACAACACCGGGGCAACAACATTCTCAACGGCACGCAGCATTACAGTCAATCCTCCTTCACCTACCACATTACAATTAACTGTTACTGGAACTAATATTGGCAGCTCAGCAGCAAATCAAATAAGTGCCGCATATACAAGTGGCGCAGCAATTACTTCTTGCACGATCGGCGGCACACCTGCCTGCCCACAAACAGCCACGGTAACTCAAAGTACTTCAGTCACATTTACAGCGCTTCCATTTTCATCGGATTGGATTCCATCTTTCCCTACAGGATGTGAAAATGTTGCAGGAACAAACACTTGTAGAATATTAGATATAGGGACAACTGACAGAACAGTTACTCTTTCATTTAACTACAATCCTCCTATTAATCCATCACCTCAAATTACCAATTTCCTTCCTGCAAATGCTGCATCCGTAACGGCAGGTAACGCAGTTTCATTTTCTGCCGCCGCCACAGACGACGGCACCATCACAACATTCGGATTCTATAGTAGAGTTTCCAACGGGCAGGGCGGATTTACAGATACTTCGTTAGGAACAGTTTCACAGTCAGGTAATACGTATACTCTTTCCTGGACACCTGTCGCAGGCACCTACACCATCGTCGCCAAAGCCACAGATAATTTAGGATCATTAACTGAAGATGTCCATACCTTAACTGTTAACGCTGCAGTAAACGGCGCGCCTACAATTTCATGGAACTTGCCAACAAATGGTCAAATTTTCCAGGCGCCAGCAATAGTTTCACTCTCTGCCACCGCCACAGACGACGGATCTATAACAAGCGTTACATTTTGGAAGCGTGTCAACGACGTAGATGAAAGTATAGGCGGTACTGTCAGTCAAACCACCAGCACCTATTCTACTTCTTGGAATAGCATAACTGCAGGCACCTACACCATCGTCGCCAAAGCCACCGACAACACAGGCTTAGTTTCAGAATCAATTCTTACGATCTATGTAAAAAGCCCATTCCAACTTATTGTTACAAATACTCCCCTCACCAACGAAAATATTGCCAACACTATCACCGCATCAGCAACAGGAATAACGAATCTTGTCTGTCACGTTGACTCCGCTGCTCCTTGCCAGCAATTCTTTTTCCAAAGTTCATCTGTTTCTCTTGTTGCCGCTTATGTAAATACAAATTGGGCAAGCGATCTTTCCACAATTTGTACAAGCTTGAGTGGAATATATACTACTGGGACAAATACTTGTGCCTTTACCTTCAACGGCCCTCTCACTGGAGCCAACGCCAAGACCATTGCCTTCACCTATACTCCTTCTAATCAAGGACCAACCATTTCTAATTTTGTCCCTGTCAATGGAGCGACACCAACTGCAGGAGTCCCCCTCATTATCTCTGCAGATGTGGTAGATCCTGAAAATGAGGGCATCGCAAATGTTATTTTTTACGAATCTCATTTTAATGCACAGGGACAAACTGTAACAAATCCTCTAAGCACAGACACGGTTGCTCCTTACAGTTTCTCTTGGACACCCACTGCAGGCACCTACACCATTACTGCCACCGCCACAGACACGCATTCTCCTTCAGGAACAACATCACTAGACCATTCAATTACTGTCAATGCACCTCCTACAATATCAATCACTTCTCCATTATCATCAGCATCATTCATATCTCCTGCAACCATTTCTATTATTACAAATCCCACAGATGATGGCTCAATTAAAAAAGTAGAATTTTATCAAGGATCAACAAAGCTCGGTGAAGATCTTTCTTCAGCAGGTGGCTGGACATTTTCATGGGCATCTGTTCCAGCAGGATCATATTCAATTACCGCAATAGCGTTTGATAATCTAGACGTGACTACAACATCCGCCCCCATTTCAATTACAGTCAACACCCCTGGAAATAATATTCCCCTCGTCACTCTCACCACTCCTGCATCCGGAACACCCTTTCTCGAAGGAGATCTTATGGATATGGAAGCAACAGCCACAGATTCCGACGGCACAGTCACAAAAGTAGAATTTTATCAAGGATCAACAAAGCTCGGTGAAGATCTTTCTTCTCCTTATACATTTACTTGGAATAATCTTCCCGCAGGCACATATTTAATCACTGCACGCGCAACAGATAATCAAGAAGCAATCACAATCTCAACCGCCTCAACCGTTAATATAAAATCAACTCTAGAAATTCTCATCACCAACACTCCTATAATTAATCAAAATCCTGGAAATACCATTACAATATCATCACCTGGAATTACTCCCAAAGTATGTGCATACAATTCTGCAGTTCCCTGCCAGCAATTCTTCTTCCAAGGCTCAACAGTCACACTCGATGCAACGTCCATGAATGATACCTATCTGAGTTCTCTCTCAACATTCTGCCCTTCTCTACCTAACTATAATTACGATTATTCAACAGATGTTTGTGCCTTTACCTTCAACGGCCCACTTACAGGTGCAAACAAGAAAACAATTAATTTCGCTTATGTTCCTCCTCCTAACAGTCCTCCTCAAATAAATAGTTTCACTCCTACCAATCTATATACGTACTTCTTAAACACAGGTGATACTCCGGTCTCTGTTCCTTTCACTGCCACAGCTTCTGACCCTAACAATATAGGAGGATCTATTCAAAGTGTTAACTTTTATCTGAGAATTTCAGGGCAATCAGACTCTCTTCTTGCAACAGGTAGCCTGGTATCAGGAATTTGGCAAGGATCTTATCTCTTTTCCGCTGCAGGCACAGAAACCATCGTCGCCAAAGCCACAGATAATGCAGGAGGCGTCTCAGAAGAAGAACACGTAATATATATTATAAGTTCATCCGACCTTTATTTATCAGTTACAGGTACAAATACTGGAGGCTCAGCAGCAAATCAAATAAGTGCCGCATATACAGGTGGCGCAGCAATTACTTCTTGCACGATCGGCGGATCTCCTGCCTGCCCACAAACAGGATCAGTAACAAAGAGCGAATCAGTTACGATTACTGCAACGCCATTAAACACCAACTGGGTACCTAATATGAATGCCATAACATGTACTACTTCCATAGGAGGAAGTTGCTCTTTCACTTGTACACCAATAGGTAATACGTGTGCATCAAGCATAGGCACCATCTCAAAAACACTTTCTGTTCCCTTTACATATATTCCACCCAACAGCCCCCCAACCTCAACGCTCACATATCCTCCAAGTACGGGAGCAACAGTTACTTTAGGAAATGCAGTAACTCTCACTGCCACAGCTGGAGATACCGACGGTACAGTTTCCAATGTTGCATTCTATCATGGAGGAACAAACCTCATTGGCGCAGATACGACCTCTCCCTATAGCGTGTCCTGGACACCACCCGCAGGCACCTACACCATCGTTGCCAAAGCCACAGATGATGACTTATCTACTACTGAATCTTTAGCATATACATTGACTGTCAACGCTCCACCCGTTGTTACTCTTCAAACCCCTCCTTCAAGCGGATCTGTTATTCTCGCAGGAACATCTATCACACTTAATGCCGTTGCTACTGATCCCAATGGTATCAGTTCGGTCGCCTTCTATCATGGAGGAACGAATCTCATTGGTGCGGGCACGTATGACGGTGTAGATTATGTCCGTACATGGACACCACCCGCAGGCACCTACACCATCACAGCCGTAGCAACAGATAATAATGGAGCAACTTCGACATCCACAGAAAGAACTGTAAAAGCAAATGTCCGCCCCACAGTCTCTATCAGTACACCTCTGCATGAATCAACATACACAGCAGGAGACTCTGTGACAGTAACAGCAGTACCTGCAGACAGCGACGGTTCAGTATCAAGTGTACAATTCTTTAGAGGAGGAACTTCTCTAGGAACAGATTCTAATGGTGCAGATGGATGGAGTGCTTCTTGGTCTAATATGCAAATAGGGAGTTACTCACTTACTGCCATGGCAACAGATAATAATGGAGAAACACAAACTTCAAGCCCTATTACTGTCTCTGTAAATGCAGTAGTCCCCACTACTCTTCAACTTACACTTAGTGCATCAAATGCTGATAGTTCAACAACTGCCAACGCCGTTAGCGCCTCATCAGGCGGAACAACAATCACCTCCTGCACTATTGGAACAAATTGCCCACAAACAGGATCAGTAACAAAGAGCGCATCAGTCACAATCACCGCGACACCTCTTACGAACTGGATTCCTTCTTATCCAGCAGGATGTACAAATGTTGCAGGAACAAACACCTGCACAATCTCTAACATCGGAACTGAAAATGTGCCAAAGTCAGTTTCATTCACATATGTTGCTCCTGCAAATGTACCTCCCGCAATCACTTTAAACGATCCTCTCGAAGGAGAAACGTATCTTGTAGGGCAGTCAGTACCATTAGGTGCGTGCGCAAGCGACACTGTCGATGATCCCGATGGAACCATTTCAAGTGTAAAGTTTTATAGAGATAGTGAACCTACAGCAATTGCTACAGGAACGCGTTCCTCAGGGACAGATTCTAATGGGTGCTGGTCTACAACGTATTCAGGACTCGCGTATGGCACACACACCATCGTCGCCAAAGCTACCGACAACATAGGAGCAATAACTACAGCTTCCAGTTCACCATCGCTAACCATCAAGAGAGTCCCAAGCATTTCTCTTTCAACCGATAGAAGCCCTGCAAATTATGTCACGGGAGAAACTACAACCTACACAGCAACAATTTCAGATCCAGATAGCGTAGGGATTAATTCAGGCCCAAAATTATATTGGGAAGATGTTGAGATAGCTTCTTCCATGACTCTCTCAGGCACACTCGTCTGGACAAAAACAATAGGGCCACATTCCGTCGCAGCCCCCTACAATGATATCAACTCACGCTATACAGATTCTTCATCTATACTAAGAAGATCAGCATCAGCAGGTAGCGGAATTACAGTAACAGTCACAGCTAATGCAGGCCCTACCGTCACGCTCAACACTCCTCCATCTGCAGGATCATCTATAGGCACAGGAACCGCAATCACTCTCTCCGCAGACGTTTCAGATCCTCAAGGTGTTGATGCAGTTACATTCTCAGAAACTCATACCGTAAGTGGATCTCCTGTTACAAATGTTATTGGCACAGGATCTGATATAGGCCATCCAGGCACGTACACTCTCTCTTGGACACCTGCTGTAGGCACTTACACAATCACGGCAAAGGGCACTGATAACTTAGGTATATCTACAACTTCTTCAGGAAATTCTCTAACAGTTTCAGCACCCACGACTACAGTTACTCTTACCTGTAGCAATCCTGTAAGCGACACTACAACAAATACAGCTTCTCTTACCGATGGCACAAATGCGATTTCCTGTTCCACTGCAACAGGAGGCACAGCATCAAGTTCTAGAGATTATCCACAGGGCACCTCACTCACAATCACTGCCTCTCCTGCAACAAACTACCAACCAACTTGGCCATCTCTAGGAGGCACAGCAAGCGGCAACACATACACATTTACAGCGCCAACATCAGCTACAACAGCAGCAGGAGTCTCTTTCAACATTATCCAGCGCACATTAACTGTTTCGATAAGTAATTCTGACAACAGCAATACTTTTTCAGGAGTAGTTTCCGCCCCCCCTATTATTGCCTGTTATATTGGAGGACCTGCAGGCTCTGTTTGTTCAGATGTCTATGATCAAGGTGAGGTTGTTAGTGTAAGTATAGATCAAGCAAATATTGAGCCAGGATGGACAGCTTCTCTCAGCTGTTCATGCGCAAGCTGTGTACCTGGTGAAGGTTTTGCAAATTATTGTCACGTAACTATGAATGCAGCACGAACTCTTCCAGCAACATTCACAAAAGCAGGTGGAAGCGGTAGCTAGTACATAAGTATCTAAAAATTTATATAACCTTACCTCTACAACAGCAGATGCAAAAAGTGAAAAAAATTCTTACGTCATTGCTAACATGCATTGCTCTCTCAACCGCTCAAAGTCAAGCAGATTCCTATTATCTCACCAACTCACGTCCGATTATTTCTTCTTCAAGATTTATTAATGATATTAAGGTTTCTGATCAAGTAGTGGCATGGCAGGAATTGCGCACATTAACTAATATTCTAAAAGCATATCATCTCGAGAGTAAAGTCATTTCTTCTCTTGCAACTTCTCAAATCTCCTTTGCGAGCCTACAAGTACTGAATTCACAAGTTGCTTGGCTTGATACACGTAAGCCAGGAGGGTATTTTACATGGAATATTTCGGAAGGAACCAAAAAGATTACGACTCCTGAAACAAATCTCAAAAAACTCCTGCTTCTTTCCGAAGGTGTTCTGTATGAAAGTGCAGGAGACTCTGTAAATACAGACCATATCACTCTCAGAAGAGATGATGGGTCCATGACATTTTTCAATGAAAAAAATCTTATAGGGTATAACAGAGGTTCGTTTGTTATAGATACTTCCTTGCTAGAAAATGCAGCAGCAGCCACAACAATTAACTTAGATTCGCAACAAAGACAGCCTTTCTATAAATCAAGTGCAAGTGGATCCTATATTGTTGGAGGGAGTTTTCTAAATTATATGAACAGCACAGCTTGGATTGTGGGAGAAAGGCTTCCAGCACAAAACACCATAGAGTATATTCTTACTTATCATGATGGAGTCTCTGGAATTCCGATAGCACGCATACCTATTACGCAGATGCAAACAGATCTCTCAGACACAGGAGTTTTTTGGAACCAATTTAATGCTGCAAAAAGCAGGCACGATCTGTATACTTGGAGTCCAACAAAAGGAAGAAGTTTTCTCAATGAGAAGCTTCCAGCTGCCTATCGATTTGCAGTCAATTCGACGAACGTTTTTATCTCTAATACAAATACCCTCTATCAGACAGATATTATCGAGTATCCTGCCCTTCCGCCTAATGTTGCCTGGAATCGCAGCAAAACAAACCCACAGACACTAGAATTCAAAGTACGTAATCCTGTTCAGGGAAAGATCTATACGTTTCAGTATGCACAAGATCTCCAAGGTCCTTGGCAGGACCTCGATCGTATTCCGACAAACCTCCAACTAAACAGCCAAAATGCCGCAGATGCAGTACAATTTCAACATTCTTTTCAAAACAGCGAGCCCACTGGATTTTTAAGAGTAAAAGTAGACACTCCTTAGAAAAAACTATCGACAATAGCGGAAGGTTTATAAATTACTTGGACGTCTCAAAAGTGGAATGACAAAAAGAGGAAGCATGGCTCAATCTAATGTTCAAAAAAAAGCAAAAATATTCTCAGGTATATTTATTTCTGTTCTCATAGCTCTTTTTCTCACAAGCTTTGTTGTAGCTAAGCCTACACATCTTCCTCTTCCTCAGCAGGCTAAGGGAGGAAATACATTCTTTCTCGAAGTTAATAATGCGATTCAATGGGAAGGTGCAGGAGAAGTTTTCCAGCTCCAGCTCCAGCTCGTAGAAGCAGATCGCGCACTTATTAATTTGTATATATCAGGCAAGATATCTCGCTTTTTTGTCCAAAAAGGGACTCCATTAAAACTTGATGTCACCGAAGACGGACAAGAAGATGGAACGATCACTCTTGTTGACATAAAGGGAACGCGTGCAGAACTTCTTATGACTTCAACAACAGAGGGAGCTAAGAAAATCATCACACAGCCATCAACACAACAGAATAATCAACAAACAACAACTCTTGGAGATTCTCAACTCTCTTCAGAAACTAGCGATACTGATGGGAATAAAACCTTTCTCTACACAGGGTTAATTATAGGAGTTATTATCATTCTTATTATTGGTTGGGTTATTTGGAGAAAACGTTCTAGATTTTGATAGAAGATTCAATCTCTGAAGAAGGTCTTGGTAAATTAGTAGGATTTTGTTGTGAAGAAAATTCTTTACGTGCGCGTCTCCAAGCCCAAAGCGCATAGGCAAGGACTAAAAGAATAATCAAGACAAGGACACCAATCCCTACGTTAAATGCCATGTTTTTACCTTTCTCTGAAGAGGATATTAATGGTTCTTTTGGAGAATCAACAGCACCTTGTATATATTTTGAAGAGAGGCGCACCTCTACACGAGAGTTTTCAATCTTGACAAGAGTTAATGAACCATCAGCTACAGAATCTCTATTGATGTCAATTCCAAAAGATTCTCCAGAGTTAAGAAGAAAACGATAAGACAGCTCAGAAATTTCTATGGTGAAAACCACTGCTCCGTTTTGGACACTCCGAGCCTCCAAAAGATAAGTATCTTGTCCAGAGGTCCACGAAAATATTTTTCCAAGCTCTAGCGTTATTGTTTTATTTCCAAGCGCCTCCGAAGGAAGGATAAAATTAGAAGGGACTGCGGAAATAAATGTTAGGAATAATAAAAGCAAGAAGCCTACCATTAGGAATACTTTTATCAACACATTTTTCATACTCTATTTAATCTTTTAAGGAATATAAAGCTATACTTTAAAGTAAACAGAAGACAATAATCTATAAATAACGACTAAGTAGTTGCACAGACATGGGGCTTAAGTTTGCACACATGGGTGATTGCCATTTAGGGGCGTGGAAACAGCAAGCGTTACGTTTTTTAAACTTTCAGAGTTTTCAAAAAGCTATTGATAAATGCATTGTAGAAAAAGTGGACTTTGTGATTATTACAGGGGATCTTTTTGATGCAGCGTATCCTCCGATAGAAACTCTCAAAGAAGCATTTGCCGAGTTTAAGCGCCTCTACGAACAAAAAATCCCAGTATTTTTAATTGCTGGAAGCCACGATTATTCTGCATCAGGCAAAACATTTCTTGATGTCTTAGAAAAAGCAGGGTTTTGCAAAAACGTAGCTGTGTTTGAAGAGCGCAATACATCCATTATGCTTCATCCTACTCTTTATAAAAATGTTGCAATATATGGATATCCTGGAAGAAAGACAGGCTTAGAAGTCGAAGACATCCAGAGGATAAAAATTCACGATGCTCCCGGCATGTTTAAAATTCTTTTACTTCACACTGCAATACGGGATGCAGTAGGGTCTCTTCCTATTAAAGCAGTGAATCATGAACAGCTTCCCCAGGTTGATTATCTGGCTCTCTCTCATCTTCACATTCTCTATCAGCGTAATAATCGCGTCTATTCAGGCCCAACCTTTCCTAATTCACTCTCAGAGCTTGAAGAGCTTAAGGCAGGGTATTTTTGTATCTTTGACAACGGAAAAATAAGAAGAGAAGAGATAAAAATTAAAGAAGTGGTATCCATTCAGATTGTTATTGAAGACGCTCGCCAGGCAGCGCAGCAGATTATTACTTGCTTAGATAAAGAGTACCTTAAAGATAAGATTCTTATTCTCAAACTTTCAGGAATTCTTCAGAAAGGAAAAGTAGCAGATATTGATATGAAGGCAGTCGAAGAATATACAAGAAAAAGAGAAGTATTCACTCTTTTAAAAAGCACGAACAAATTACATCTTCCTGAGTCAGAGATTAAAATAGATCTACAGGAAACAGGAAATCTTGAGGAGCAGATTATGGATCGTTTCCAAGAAAATCATCCCAGCAAGTTTAATATATATATCACTTCCTTAATGAAATCTCTTCAGGCAGAAAAGCTAGACGAAGAAAGGTCGGCTGTGTTTGAAGAGCGCATTCTTTCAGAAGTAAGAAAGGCTTTTTCACTATGATTATCAAAAAAATTCGCTTGCAGAACATTCGCAGTTACGAACATCAAGAGATTGAGTTTCCACCAGGTTCTTTGCTTCTTGCAGGAGACGTAGGGGCAGGCAAAACTTCTTTGCTTCTAGCAATAGAATATGCTCTTTTTGGCCTTCAACCAGGTCAGAGCAGTGCAGGGCTTCTCAGAAACAAAGCTCAAATAGGTTGTGTGGATCTTCTCTTCGAGATAGAAGGAAAAGAAATTCTCATAGAAAGAAAACTTAAGAGAGGGTCGAAAACTATTGCAAATGAATATGCTGCCATAACTATTAATGGAAAGAAAAATGAATGTTCAGTAACAGAATTAAAAACACAAGTGCTCAAATTATTAGGCTATCCTTCTGAATTTGTAAAGAAGAATAATCTTCTCTACAGATACACAGTATATACTCCTCAGGAGCAGATGAAGCATATTATTATAGAAGATCCTGAAGCGAGACTTACCATTCTCAGGCATACATTCGGTATTGACAAGTACAAACTTATTAGAGAAAATACTCAGAAAGTACTCATCTACCTCAAAGAAGATACTAAGGAACTTCAAGCACAAATAAAGTTTTTTGAGCAAGATGCTACCAGAATCTCAGAAATAGAAGCACATCTAAAAAAAATAGAAGCAAGCATCAAGGAAAAAGAAGAGCTTCTTAGTAAATCTATTCAAGAAAGAAAAGAAAAAGAAAAAGAAGTCATTGCTCTTAGAGAAAAATCAAAAGAAAAAGATAAACTTGAAAGCGAGATAGATAAAGTAAACGTTATGACTAGTTCAAAGAAAGATTCTCTCTTTCATCTAGAGAAAGAATTTATTGATTTACAGAAAATAATTACTCAAGCAATCCCTTTTGATGAAATGCTCTATCTAAGTATTCAAGCGAGTTTACACAAAAGAAAAGAATCACTACAGGAGTTCCAAGAAAGACTCATTCAAGTAAAAAGCCAACTTCATGCTCTTGACCAAAGACAGCACGAGGCAAAAAGTAAGAAAGACAGAATTTTTACTATTGATATCTGTCCAACTTGTCTTCAAGACATTCCCGAGGTTCATAAGCATAATGTGCTTAATGCTACAGAACAAGCACTGACTGCTTTAGCGCGGCAAAGATTCTCTCTAGAGGAAGAAGAGAAGCAGATTATTCACACTCTGGAAAAAGAGCAGAAAGAATGTCAAAAACTCGAGAATGAGCGCACACAGCAGGAAATTATACGCTCTAAGGCCTCATATGTTGAGATTGCACATAAAAAATCTCAAGAACTTTTAAAAAATAAAGAACTCCTTCTAGCAGATATCAATTTACTTGAGCAGCATCAAAAAATTGTAAGGGAAGACCTCTCACACTTTTCTCGCTTTCTGAACATGCTCAAAATAAAAGAAGAAGAATTAAGGCTAGCTTTTCTTCAGGAGAAGAGAAATGAGATCAATCTTGCAGAAATCAAAAAAGAACAGGAGCTCTTAGACAAAGAAAGCGAGCGTATTAAGGGAATTCTTAGGGAAAAGGAAAAAATAAAAAATAAATTAGACCATACTCTAGAAGTTATAGAATGGCTCAGCCAACATTTTTTAGCACTTATGACCTTCACCGAGAGTAGCGTTCTAATGAAGCTGCGCTCAGAGTTTTCCAAGCTCTTCGGCAAATGGTTTCATATGCTTGCAGGTGATCAGTTCGAAGTGCATATTGATGAAACTTTTACTCCAGTCATTCTTCAAGCAGATCAGGAAATGGACTATAATTTTCTTTCAGGAGGAGAACGTACAGCAGTCGCCCTTGCATATCGTCTCGCACTTAATCAAACCATTAATTCAGTTTTAAGCCAAATCAAGACAAAGGATATCATTATCCTCGATGAGCCCACAGAAGGATTTTCCGAGACGCAGCTTGAGCGCATGCGCGAGGTCCTTGCAGAGCTAGAGGTAAAACAACTTATTATTGTCAGTCATGAACAGAAAATAGAGGGATTTGTAGAGCAAATTATCAAGCTCAAGAAAGAAGAAGGGATTTCAGTAAAGGAATAAAACCGATCACCGTAAACCTTAAATACTCCATAGAAGTGTGTAAGTAAGAGGTTCTACTATTCTTATGAATCAACTTTCCGCAGACATTGAAAAAAATATCCTCAAATCAGGCACAAGCATTGTAGGGATTGTATGCAAAGATGGAGTTGTGCTCGCCGGAGATAGGCGCACGACTGCCGGTGGCCAGATTGTGATGTCTAAAAAATCAGATAAAGTAGTACCTATCAATGATTTTATTGTGGTAGCGGGAACAGGTGTTGCCGCAGATATCGATCTTTCTCAGCGCGTTTTCGCAGCAGAATTACGCTTAAAGGAGCTGAAAACGAAATCACGTGTTACAGTGAAAGAAGCAGCAAATCTTTTTGGACTCATGTGCTATAGAAATATTCGTACTCCAAGCATGATTCCTAGCGTAGTAGGGATGCTTCTTGCAGGTGTAAACGAAGACGGATCAACACAGCTCTATACTATCGAGCCAGCAGGAGGAACGTATAAAGTAGATGATTACGACGCGAATTTCGGATCAGGAATGCCTTACATTTTAGGACTTCTCGAGAGGCAGTATAAAAAAGAGATGTCTATTAAAGATGGCGTTGAGCTCGCAAAAGAATGCATTAAGTCGGCAATGGAGCGCGATCCAGGTTCAGGAAACGGTATTGACGTCTTCACAGTAACGAAGGATGGTGTACGTCACGTAGTTTCCGAGCAAATTGTTGTGGAATACAAATAATAATCTAGAACATACAGAATGGCAGATATTTTAAAAAGCATTAAAGAAGAATTACCTAAAGTCATTACCGATGCAGCTTTTGAAGGAGCAAATATTGTCCTCTACACAGAAGATAAGGAATTTTTTAAGACAGGAGAGAGAAAGATTAAGGAGGTAGTTGATAAAGTCAAGAAGCGCATTGAATTGCGCGCAGAGCAGTCGATTCTAGCTCCTGAAGAAGAAACAGAAAAAACCATTCGAGCACTCGTTCCCGAAGAGGCTGAGATTACAAGCGTTATCTTTGATGTTCAGAGGAGTAGCCTCGTTATAGAAGCTAAGCGCCCCGGTCTCGTCATTGGAAAACAAGGATCTATTCTCAACGATGTACGTATCTCAACTTTTTGGACTCCTTCTGTAAGAAGAAGTCCCACGATCCCTAGTAAAATTACTGAAAAAATCCGTTCAGTGCTCTATGCTAATAACACTTATCGAAGGAAGTTTCTCAATGATATTGGCAAAAAAATATACAACGAATGGAGTTCTGAAAAAATGGATATGTGGGTACGCTTGACATATCTTGGATCGGGAAGACAGGTTGGACGTTCGTGTCTTTTGTTGCAAACACCCAATTCTAAAATTTTACTCGATTGTGGAATCAATCCAGCAATTAGCGATGGTCCAGAGCGCTTTCCTTATCTGAATGTTCCTGAAATTGGAGATCTCAGTTCAATTAATGCAGTTATTCTTAGCCATGCTCATACCGATCATTGCGGGTTGATACCTTACTTGTATAAAATGGGATATCGAGGACCTCTCTATCTTACAGAACCCACACGAGATATCGCTGCCTTGCTCGCCCTCGACTTCATAGGAGTAGCCTATAAGCAGGCAGCTTCGCCTCTGTACAAAGCAGAAGACATCAAAGAAATGGTAAGGCATTCGATAGCACTTGATTATGGAGAAGTAACGGATATTGCTCCAGATATTCGTATCACATTTTACAATGCAGGGCATGTTTTAGGATCCGCACAAGTACACATTAATGTAGGCAATGGCTTACACAATTTAGTCTATGGCGCAGATACTAAATATGCAAAGACGCGCCTTCTAGATCCCGCAGTCAATCACTTTCCTCGCGTAGAAACGCTTACGATAGAGTCCACCTATGGTTCAAAAGACGATGTACTTCCTCCAAGGCAAGAAGTGGAACGTCATTTTATCGAACTTGTGAAAAAAACAGTAGAGAGGAACGGAAAAATTCTCGTTCCCGAACTAGGGCTAGGTCACGCCCAAGAAACGGTACTTAGAGTTGAAGAAGCAGTGCGCACAGGACTCCTCCCCAACGTACCCATTTATATAGATGGAATGATTTGGGACATAACTGCAATTCACACAGCATATCCTGATTTTCTCTCCTCATCTGTACGTAACCAGATCTTTCAAGATAACAATCCATTTGCTTCAGACCTTCTTAAAAGAGTAGGCAGCGCGACAGAAAGAAAAGAAGTTATTGAAGGAGGACCCTGTATTATCATTGCAACATCAGGAATGCTTGTAGGTGGAGCTTCAGTAGAGTATTTCAAAAATTTTGCAGATAATCCAAACAACCTCATTGTCTTTGGCTGCTACCAAGCTATCGGCTCTCTTGGCAGGCAAATTCAGGACGGAACAAAAGAAGTTTTTGTCGATCAATCAAAAGTAAGTGTAAAGATGCAAGTCGAGACCCTTAAAGGATTTTCAGCCCACTCAGGTCGTAACGAGCTTCTCCAATATGTCAGTCGTATGAATCCCAAGCCCAAGAAAATTATTATTAATCATGGAGAAGTCTCTAAATGCATCGACCTTGCCTCTTCACTCTATAAGATGCAGCGCGTCGAAACAGTTGTTCCAAGAAACTTAGAAACTATTAGGCTGAAGTAAACTCTTAAAAACCTCTATTTCCTTTCTATTCTATGAAACATTCTCTTAAAATAACAGGCATTTTATTAGGTATGTTTCTCATAGCGCAGCTTGTAGGCCTTGCCGTAAACTATGCATACACTCCTCAAGTGAGTACCGAAATAATACAAGTAGGCAATATAACAACATCCATTAACATCACAAAGTACAATTTGCCTTACGGTGTTGAGCCTCCAGAGCATAACGAACCAAAAATGAATTTTATTTCTATGCTGATAGCATTCGTTCTTGCAATCGGAATAATGCTTCTTATGATGAAGTTTAGAGCAGAATTATTATTACGCGGCTGGTTTTTCATTGTCATTACCATAGGTATTGCCGTAGCCATTAATGCCTCACTTCTTAGCATTCCTTACGCAGCAGTCATCTCTTTTATTATTGGTCTCATTTTAGCCTATCTTAAAGTCTTTCAAAGAAATATTATCATTCATAACCTAACAGAGCTCTTAGTCTATCCAGGAATTAGCGCAATCTTCGTACCTCTTCTTAATATCTGGACCATCGTTTTTCTTCTCGTGATAATTTCTTTCTATGATATGTATGCAGTTTGGCATTCAGGATTTATGCAGAAGATGGCAAAATATCAGATAAAAAAAGTACGCGTTTTCTCAGGATTTTTCATCCCTTATATCAAAAAAGAAGATCGTGCACTCCTAGAAAAAATGAAAAAATCAAAGATGAAGAATCAAAAAAT
>JBBTBG010000026.1:0-13157 GCA_038043805.1 Nanobdellota archaeon | reverse complement strand
AAACAAAGATTTAAAAGAAGGTCTAACTCTGAATTTTTGAGGGGATGGCTATTCAGTGCCTTATTCTGAAAAAATACGATGAATTTCAATAGCCATTGGATGCCTGCAAGAAAGGATCTCCTGCATTTTATTGAAGAACATGCCCAGATAGATGTACTTAAAGAAATAGGTAAAAAGCCCAGAGAATGGTTAGAAGAATTCAACATAATTAATGTAATGCTTACAGGAGAAGGCCTCGTAGCAGGAATAGGAATAAATGAGCCTCCTCTAAGAGATCCTGCATTTCAATCATTAGGAGAGGGAGTTTGCCTTTATCGCGGTAATAACCGACAACAGAGAGGGCTGTGGATAAGGAAAAAACAAGGAGAAAAAGTTCAGAGTGATGAACGTTTTAATTGGACTCATTATAAATTGGGAACAACTGCACGTCTCCAAGTAAACTCTACCTATAGTGAAATTCCAATAGACTCTTTTCTCCCAGAAAGTTTCGAACAAAAAGGAGCACGTGTAGAAAAAGATCATGCGCAAGATAAACGTCCTATTTGGAGATTTGAGGCACAATTTCAAGGCAGACCTTTAGGAATCTACTCAAAGGGAGCATATGTAAATTGTGCTTATTATTATAGTGATGCAAAGCCTCTCTATCGGATCACAAGCCTTTCAAATATTATAGGAGTAACATCTAAAAAAGAAATGGAAAAAGCTATTCTCTTAGAAGAAAAAGGAGTCAAAGTTCCAGAAATTATAGGAATCTACCATTCATCTGTAGAGAATTTTCTCTTTACACGAGAAGTCCAAGGAAAAACAATGGATAAGTGCATTAATGAAAAAAATAGACAAACACTCATCGAACAAGATGCAACAATGTTAGCCCATCTCTGTCAAGCAGGTATGAGAAAGGTAGGATTCACTAATGGAGATGATAAAGTCTTTGACGGAAAGACTCTTTGGCTTATCGATGTAGAAGAATGCACTGATCTCTATCATCCAGGGGCTCCAGACTACCGAAAAATTCTTCTCGACCCCTGTAATACTTCGCAGTTAAAAGGATTCAGAAGACTCCAACGGGAAACATTTAAGACGACGCTAAGAGATGCGCTCTATCACTATCAAGATAATCTTACTCCTCAAAATGATCATCGAAGATTCTATGTGACTACATTCTATGATGCTCTTAAATGGAAATCTCCAAAAGAAAGAGAAATGCAAAGATTAACAACATTTGTTAAGGATTATATGACCTTTGATACTTGGATGTCTGAAATGTCAAGCGATTAGTGAATCTCCTCATCGCAAGACCAGAGCTTATCAGGGACACGCACAATATCTCTAATCAGACACGAGTCAGAGATAAAAATACAATATCTGTTAAGAGTTCTTTACGTCTTACCTCTCAAGGCTTTGAGGTATTAAGGGACAATAAACTACATAAATATCAAAAAAACGATGCGTCACCCCACCTTAAACCTCAAAGACATAAGTCTTTGATGGCACTCAAGAACCAAGGGTTCTTGATGAGTTGGGGTTTGAATAGACGCTTCGTTTTTTGGATGCTGAGAAAACTTTCAGTTTTCGAGGCGTTCAGGAATATAATTCCTAACGCTCAAGGAACAACTCCAGCTTAAAAGCTGGAGTTTTAGTCAAGTTCCTTGACATAAATACTTCAAGGAGATCTAAGAGTATGCATACTTCAGAAGTATTTCCAGAATACACACTTGAAAATGCAAAAGAACTTGCATCTCTCGTAAGAATACTCTTTAAATCTGAAAGTTTTGAAGAAGCAGTACGCGCAGCAGTTGATGAACAATTAGAAAATCTTCAGGAAGGTAGAATTCATATCTTTATTCCAGCCAATACAAGAAGCCTAACACCTAACTCATTTCAAGAATTACTTGCATCTCCTAAAAGATATCCACTCCAGACAGGAGAAGCTTCTTCAGGGCCTGCAATCTATGGTACAAAACAATCAGCATTTTTAGGCACGACCATTTCAGGAAGAAATCACTCAGGATTTTTAGTATACGACTCTGCAGCAGCAGTCATTGTTGATTTTGTCGATAGAAACACAGGAAAAAGTCTTATCAATCCTGCAATACGTCAAAGTTATCTTTCAGCGCTCGAAAAAGAATTAAAGTATAATGTAGGTTGGCAAGAACAAGTACTAACAGCGTAAACAAAGCTTTAGTAATATCCATTCTTATAAAAATCCGCTGCCTCTAAGACTTCTTCAATTGACATCTGCTCATGGAAGGCATCAAAACCGGGAGACTGTAAATGCAAACGATAGTCATGAGCAACTGCAGCAAGATCCTCCAAGTAAGTCAAATTAATAGTAGGAATTCGGTATTCTTCTTCAAAAAGAATGCATTCGCTTTGAAAGTCTTCAGGAAGGGCGACAGAAACTACTGGAATGGAAAGCAACCCAATATATGCTTCAAACGTTAACCAAGCGCGTGGTGAATCTCCGCGCGACCCTTTCGCAGCAACTTGCAAATACGGCAAAATCTCTCGCGTTCCTCCATCGATCAAAAAATAATGAGATGAATAATTTTCGGGCTGACAGAGAAGAGAATGTGTAGGAAAGCACGCATAGCGTGTTTCAAGTATGCCAAGTGCATGAAATCTTCTACTCAAAAGTTGACCACGCAAATGAGGCACAAGACCGTCTAATGGTAAAACGCCACTGCTCGTATCCTTCTCACTGAATCCAGGCAATGAATATGAAGGATACACAGTAGTATAGTCTAAAGTATGAATCACGAAGGGTATGCTGTTATATACAGTAAGTTCCATCAAAGAATCTCAAAAGAAGCCTTTAAATATATTCACTCCGTTAAAAAAGAATGAATGAAGTAACTCTACTCTATCTTTGTCTAGGAGGTTTAGGAGGTCTCGCACGTGCATTGCTTGGTCTTGCAAAAGCTATGGCGCGAGGCGAACGCATGAAACCACTTTTGTTTATAATCTCCCTTATAGTCTCAACAATAATAGGAATGCTTCTCGGTCTCTTTTCTGAAAATATCGACTTTCACATTGCTCTTCTCGCAGGCTATACAGGAACAGATATCCTAGAAAATATGTTCAGGACAGTTATACCTAAATCAGTAGTATTTAAACAATGAACGAACTTGTAGGTCGCGTACTCTTTGCTGCAGGTTGGGGGGTTCTCGGAGCAGTACTACGATTCTCATTCGATATATTTAAGCTAACGCAGACAAAATCAGTAATCCATGTGCAGGGGCTTCTGGTGTATGGAAGTGTAATTTTAATCACAGGCATCTTAGCAGGAATTTTATTAGATTATGGATGGATAGGGAGCTTAATTGCAGGCTATGCTGGTCTTGATCTCGTAGAGGGGATTCATAACCAGTTCAAGAAAACGAAAGTTGAGATTAAAAGGAAAAGTTAATTCGCTTCGCTCATTATTTTAAATTAGCCAATTTCAGCAGATTTCTCTGCAGAAATAATTTTCATAAAAGTTATACTTTATATCATAAAAACGATGCGCCACCACGGCTTAAACCTCAAGGACGTGAATCCTTGATGAGCTATGGTTTGAATAGGCGCTAGTTTTTGGAGATGCTCTGAAACCACCACACTATGAATATTTTGGTTTTCATCGATTCCCGACATAAGAAAAATTATCTCCACTTCCAAGTTGGGCCTTTTCCTTTTTTGCTAAAAATATTCTTACGCCCTGGAATATCTTTAAGGTCTATTTTCTTCGGACGTCCTAGAGCAACTCCAGAAGAACTTCCAGATAAAGGTCTGAAATAATGTTCACGTACAGCATGAAGAACCACTTCCTGTAAAGAATAATATCCTTGACTTTCTTGTTCTTCCTTAAGTTTCTTTAAAATTTTCTCAGGAAGCTGAAGATAAACACCTTTTTTCATGTTATTTATAGATATTTAGAAATATATATAAATAATACTATATAAGTCTTTCTTTTTAAAAAATACATCAATAAAAGTGTTTTTACAATACAAAAATTAAAATATAAGTGATTAATTAATTATACGTTAATTAATCGTTCAGGAGAAGGGAATTGATACAAACATAAACATTCAGAACAAATAGCATACCGAGAAGTATCTCCATTCTGACCGATCTGAAGAATAGAAAGAGGAGAACAATCATAAGAACAAAGTTGAGGGAGAGGAGGGCGATAAGCACCTTCATTAGTAAGAGTATGGGTAAGAATGCCTCGCAACTTTGTCTTTCCCTGAAACCAAATAAGCGTTAGTGTTCGGAAATCTTCCTTCTTAGATTGACTAGAATCTTCTGCTATAGTAAGTCTGGGCAGGTAATGGTGATAAGAGGTACTCATTCCTTCTCTTCTTCGTCTTTCACACCAGCCTTTGTAACAAAAAAGACTGTTTCATTGTCAGGTAGATTCGGAGAGTCGATAAGTTTTGCAACTCTACTTCCTTGCTTTCCTCTCCTTAAATACATTCTATAAGTCGAAGCATGTCCAATAATATTCCCCCCAACAGGCGTTGTCGGATCTCCAAACATCATCCCTGGATTTGCCATGACTTGATTAGTAAGATACACAGCAAGATTATGCTGTTCCGCCATTCTTATAAGATTATGTAAATATCTATTCAACTTCTGCTGTCTATCTGCTAATTGTCCTCTCCCTGCAAACTCTGCCCTAAAATGAGCTGTCAAAGAATCAATTATAATCAAACGAATCGGTTCTCCTTCTTTAATCAATTCTCCAACTCTATCAAGCAAAAGAATTTGATGATCGCTATTGAACGCGCGTGCAACAAGAATATTCTTCAGCACTTTTTCAGGATTTGCCCCCATTCCTTCTGCAATCTGTCGAATTCTCTCAGGTCTAAACGTTCCTTCCGTATCAATAAAAACCGCTTTCCCATTTGCCCCACCATGCTCCTTAGGCATTTGCACACGCACAGCAAGCGTAAATCCTAATTGTGATTTTCCCGAGCCGAAAGCGCCGTAAGCTTCAGTCAGCGCCTTCGTCTCGATTCCTCTTCCCCCCAGAAGTCCATCTAGATTTTTACTTCCAGTACTAATCATGAAAAGGTCATCTCTCTTTTTAGCATATTCAATGCCATCCGTAAATCCAAGTTTCATCAGGCTTCGAGATGCTTGAATCGCCTTGCGCGCAACTGCTTCTCCAACGCCTGCAAGCTCTGCAAGAGCAGGAGGGCTCATCACCGCAAGACCCATTAAATCATAAACACCAGCAGCCTCAAGCTTTGCCGCAATACCTGGTCCAATTCCAGGTATATCTGTCAGCTTTGTTTCCTCTTCCTTAGGTTTTTCTTCTTTTTCTTTTTTAGAAATTTTTTCTTCGTCTGCCTTTACCATCGTTGTCCAAAACGTCCTGCGATATATAAAGATAATGGTACTTCAACAATAGGTTTAAGAAAAATATTAATACCAAAAGAAATGGATTGCAAGGAACACACTCACAATAATCAATCCAACAAAAATCCCCTTCTCAATTCTTTTTCCCGTCCTGAAAAATCCTTTGATTTCTTTCTTCAATGGCCACCATGGACGAATGCCTTCTTCAGTAATCGCATCTCCAAATAAATGACTCGCATATCCCAAAAAGAAAGGAAATGCAATTACAGGAAAAGCAAATGAAATCAATAATGCAACAACAACACAAAACGTTAGACTATGTAACATTCCGCGATGTTTGATAAACCACTGTATCGGCCTAAAGAACCAATACCTTCCTAAACGAGAATGCATACAATCAATATCCGGTAGTAAAGCACAAAGCAATACAATAGGTAAGAAAAAAATCTGTTCGCGCACATAAGGAAGAAACAAAAGGCCTAAAAAGAGAGCAAGTGCAAGATGAGTTCGATACATCATCTGCGTCTTCCTCTTATAGTTCGACTACCTTTCAAACGAGAAACTTCTCCATGAACATATTCATAAAGAGGGCCCCAGAAGAGACCAAAACTAAACGCGTACAAAAACTCCTCAAGAGGAATTCCCAAAAAGAGAATACTGCTCGTAGTATTCAGATTATAAAAATCACTAATAAATGAGGGATAGACGACAAGAACAAGAAGAAAAGCAAAAAAATAGACGATTAAAAATGCGCTCGCTCCGAATAAAGAATGTTTGATAAGGTCTCTTCTTTGAATCCACAAGACCAATGCTCCAACAAGATGCGCAACACAAATGCTATAAACAAGATTGACAGCAAAAAAGTACTCAAAAATAAAAAATGATGCAAAAGAAAAAATAAGCGCAAGAACAAAAAATCGGTGCCCTCTTTTATGAATAATGGTTCCACGATAGAGAAATTCATAAATAGCTGTAGAAATTCCTGCGATAAAGAAAAGCCAAAGAAGATCTTCGATTCCTCCAAAACCGGTAAATCTGCTTAAGTCAAAGAACGTAGGAGGATACCAGTAAGAAGGAACAATGGGCTCTCTCAAATAAACAAACTGTCTTGCAATATGCCAAACAGAAACAAGAATACCACTAAAGAGAATATAGGCTGCTGCAGTCCATATCATGGGCCAACGTAAATCTCTTCGAAAAGCAAAAAGAAAAGCCCAGAAAATTCCAAAGAAGAGAGTTCCTATAAAATATTCATACATAAATAAAACTAAGAAATCAAATTAATAAATCTATTTAAGCCTTCGCTTCTAGTTCCTTAATCAGCGCCTGCGCATCCACTTCCTCAACACCCTGGATTGTGAAATCCGTACTGTTGTAGAGAGTATTACTCTTCACAATGCCGCTAAAGAATTTTTCCTCTCCCAAAAGGTGTTTCTTATGTTCCGCAAATTTCTCGAGAGAAAAAAGAGTCTCGTCATCAATACCTAGCAGTTTAATCTGCTCGCTGAAAAGTACGGCACGTATCGTCTCGCTACCATCATCGAGTACAATGCTTAAAAGCGCGCGTTTCTGCGGCTGTACTTTACCATGCACGGCACACTCATCTTCCACAACTTTCTTTCCACATTCACCGCAAACCTCAAAATAGCGAGGGTCAAATATCTGGACAATCACTGCACGTGTTTTTAGAGACTGGCCAGGCTTTACTTCCTTAAGTGATTTCACAACAAGACTGCGTTCGGAGCTGACTTGTGCAATCTGTTCTTTGCTCACTTTCACATCGCCAAACGAAGAAAGGTGAAGCTCTCCATTGCGCACGCTTCCAGAAGAAATTTCCACAACATCACCTGCCTTAATTTTCTCTTGCTCTACTAAAGAAATATGATTCAAATCCCATAGAACAGTACGCACGCTCCCTCCTTCATCTGCAATCACCAAGCTTGCAACTTTCCCTTCTTTCCCATTCCTTGTATACGTTCGTACAGGGTTAATCTGTAAAACTTTCCCAAGTACATTCGCGCGCTTCATACCTTCCACGAGTTCATTGATCTTAATGCGCTCTTTGTCAAAATTGATACCTAATTCACTGGCAACAATCTGACATGCTCCTTCTTTAGAAACCAGCCCAGATAACTTAGCTCTTTTAGCTTCTACTTTTCTTTCTATATCATCGATAGTAAGCCCAGAAGCACTAGCAACACGCGTCACCAATTTTTCATAATTCTCCATTCTCTCCACCACTCTTTACACGTTTAAAAGGATTATGGCGTTCTACGGTTCATAAAAAGAAAAATTTTAATAGAATGAAAAGAGACTACAGACGTGAACAAAGAAGGTGTATCTAAGGAAATTGTGATAATAGTGATAATTATAGGATTCCTTCTATTAATGGGGGGCATATTCTTCTTTAATGTAAACAAAAAAAATTCTGTAGAAATTAACGATTCTTGTTTTGAAAACCTTTCGTATCAAAATTTTCCAGAAAAAGTCTCTAAACTCTCAGTGAAAGTTTTAGCAAAAAGTAACTATACAACTTTGGATACTCCTTTGGGTGAAAAAGAAATTCAATACTATTTTAGTACACAATATACCTCTACTCTTGATGATACTCTTGATGATAAAAAGACCCTTTCTAATTATATATTCCGATTTGATGATGAAAGAGTATACGTGGCAGCAAAAGAAAATATAACGAACGATCTCAATGTTCAGGGAATTTCTTATAGAAATAAAAATATAGAAGGATTTGATTTTATGATATATCAGGCAGGTGGAAGAAATTACAGTTATGGTAATAAAGGCAAGACGGGAATACATTTTACATTTACAGGCAATCAAGAGGAAATGGAGCAACTTATCAAAGAGTATCTTCGTTCACTTTGTGATGAAAATGTTGAAAAGGTATATAGTGCTCAAAAATAAATCACCCTAAACCTTAAATACCTCTCCTTTCTGTCCGCAATATGTTCTTTTATCAAAACCGCTTTGAATACATTCAGGTAGAAAAAGAAAAACTCAATGATCTAATGCTCTCAAATATACCTGAAAGAGGAATAATTACTAGAGTCCTTCTATCAGAAGATCAAAGAACAACCACTAATATTGCATCTTACTCAGTAACTAAAGAAGTTGACGAATTCCAAGTTACGATTGAAGGCATCAAAGGAGAAAGGCATTGGGGAATGATTGCTTCTTCAGGAAGAGAAAGAGCAATTTACCCTAAAGGCACGCAGATTCTCGGGCAAAGACAGATCTTCGCTGTTTCCCCGTACGATTGTAGGGTTCTTTCTGAAAAAATAGGTGTTGAAGTAACACCAGAACTACTCGGAGCAAACCTCGTTATCGAAAGAGAAGATAGATCAAACTATTCTCTTTCAGAACTTCCACATGGAACTTATCTCTGTATTGCTCCACAGAATGCACAAGAACTTCCACGTCCACCGATTGCAACACTCATCCATCATGTAGAACAACAAGGATGTGGAGTCACAGGGGCAGCAATCGCCGCACACTACTCTGATCCTCTACTTGTAAGAAAATTCACGCAAAACTCAAAAACAAACAGAGGCATCGTCTGCCGTATCGAATATCCAGTAGATCCCGCCGCAACGCTTCAAAAAGGCCAGATTGTCTTTTTCAAATTCCCTCAAGGCATCTCTCCCTAAAAACAACCTTTATATACTTCTTTCTCATTAACAAAATAGCTCATACAAGAGTGAAAGGAGGTAAAAATGGCTAACGTACAAAAGACCTTTGCACTGATTTTAGGTATAATTCTCTTAATCATTGGTGTCTGGGGACTCTTCCAGAGTAACATTTTAGGATTTGGAGTCAATCCTGCTCAAAGCATTCTGCACATCATCGCAGCAATCTTCGGTATATATGTAGGAATGAAAGGAGAAGGACCTGGCTTCAACAAGAGCATAGGATGGATCGGTATAGTTTTAGGCGTCCTAGGTTTTATTCCTTCAGTAGGACATGAAGCAGAAGGACTTCTCATGCAGTGGTTCAACATCAATATGCAAACATCAGTCCTTCATCTCGTTATCGGAGTTATTGCACTGGTCATCGCATACGCAGTAAAAGAGTAGGAAGAATCTCTCAATACTTTTTATTTTTTATTTTTATGTCAGCAAAAATCTTCTATGTGCTTGGATGCATCATCCTCTTTCTTGGACTTTTATGGATGTTTCTTCCTCATACGTATCATAATGAAGTTCTCAAAGAAGACGAATCTTCTCACCTTCTTCACACATTCGAAGGTGCAGTTGTGGCAGTTCTCGGAGTCATTGTTCTTATCGCAAGCAATCGCGCAATGAAACGCTCACAAGCAAAAAAGAGAGGTTGAACTTTAAGGCACCTACGGTTCCTTAAGAAAGAAAGGCTTAAATAGCTTCTTCCGCAAGATTGCTCATGCCAGCGACAGTCGTCATCATCATCAAACTCATGCCTGAATCTCTAGATGTAAATCTTCAGGAAATACAAAAGAAAGCTCAAGATCTTCTCATTCCAGAAGGTGCAAAAAACATCTCATTCCAAGAAGTTCCTCTCGCCTTTGGTCTCAAAGCTCTAAATGTAAAAATGGACATGCCTGAAGAAAAAGGCACAGACCTCGTAGAGCAAAAACTCTCTTCAATTCCAGGCGTCTCCTCTGTAAAAATCGAAGACTACCGAAGAGCCTTCGGATAAATGTCTTCTATCTATCGGGGTGAAGGCGTCTATCTTGCACAATCGCAACTCATAAGGCAAAAACTACTCTTACAAACTCATCTGATACAAGATCTTCAAAGACACATTGAACATCTTTTCCTCGAAAAAATAGGTGAGGGATCACACAATAAGATCTATCGTTTAGGACAACTCGAAAATGGTCTTTGGATAGCAGTAAGGGAGCACGCCGATATAAGAACAAAAGGATTCGATGAAGTAATAATTAAGAGACACGAATCATACGCACAGAGTGCAGACATAATTTTCCAGTTAGGGCGACGTGTTTCAAAATTTTGCATAGGTGTCTTAAGGCCTGATAAGTATGCAGCCATCCTCGTAGAAGATTTCTCGGAGGGTGGTAAACGAAAAATAATGTGTTCTTCTGATGGTGACCTTAGTGGATGGTTTACGGACACAAACGAAGATGTATGGATTGATCTTGATGATGAAAATCCTAAAAACATTCAGATAGAATATATGACTCCAAAAAATTGTATCCTTCTCTAACAACAACTTCTATAAATCTCCTTTCTTTTCTTGCATCATGAATATTGGCATCGACTTAGATGACGTTATAGCAGATTTCTTTCCAAGTCTCTTGACAAACTACAACACGCGCTTCAAAACAAATCATAAGGTAAGTGACCTCAAGGTGTTTAAGTATTCAACACTCTGGAACGTTTCAAGTGAAGAAGCCATTAAGCGGACAGATGAATTTCACCAGTCTCACGACATCAAAGAATTACCAGTAGTTAGGGGAGCTAAAGAAGCTATAGAACAGCTCATGCAAAAGCATCATCTCACCATCATTACTTCGCGCCCTTCTCGTTTCAAAGAAAAAGTAAAAATCTGGCTCACGCATCACATCACAAACCAGAAAATAGAAATCATCCACGCAGGAGATTTCCACAAGGGGCAAGGAGCAACCAAGGCACAGATCTGCGAAGAACTTCAAATCCCCATCATGATTGAAGACGCACCAGAAACAGCTCTGCAATGCGCAGAATCAGGTATTCATGTCATCCTCTTTGACATGCCTTGGAACCAAGCCCTCACACACAAAAACATTACGCGTATTCATAGTTGGAAAGAAGCCTTAAAGGTCATTGATGAAATGAAGCAATAATTCTTTAAACCCTTTAGACTTCTCTCCTCAATGGCACTCTCTCCAGAAGAAGTTATAGAATTAAAGGCACAATTATCACAACAAGTCGCGCATCTTCCTCCAGAACAAAAAGCAAAGGCGCAAGCTCAAATCAATGTCATGTCTCCAGAAACAATAGAAAGTATGCTCGATCAGCAAAAAGGAAATGCTGCAGGTGCAAAAGATAGTGGTAAGGCCCAAAAAAGTCCTTACCGAATGATGATTGACAAAGATTTCGAAACTGTCATAGTTGAAGAAAATGCAGAAGCCTTAGCTGTTCTAGAGATTAATCCTATTTCAGAAGGCCATACAATGATTGTCCCAAAAAAAGCGGCAGAATCATCAGACAAGCTCCCTCCAGAAGCTTTCGTGCTCGCCCAAAAAGTCGCAAAACTTCTCAAAGACAACCTCAAAGCCAAGTCAGTAGAAATGCCCACAGAAGAAAAGTTCGGCGAAACTATTATCAACATCATTCCTATCTATGATTCTCCTGTCAATCTCTCGTCTCCTAGAAAAAAATCGTCCGTTGAAGAACTTAAAGAATTAGTCAAAAAAATAAAGCCAGTGGAACTGCCTAAAATAGAGAAAATAAAGAAAGAATCCAATCCTGAATTGCCTCTGGTGCGAAAATCTCGAAAGATACCATAATCGCAAAAGCAATAAAAAATGCAGGAACAAAAGGAATGCCTTGTTTAATCCACACTTTTTTATGATGCTTTCTCAGAAAAGCAATTTCCTTTAAAGAAAGCCCATGCACATTATTCTTCAAGACTTTCCCTGCAACACGAACATCTCTTTCCAGCCAATCACCTGCGGTTAATTTCTCAGGAGAAAGATAAGTAACAAGGCACCCTTGCTCAAACGCTTTTAGATAAATAAAAGCGAGCGGCAAGAAAAAGAAAAATGCGCTCAAAACCAGCCAACCTTCTAGAGAAGTCTTAACAAAGAAAAGCAATAAAGAAAGCAACACAGGCGCAAGCCACAAAAAGGAATATGATTTCCAGCTTTTAGCAAATGCAGGTACAAAGCGATCACGATAACGAACTGACGCAATTGCGCTATAAGCGACACTATACAAAGCACCTACAAAAAAAAGCGAAAGAAGAAAAACAAGCGTCAAAATAAAGTAGTCATTAAAAGAATGAAAAGGTAGTACTGCTCCCACACCCATCAAAAGCTTAGCATCGCCTCCTGCAAAAACACGTCCGTAATAAAAGGCATGTGCTAAACAAAAAAACAATCCAAATCCTAAGAGCCCAAAAAGAAAGAACCACATGTCATCATACAAAAGCGTAAAAAATCCACGATAAGCCAATGCGAACGCAATCAATGAAAAAGTCAACCAATTTGCAACTTCTCTAGTTTTCAAATCCTGCACGCTGGCAAACACAATCCATATCAAGGCCAGCACGAACAAAAAAATCTCTTCCATAGCCTCTCAACAACAAAAGACTTTATGAATTTAATGGATTAAGAAGGCCAAATTTTTCGACCTTTGACAATATAATCTTCAAGTCCTCTTTTTAACGCAACAATTTGGTCACGATCGACATGCTCAACACCATCAACAGTAAGCATACAAAGAGCATCGTACACTGCACGTACTCCTGCATCATAAAACTTCTGCCCTTCGAGAATAAGTGTGGTCTTATGATCTTCAGGGGTGAGTCCTGCACGAACTTGAGTAATAATTCCTAAGCCATCGCGTAAAACTTGAGAGGCATACATTTGAATTGGATCAGCAGTTATTCTATCATCATCGTTGCCCATACAAAAACACATATTCTTCCGTTTAAAAAAATACCGTTAAAGGAATAGAGTATATTCAAGAACAACATTTATTAATCCCATTCTCTTTTTCTCGATATGGAAAAAAGAGTGCCACAGCATCTACATCATGTGATTTTCTGGACAATCATGGCTATACTTTTTTTCCTGTCATTTCTAATCATCCGTCCCT
>JBBTBG010000025.1:4194-20302 GCA_038043805.1 Nanobdellota archaeon | reverse complement strand
ACTTAATAATAGTCATATTAATTACTATTTAAATATTTGCCACCCTAATAAGGGTGGTAATAGGAAGGTATAAAAAGATCGAAGAGAGAATAATGGAATGGGAGAACTTGAAGTTTTTGAAGAGCTGGGACTGGCTAGTAACGAAGCGAAAGTCTATGAAGTGCTGGTACAATTTGGGAAGCTGAGTGCTGCTGAAGTAAGTGCTAAAAGTGGAGTTTCTTACAGTCGTATCTATAATGTGCTTGAGGCACTTCTTGCTCGAGGTCTAATTGTGGTTGTTCCTGAGAAGACTAAGAAATTTGCTCCTGCTGATCCTGCAGTTTTTGAAAAATTAATTACTGAGAAAGAGAAGAAACTAATGGTCGCTCGTGAGAAAATGAAAGAGATGCAAAAGTTTTATGATGTTAAGGAGAAACAGCCAGTTGTTGTAGGCGTGGGAAAAGCAGGGTTTCATAAACTTATTGGAGAGATGAAAGATTATGAGCAGTACGATTATACGTTGAAATGGAATGTTGATGCGCGGGAAGATTGGATGCGGAATCTTGAGAAATCTCTCAATAAGAAGATTGAAGTGAAAACGCTTGCACGTTATGACAAAGAGACTGAGAAGAATGTGCAACAATGGCTCACGATTCATAAAGATATTAAGGCATTTCCTAATGAGGGAGTTGCTATGTCTATCTTAGACGATGAAGAAGTCATGATTGGACTTATTAAATCTAATGTTACTTTGCTAATACGAGATAAGCCGTTTGCGAAGATTATGAAGAGGTTTTTTGCCGCTGCTTATGATGAGGCTAAAGAGATTCCTAAGATTGAGAAAAGGAAATGAGATGCATTAGCTTTATAAATTAAGGCATTCTCTGTTGGATATGGATGTGATTACTGACGCTGAAAGGGCAAAGATAAAGAAAGAAGCGCAGAATATTCTTGAGAAGTTTAGTGCTGCTCTTTCTAAGGTAAAAATCATAAAGAAAGAGAAAAAAGAAGAAGTTGGAGGGTTTCGTGAAGAGGGGAAGGGCATTAAAGGAGATGCTGATTTTAGAGAAAGAATGTTTGCAAATGCGCCTCTGAAAAATGAGGAATGTATTATTGCGGAGAAGAAGAAATGGTAGCAAAAAAGTCTCAGAAAACTGTAAAAAAAGAAGAGAAAGAGGAAGAGAGAGGAGTTTCTCTTGATGATGCTTTTGGAGATGATGAAGATGTGGAGTATGCAAAACCTAAGCCTGCAAAAGTGAAGAAAAAGTCTGATAAAGATGATTTAGATGATATTGTTGATGGGGCTGAGGGAGTTGTTGATAAGATAAGCGGAGGTTCTAGTGAACCTCCAAAAGTTAAGGGCAGTAAGCCTATTAATAAAGTGAAGAAAGGAGATACGATGAAGATTGATGGCATTGAAGTTGAAGTGGATGCTCACTATGCTTTGATGGATCATGGAGGTACTAAAGAAATGGCGATTGAAGTGTTTGATAAGAACGATCATGATTATCAGATTCGCTATTTTGATGATCAAGTAGAGAGCACGATAGAAGTTTATGAATTACAAGAAATTATATACTTACGTAAGGCTTGTAAGAGCGTGAGCTGGTAATATGGAAGAAGATCCTGATAAAGCACGTGCTGGTATGAATGAATTGGAACTAAGTTGTTTTTCTTTGGGCAATGCTAACTGTGGATATATTGCCAGAGGCAGGAATCCTGAAGAGACTGCCGCGAAAATGCTCATACATTTTAAGCAAGCACATTCAGAAAAATTGGTTGTGTTAGATGCTGCTGGACAAGAAGTACTTGTTGCGCGTATGAGAGAATTAGTTCATTAAGAGTATTTTTAATGTTTTAATGGTAAGGAAATATTTATATGCCTCCTTATTATTCTTGATATCATGGCTGAAGAAGTGGAAACAGGTGGCTTGATGCGCTTTCGTTACTCTGGAGAACAGACTAAACTTTCTGAAGATAAGAAAAAAGAGATAGAAAGGGCATATCAAGAGGCAGATGAACGCAAGCGAAGAGAGAAACAACAGAAAATACTCTTTTTGATTTTAGGAATTCTTGTACTTGTTACAATAGGTATTGGATTATATTTTTATTTAAGATAATCTTCTAAAAGAAACGTCCCCTGGAGGACTCGAACCTCCGACCCCATGATTAACAGTCATGTGCTCTACCGGCTGAGCTAAGGGGACTTATAATCATCAGAGAAAAACGTTATTTAAACGTTATTATGTCGGGAACCGACTAAAACCACACCATTTATGGTGTGGTGGTTCCCGAGCATCTCCAAAAACGAGCGCTTATTCAAACCACTGCTTTTAAGCAGTGGTAGCGCATCATTTTTGTGATGTCTATTTATTCATTTCTTAGTTCTTTTCTTGCTGTATTCATTCTTTCTAAGAAGCGGTAAATATTAGATTGCTTGCTGCCTCTAATTAGATTCGTAAGGGCAGTCGTCGCTTCTTCAATTCCTTCTGCAGAGCCTATCAAGCCTACTGCGTCGTCTTTAACGATAATCTCACATCCTGTGATGTTTTCAAGAGCGCTTCTTGTTTTTCCTTCTTTTCCAATGACTCTTCCTCTTACTACTGAAAGATCTTTTCTTCTTGTGAAATTTTTGATAGGTAATCTTCTGAAAATAAAATCTTCGCTTTTTAAGAGCAGAGCCTTTTTTGCAGAAAATCCGAATTGCATCGCTTCAAGTACTAGGCGTGCTTCGTATTCTTGGAAAGCTTCGCCTTCAATTGTAACTTTTTTTCCAACAAGAGAGATTTTTACAAATAGTTTACGCTCCAATTCTAAACGTTCTTTACGCACTTCATTGATTTTGGTGAAATAGAGTGTTTCCATAAAGTAGAAAGAGTAATGAGGTTTTTTAAAGTGTTGGTTTTAGGTGTCTTTAATAAAAAATGTATAAAATGCATATACTAAATTTATCTCAATTAACCCCATAAATAATAAAAACGGTCTTGGGTAATCTAGTGTAAAAGATATAAAGATAAATGTAGTAGTAAAAGAGATTAGAGTATCTTTCATTAATTCTTTAATAAGCTTTATTTTATCTTTTTTTCTTCCTATTATCTCTTTGACGATACTTTTATTCTTAACTTTATCGAGATAAAGTTGAGAAACGAAAATCCAGATTAGAAAGTAGGAAAATACAAACCAGCCTGCAATCGCATGCGCTTTTTGATCTTTATCTATAGCAAGGTCATTAAAATAAGGTAAAACTTTTTCCCAATAAAGCATACCAACAAAGAATATGATAACTATGAAATATATAAGAACTTGCTTTTTTACTTCTTTTAAATTCATAGTATAACAAGATTATCATAAATTAAATACTTTAGCAATTACGATCGACTTGAAAATTAACAAATTTTAGAAGAAATCTTTAAAACAATTTCAGTGTAAAAGGAATACCTTGAATCTTTATGACTGAGTTTTCATCGATAATTCCTGCTTCTATGGCACAAGCAATGGACTCCTCTCCTACAATGTTGAATGTTGCATCTTCACGAAGCTGCTTTCGAAGAAATTCCACAATTTTATCGCGAGGCATTTCTTCTCCCTTGAAAAAATGATCTTTAATTTCTAGTTGTCTTTTTCCCTCCTCAAAACTCTTTCCTAAGAGCTCGGAATCTACTAAGGCTATGACATCACGATATGAGTGGTGAATTTTCAGAAGCATATCAGATCATATGCTTGATTGGCGATTTTGCGCCACAAGCAAGGCAGTGTTTAAATTTAATGCCTTTTTCAGAAATAATTTCAGTATCTGGCTTTGTGCATTCACCGCAAAGAACAAACTCTTTTGCATAGAGCTGTATTTTTTCCGTCACTTTTAGAGAACTTAATTTGGTGTTTAAGATTAGGCGGTCTCCATCGAGTTTTCCAGGTGTTGCCAGAGATTTTTGCAAGAAACGAGTTAAGTGTTCTACAGGTCTTCGAAAGTAGTTGGCGATCACTGTAATATTTGTAATTATTGTATTTTTTCCTGAGACTATTCCTGCAATCTTAGGTATTTCAAAACGCTCGCCACTCCCTGATATGATTTTAATGTTGTTATATGCTTTTTGAAGCAGTGTTTCGTAGGTTTCCATTAATCAAAAGGACGACAAGGGTTTATAAAGTTACGTCTCTTTTCTTGAGCATGAGTGTCAAAAACTTAGTTTTAGGCATTGGTATTTTCATTATCTATCTTCTGATGTTGAGCTATGGTATTGAGGCTTTTTATCCTTCTCCACAGTACGAAGATTTTTGCAAGAGTAATGAATTTGGGCGTTATCCTTTTTCTGGAAAAGGAGTTGATACTGCTACGAATTGTACGTTCTCAAAAACTCTTCAGGAGCAGAATGAGCTATGTTATTCTTCTGGAGGTTTTCCCGTTTATCAATACAGTGATGTTGGATGTACTACTGCCGTCAAAGAATGTAATTTTTGCAATAAATATTACAATGAATCTCAGAGAGCCTATAGCAAGATTGTTTTCATCATTGCACTTATCTTAGGGATTATCACTTTTCTTGCTGGTTATGGCATCTTTTCTGTTGAGCCTGTGAGTTCTGCACTTATTGCTTCAGGTATTGGAGCAATTTTTTATGGTTCTGTTCGTAACTGGGAGAATCTTTCTGATATTTTACGATTTCTTCTTTTGTTTGTTGCACTTGTTCTTTTAATTTGGATTACTTTAAGAACCAATAAAATTAAGAAACATGCGAGATAATGGAGATTACTGCTTTTACAATTCATAATCCTAAATACTTGCAACACCATCCTATTGAAGAAGATTATTTTTTATTTAATGGAGAAAGAGATCGTGTCATCCTTGTAGTGGCAGATGGTATTACACGCGACCCTGTAAAAACATCTTGGCTTCCAGCTTTCGATGATAAAGAAGCTATCAAAAAAGCAGTCAAAAACTACCCTCATCCAAGTCCTGCTCGCCTCGCTGCTGAGATGTTTTGTAAAGTATTTGTAAAAGAGGCAAAAAATTTTAATAAATTGCAATCGTTGTCAACTCTTTTTGAAAAAGCTAATAGTGAAATTGCCAAGCTCAATAAAGAGTTAAGAGTAGATTATTTGGAGAATGACTTTGGAGCGTGTGTAGGTGCAGGAGCGATCATAGAAAATAACACTCTTTATTGGGGATTTCTCACAGATTGTGGCATTGCAATCTTTGATTCTGAAGGTAATAAAAAATTTCAAACACTTGATGAAGGGCCAAGCAAACTGATTGATAGAGAAGCAGAGGAAAGAAAAACATCTTGGAGGGATCCAACGTGGAGAGCTTATGCACGAAAGCAGTATCGTAACAATCCTTTGGAAAAAAATGCATATGGAGCGTTCACTGGAGAAAGTAATGCTTTACACTATCTTCGTACAGGCACTCTTAAATTAGAAAAGGGAGATTTTGTGGTTGTCTATAGTGATGGTATGCTTCCTCTTCTAACAGGAAGCACCCTTATCGCTCATTTTTCTGATCTTAAAGAAACTTTCAAGAAGAATGCAGAAAAAATAGCAGGGAGTGAAGGAACTATTGTTGCTCTTCAACATTCTTAAGAAATTTTCTTTCCTTCAATGTTAAATTTCTCTTCTAATACTCTTTCTACTCAGAGATGATGAAGAATTGAGAGAGGAGTATTAATTCTCCTCGCTAGATCTTGAGCGCGCGTCATGAGTTAGCCCAGCCATCTTAATTTTCCAGGTCTTGGTTCGTAAACAAGACCGTCTTCAAGAAGCTTTTTGATTTCTTCATTAATAACGTGAGGAGACTCTCTTGATTCGAGAATTATCTTCTCGATATCTATTCCACCTTCTTTTTCTGCATTCTTTACTAGTTCAAGAATCATGTCTTTGAGAACGCGAAGCTTTTGAGTGTCAGGTGTTTGTGGCTTTGCTTTTTCAACTTCGAGTTTTCTTACAAGCAGAAACGAAGGATCTTTCTTTTTAAGGATGTCTGGAGTAAGATAGAGTTCATTGTTCCAGGTACGCACAAGACCTATGAGGAGGACAGTGTCTCCTTGACTGAAAGAGGAAAACTTTTCAACATCATCACCAAAAGTTTTTACTTTGATTTGGCCAGTGGCATCGTCTAGAGTTAATGACCCAAATCTTTTTTCGCCGTCTTGGATATATTTATCTACGATATTGGCAATGATATTGACGCGGACTATTTGTTTGTCACCTATCTCTAGAAATTTGATACGATCACTTTCCATCACTGGCTTTCCTGAAAGAAGTGCGTTGATATGAACTTTATATGCAATATTTCTCTTGAATTGTTGAGGAGATTGTTGTTCCATATATTGTTTTATTATTGTTGCCTTTTAAGGTTTTATGTGTTGGCTTTTAGATCTTCTGAATAAATCCTTTTTTAGGTCTGAACAAGTCTCCAGATTTGACCAGTTGTTCTAAAGCTTCTTCTACTTCTACTGTAGATACTTTATTTTCTAAAGATTTTTCAAGCTCTTCCAAAGGTATGAGTTTTCCTAATCTGGATTCTAGCTGTGCTATCGCTTCTTTTACTTGAATAATCTTACCACGTTTGGAAGAACTGATGCCAGTTGTGACGCGATCAATATCGAATGATTTTGTTTCTTCGTCGTATCCTACTTGCATCAAGGACATTTTCAGAAGATCAATGGCTTTTTGTGCATCCTCTCTTTTTACCTCGTTGCTTAAACGTGCTTTTGCATGAGCTTCAGAAAGACGAATGATTCCTTCTAGTTGGCGAGCTGTGACAGGAATCGGCTTTACGGCTGCGTCTACATTCACTGATTGATTGCGCATTCGTACATAAAATGACTTGATCTCTTCAATAGCTTCATCCGTTAATTTAGGCTTATATTTCTGTTTGGCATAGGAAACATATTTGCGTAAAAGCTTTGGATCAATAATATCGCGGATAACTTCTTGCTTATGCTCTTCTAAGACGTGAGAGGCGATGGCCTCGTCTTGTGCCTTATTAGGAATATCTTTAATGACAAAAATAACATCAAAACGACTTAACAGTGCTGGAGAAATATCTATTTGCTGGGGAATAGGGGTATATGGGTCAAAACGCCCTAATTTAGGGTTGCCTGCCGCGAGAACCGTGGTTTCGGAGCGGAGAGTAGCCTGAATATTTGCTTTGGAGATAGTAACTGATTGTTGCTCCATCGCTTCATGCATTGCGCTTCTATCTTGTTCATTCATTTTCTCAATTTCATCTATACAGACCATTCCTTTGTTTGATAAAACCATCGCTCCTGCTTCCAGCGACCATCCACGTAAAAATTCATCCTTCACTACTGCAGCAGTAAGGCCAGCAGCAGTCGCTGCTTTTCCAGAGACATATCTTCCTTTGGGTGCAATTGTGGATGTGAACTTTAGCAACACTGATTTGGCAACTCCTGGGTCACCGACAAGAAGAATATGCATATCCCCTCGTGTAAATCCTTTGTCTGATTTTAGTTTCTTTACACCTCCGAAGAGCTGGAGCAAGACTGCTTCTTTGATGCGGTCAAAAACAGGAGTCCCATAAATGCTTGGAGCAATGCTTTTTACAAGACGCTGAAATACTTTAGGATCTGTGCTAAGTTCAAGGATATTCTCAATTTCTTCATCAGTAATGTTTAAGTTTTCGAAGGATTCTTCTAAGGGAATGATATTATTTGCTTCTAAGGCAATATCATATCGTGTGGAAATTGCTCCTGTTTGGAGAGGAACTGGAACTTCTTTGAGAACGCCAAAGATACGTACTTTGCTTCCAGGGGTTGTACGTTCTTCCATTTTAGGATCTACGAGATCTTCCTTTAGGAATACATTGATTCTACGTGGTTGCTCACCTCCTTCTAATGAATCAGGAGATTCTTCAATCACTAAGCGCTGAGTGTCGACCATTTCCTTTGAGATAAGCTTAAACGAGCTCTTCCATCCACAAGTACATCTATTCGGCTCGCGGAATTTTTTCTCAATTTGCAAAACTGAAAGAATTGCCCCACAACTAGGGCACTCAAATTTTGCATTGACAACTTGAGGACGAACATCTGAAGCCTGGCGCACTATTCCTTCTATCCAGATTAAGAGATCAAGGTTTTTAGCCCGAATTTCACGTATTTTAACAAAAACTGTTTTAGGAAGGTCTTTAAAACGCACTCGTGGGTCTTTTAAGAGTCCTGACTCGTCAAGAGCATTCTCTAAGACAGCGATTGTTTGTTCTGGAGTTTCTATTACACTCTCTGCGAGAGAAGTAGAGAACTCTTCAAGCTGTTGAAAGCTTAATGCAATTACACGCTGTTCGGAACGCACATAAGGTGCAATTTCTTCTTTATATGCTGCAAAGAAATTCTTTGCCTCAAGCAGTAATTCTTCCTGTTTCTTTTTTCTCTCCATGCCTTTTTACCTCACTCTTGCTTTAAATCATTTGTTGTAGTTCATAGAAGAGGTTATAAAAGATCATTTACAAGGAAAATCTCACAAATGAAGTAAGTAAGAAAGAGGACAAGCAGAAGGATATAGGTGAAAAACGTTGCATAAAGCAATAGTTTATGATTTTTTATACATAATAGACCCTCAGAGAAAAATAATGTGATTGCGAAAAGAGAAGCAAATGTAAGCCTTGCCTGAAAGACAGACCAAGTATCGTATTTTATTCCAACAATAAATACAAGAAGAAGGCTGAAAAAGAAAATCATTGTAGCACAGATTTTGAAAAGAGTATAGGTGTCTAGAGAAAGAAACGCAGAAATTCCTTTTCTTTTTCGAAAAGCCAGCCATAGAGTTATATAGAGTGATCCTGCACCTAAAATAACTATCAAAGTTGGAAGAATAGCTGTGATATATATGAAAGGCCCTAACCATTTCAATGAACCTTCATTACCTTTAAAGTTTGACTCTGGGATGTATGAGTACCAGAAAGTAGCATAGTATATTAAAGATGCAGAATGATTTTGCGGTAAAAACGTTGGCTGATTAATGAGTGTCGTGATATCAAGATTTATGATTGAAGATATTTCTTTTATGAATGATTGAGAATGATTAAGAGAGTCTGTTAGATCAAGGTTGTTGTAGAAAGGATTTCCTTGATAATAGCTATTTTCTGCAAATTTATAGCCTCCAAGCATTGTAACTATAAACAGAAAAATTATTAGAATTACCCAGATTTTATCTTGAGAAAGCTTATCTTTTAGACCGAGAATGATAATGAGAAGAGAAAGAGGGATGATAAATACTAGGAAGGTCGATTTCGTAAGAAGACCAATCCCTAAGATGCATGCAAGAGTTATCAAGGAAAGTGTTTTTCTTTGTTCTGTGTATTTTAAAGCAAAGAGAAAAGTAAGAGCACCTAAGAGATACGAAAGAGAATCATTCGAAATAAAATTTCCGAATATTATGAATTGAGGAAGAAAACAAACTAATGAGAAAGCAAATCTTTGTGCAAACTTCTGCGGGAATAAAGATTGCTTTTTTAATAGAATGAAAAATACTCCTAGAGTAAGTATGGAAAAAACTAAAGAGAGGGCCTGAAGAAGCTTGATACTTTCAAAGTAAAAAATACCTGTTCCTATTAGATAATATAAAGGAGGATGATATGATTGTAGCATGAGATCAGAAGTAGGAAGCATTCCAGTCGTAACAATGTACTGGATAACGCTGAGATGATCATCGTTGTTAAAAGGGCTTTGAAAAAAGAAGACGATTATTCTAAGAAGAATTCCTGAAATGAGCAATAGGAAAAGTGTGAGATCTTCAGACCACCACTTTATTTTTAGAAGCACTCTTTTTTTGTCTATCATCTTTTTTAGAAAAGGAAAGAGGAGTTTTAAGAGTTATGGTCGAAGAGCAATAGAAAGATAATTTAGGATCTTAGAAAGAAAAGAATGTAAGAGTATATAGACTTTTCTTTTACAATATCTTCTTTTCTTTACATAAGTCTTTTTAAAGATTGACAAATACTATGTTTTTTATGAAAAAAAGTGACTTACAAAAGTATGAAGGAAAGGCAGTTTATTTCTTTCATCGAGAAGGGAAGACGTATCCTTTCCCTAGCAGGTGGACGCGAGGGATTGTCTATAGAGGAATTTGCTATGACCTTTCAACACGATGTAAAAATAGAGAAGTACCTTCAATCCATCTAGAAGCTGTAAGAACAGAATATATAACTGAAATTCACATACTTGAGAGAAATCAGCAAACAATGCTTGAACGCAGTCTTTATGAATCTTTTAGGAATCGGCTCAGAAGAGTCACCTTACGCGTTAAAGTGGTTTTTGATCCTTGGTATGAAGATCGTGAGGAAGAAAGAGAAAAGAAGTTGAATCTAAAAGTTAAGAATGTACGGATTCCTTTTTATGATACTCTCCCATTACCTTTTTCATAAGTTATTCGAGTGCAAACCTCAAGACAGCTCCAACACCCTTTGTGAGATTAAAGAATTGTTCTCCTTCTTGATTCTCATTCCCAATAATAATTACTTCAGCGCCAATATTATTCGCAGCTGCTTCAAGTTCTTGCATTTCTGATTTAGGCATATCTTTTGAGATAAGTAATTTCTCTACTGCTCCTCTTTGCAGGGCTAGGCGCACGCGCTCAAGTCCATACGCCGCTTTTTCTCGTTTCTTGCCGAGCGTCTCAAAGAATTTTTGAATAATTTCTTTTTCTTTAATAAATTCCTGTTGAGAAATATCTTCTTGAGATGCTTCGACAAGTAGCTTGAGCCCGTGCTCGTCCGTGTATCCGATGTCTTTTACTGCAATCACTTTTTCTTTGAGTTTAGTTACTAAATCTCCTTCTTCGAGAAACTCATCTTTCGTAGGAATAGGTCCTCCAACTAAAATTCCCGTCAGTTTAGGCAAATCAAAGAATATCTCTTTCATTACTTCAGCTACTCTTCTGAAAAATTCTTTTGCAAGACCTTCAGTAACTCTGTGATATCTCTGGCTACTCTGTCCTCCAGCTCTCACCTTTCCGGGAACTCCTGAAGTTAATGTTCTAAGTAATTTAATTTGCTTCCCTTCCAAAACTCCAATCGTCGCTTGTTGACGATCAATTGCAAGAAGACCATATACTTCTGTTACTTCGAGCATTTCACCTAGAGGTTCGATGACGAATGTTTTGTCGCAACGATACATACGCACATTTAATGGCCTTGGAGGCTCATATGCCCAGATCTTAATATCTTGCACTCCTTCTTTTTCAGAGACATTTCCACAATAGATCGCGAGTCCGTTTTTAGGCGTTTGTTTATAGTTTTTTAATTCTCTGATAATCATTTCCAGTGCAGTGACTACTGAGGTCCTCGTTTGTTTAGATTTAATGTTCTCTGCAGTGCCTGCTTCTGAAGCGAGCTGGCTTGAGACTTGATGGATGTTCGTACCTGCAGGAATTAAGACTGAGACAAGTTCAGTGTGACTTCCTCTTATTCCTCTGAGTAGATTTACCAATTCTTCGAGTTCCTGCTTTTGCTTAGGTGTTATTTCTGGACTAATGACGTCTGCCATAGAGGCAGGAGAAAAGAATGGTTAATAAAAGTGTGGGTTTATTCAAATACCATTTTCTCTGCTGGAAAGACATGGTCTTCGCTTATGATGGCTGTATCAAATTTAGTAATTGAATCTACGAATTCTTCAGTTAAGGCGTTAATGATTCTATTATATTCTTCATATGATTCACACATGGTTTCTAATTCAAGATCCCATGGAGAGATTTGTTTTACAATAAATATTATGTTTGGATGATGAAGAACATAATTCATTAATCTACCTAGCTCATTTTTGCTGAGATTTTTGAAATAAAGAAAAGTCTTATAGAATTCGTATCCAAGTTTCTGAAAATCTAATTCAATTGTATACTTTACGATGATTTTATCTTCTTCAAGTCTATGCATACGAGTTCTTATCTTATCTACTGTTGTTATATGATCGTGAGCAATTGTTGCAATATTTTCTCTACAATTTTTAAAGAGAGACTTTAAAATTTTAATGCTTAAAGCATCAACTGAATTATTTTCATGATTGTCGAATATCGTTGTCCAAGAGGTAGTGTTTTTGTATAAAAAAGTTTTATCATGAGTATGAACGCTTACGACTGTTGCTGTAGTGCTTTCATGAATTACTTCCTTAAATTTAGTAAAGAGCTCATTTTTCAAATCAAAGAATTCCTGCATGTCTTTTACAAAAAATGTTGCGCCGATATTCCATGCACCTTCTGCAACACCAAGCCAGAAGAGGCGCTTGTCTTTTTTGAGATATTCGATGAGCTCTTTCTTTTTGTGAGGAACATTGGCTAAATTCAAATAAATCTTTGCGAGTTGGTAACCTAATTTTGTAGGATCTATCCATGTTGTAAAACCAATAATGATTTTTTCTTCAATCATTCTTTTTATACGATAACGTACTGCTTCTTTACTTTTACCGATTAGTTTTGCTAATCTTATTTCTGGAATACGTGCATTTTTATCTAACTCGAAAAGAATGCGTTTGTCTATTTCGTCTATTTTATAGAGCATATTAGTAAATAAGAGGATTTCTTTATATACTTTTCCTTTTTATTACTAAAATATTGGCAAAAGTATTATCTATTAATATTCTATCGTTTTTTTATGAAAAACGACACAACCATTAAACTGGAGAGAAAATAGTATGACTTATACTCACTTCCAAAGCATCATTCAAATGCAAGAGTATTTCAAAGAATGCATTCAGCAATCAAGTTCAACTGCAATCATTGGAGGTCATTTTTCTCTCGAACCCCATAAATCATTAGATAATTTGCAAGTAAAACCTGGAGTAGAAGATGATGATATTTTTGGCATTTTCCCACAGATAACTTGGAGCTATGCCTGTGAACTTGTCAAGTTCTCCAAAGAACAGAAAAAAGAAAGCAAACTCGTTCTAATGATCGATGACCATTCATTAATGTATCCTCGTAATTGGTATGCAAGAGTTGAACAAGATCAAGATTCAAGAGATACCCAAAAAGCAGTACAGCGCTATTTTAGTCACTTCCAACTCCCAGAGTTCTATCAGGAAACATTACAAAAGTATAATCTTACTCTTCAAGATATCCTTCCTTCTAGTCAGGGTCTTTCTGTTTTCCAAGAAAGCTATTATCGCCTAGAATATCTTAGAAAACATGGTGTTGATCGCACCTGCGCAGGAGAATTCGAGTTCATCTTAGAAGAAATAGCACACAAAGGATTTGATAATCTGATCGGATATATTCCCTTGCGCTGTCGTGAACCCACTTGTGGAGCGCTTGTTTCAACATCGATCGGACTAAAACAGAACACTTCTTCGCAAAAAATCGGAGGAGATCTTGCTTACTTCGTAACAGATAGTAATATCAACACGCCTGAGCTCTTCGAAAAAGCACATGATTACGATCACCATGGTTTACTCACATTTCATTGCACTAAAGACTAAATATTTTTATGTCAAGGAACTTGACTAAAACTCCAGCTTTTAAGCTGGAGTTGTTCCTTGAGCATCCAAAAAACGAAGCGTCTATTCAAACCCCACCTTTTAAGGTGGGGTGACGCATCGTTTTTTTGATTATATAATCTATTTCAATCCATGACATGCCTTAAAGTCTTTTTCAAAAGAGGCAAGATCTTTGGGAATATTAATGCCTGAAATGGTATCGCGTAGAGTGAGACCTTTGTCTTTCTTTGCTTTCCAGACTTCACTGTTAAAAGCCATAATTTTTGTGATGATAGATGAAGTATCTTGTACTTTTTTTACAGTTGGAAATTCCTTAAGGGCTACATCGAAATCAGAAGCAATAAGAGAAGTTATTTGAGGAATGATTGGATAAGCAAGAAGGAGCCAGCGTTCAAGAAGAGTGTAGAGTGTGTAGCAGGCGGATGCGCTTTCACTTTCAGTGAACTTTTTTTCTTGATTGTACGCCCGATTTTTTACAAGTTCAAGATAATGTGAAGCGAAGTGTTCCCAGAGAAACTCACGTAGTTTTAAGGCAGGATGATGGAAGTCGTAGATGCTGTAGGATTGATCGGCTTGCAAGGTTATGGAGTCTACATAATCAAGAAAAATTTGATCGAGAGGAACGATTTTTGGCTTTTTAGATGGCTTTTTGAACTGGGCAATGAATTTTGCTACGTTCATTAATTTGTTAAGCGTTTTGAGCTCAGCTTTGATGCGCTCTTTACTACATGAAAGATCGTGTTTTGAAAGATCTCCCTCTATGGCTACCCAGAACCGAAGCGTCTCTGCTCCGAATTCTCTAATGATTTCTTGAGGATCAATAACGTTACCGACTGATTTTGACATTTTTCTTCCCTTTTCGTCTGTGATGTGATTGTGGATCCAGACTTCTTTGAAGCACGCTTTGCCAGTTTCAAGATATCCTCGTAAAAGTGTATAATAGAGCCAAGTACGTACAATTTCTTTGCCTTGAGGACGGAGAGTTGCAGGATATGCTTTCTTGAAGAAGGAAGAATCTTCCTGATATTTTAAGAGAATGAGTTCTGAAATGGAAGAATCAAACCAAGTGTCTAATACACGTTCATCTCCCTTCCAAGGAAGTGAAGCAAGACGCTTTTCTTTAAGAGTTCCAATATACTCTCCTTCAGAGAAGACTTCAGCATCTGGTGGAACTTGCTCTTTCCAAGGCTGAACGTATTTTCCTGGAAGAGGTAATGCGCTATATTCTTTTCCTTCATATGAAGCATGCCAGAGTGGGATGGGTGTTGCATAAAAACGTCTTCTTGAGATAGGCCAGTCAATCGAAACTGCGTCGAGCCAGCGCTCTAGAATCCCTTTTGATTCAGGAGGATAAAATGCGATTGTATTTATCATTCTTTTTAATTCATCCTTACATTCCATTTGTTTAAGATAATATTCCGGCATCTCTATAAATTCGATTTCTGCACCTGATCGCTCTGAGACTGGAGTGCTATGAACAATCTGCTCTTGTTTGGCAATGAGATTTTCTTTCTTTAGTTCATCAATCGTTTTTTGTCGCGCTTCTTTTACTTTAAGACCTTGAAGAAATCCAGCGTATTCATTCATACGTCCATCTTGATTAATTGCTATTTTTGCAGGCAAGCCTAATTCCCTGAAAAATTGGATGTCTGTTACGTCTCCTGCGGAACACATCATCACTATTCCCGAACCCTTGTCTATTTTTGCAGCAGGATGCTCTTGAATAGGGACCTCGAATCCGTAAAGAGGTGCAATTGCAGTCTTGCCTTCAAGATGTTGATAGCGTTTATCTTCTGGATTGTAAATGATCATACCGCATGTGCAAATAAGTTCTGGACGTGTTGTAGCAATGACGATTTTCTCTCCTGTCTCTTTTATTTTCCAATAGATATGATTAAAGCTGCTAGGAATATCTTTATATTCAATTTCTGCATCGGCAATGGTAGTTTGAAGCTTAGGATCCCAATTGTTGATGCGCGTTGCTTGGTAAATGAGTCTTTTACGGAAGAGGTTGATAAATGTTGATTGAGTAACTGCACGATATGAAGGAGCATCAGTATTATACATCGCACCGAGGTGCTTTCCGTATTCATATGATGTAAATGAAATACCTAGGCGCGCAAACGTATCTACCGATTCTGCAGAGGTCTCTTCTAGAAGTTTTTCACAGTACTCTAAGAATTTTTCACGACCTACTTTGAATGCGGAAATACCATATTTTTTTTCAACTCCCATTTCGATAGGAAGACCGTTTCTATCTAGACCTAGAGGAAACAGGACTTCAAATCCTTTCATTCTTTTATAGCGGGCAAACATATCCATAAAGCTATAGGTTGTTGCATGCCCCATGTGTATTGGAGAGTTGATATAAGGAGGAGGTGTATCTATAGAATAGATTTTCTTTTTTGTTGTAGGATTAAAACGCCAAGCCTCTGCCTTTTTCCATTCACTCGAAATTTGTTTCTCTATCTCTATAGACCAATTTTTGATATCCTTAAGTTTAAGCATCTTTCTAAGAGCAGATAAGGGATTAAAAAGATTTGCAAGAGAGGAAGAGATAAGTTCTTAACACTTATAGAAATCTTTGGAATAAATTTCAATGCTCTTTGACTTCATAAGAAAGGCCCATCATAAGAGCAGACCTTTACCGATGTAATTTAGTCCAGCACCATAGTTCTTAAATAGAAAAA
>JBBTBG010000025.1:0-4094 GCA_038043805.1 Nanobdellota archaeon | reverse complement strand
AGCAGACCTTTACCGATGTAATTTAGTCCAGCACCATAGTTCTTAAATAGAAAAAAATCTTCTCAAAAGTATGCCAACCATCGAATTTGTTTGTGAAGATAACTTTATTTGGTCACCTTTGGCTGCAGCACTTGGTCATAAACTTCTTGAAGAAAGATCTCTTTTGCATTCGTATTGTACGCGTTATTCTGGAATACGTGCCCCATCACACTCAGAAGCAATCTCTCCTTTGAAAATGTGGGCGATGATTCATGCGGCAAGACAGAGAAATGATTTTTTTGAAGAACAAGAAATCTCTCAAGCAGATGCTTTTCTTGAAGGAGGAGATCGAAGGTCAGTTGGAGGATTTGCTGCAGAAAAACTTTATCAGAAAGCATTTCAAACATTCGAAGCAGAACAACGATCTTTTCGAGCTGCTTTTCTTCACAAAGAGAAGATAAGTGAAGGATGGAGAACATGCACCGAGCCTCAAAGCGATGTTGCTATTATTTTTTGCAAAGAAGAAAGTCATGTTCAAGATGTGAGGCGCCTCTATCAACCTTCTCAAGAATCGTATCTTCAAGGAGCACACATAACCTGTCCTCCTCTGCATGTTTTAACGACTTATGTCCATAATGTTCCTCGGAAAGTCCCAGAATTTAGTTTAGGAGGAACTCGAGAAGAATATTATGCTATGGCTCGCCAACTTTCTTCTGATGTATGGGCAGCGATTAATCTTTTTCTTCAAGAGTGCCGCCGAGGCCAACCTTTATAGAGGTTATTTACTTGTTTTGGGAATGGATAAAAAAGAGTTATTTTTGAGTGTTTTTAGAAAAGCAGAGAAGAAATATGGAGGAAGTGCTTATCGGTTAGCAGCAGATGGATGGGAAGAGGATTGGCAGACTCTTATTGCGACGATTATGTCGGCGCAATCTCGCGATGAGACGACGATTCCTATTGCAGAGAGGCTTTTCATCCGATATGATACGATTGAGAAGCTGGCGCATGCGCGTTATGATGAGGTTATTAAGATATTGAAGAGTATGAATTATAATAAGACAAAAGCTAAAAACATTATTTCTAGTGCAAAGATTCTCGTTAGTAAATATAGCGGACATGTCCCAGACACGATTGAAGAATTAATTATGCTACCTGGTGTGGGAAGAAAGACTGCGAATTTGGTTTTATCGGAAATACATTCTAGAGATACGATTTGTGTGGATACTCATGTGCATCGTCTATCTAACGTTTTAAGCTTGGTAAAGACAAGAACTCCACATCAGACAGAGATTGAGCTGCAGAAGATTGCTCCTCGAAAATATTGGTCGCGAATCAATAGGATTTTTGTGTTGTGGGGGAAAGAGGTAAGAGGGAGAGATAAAGAAAAAATCCTAAGAAAATTATAAGAAAAATAGTGGATTTTGCCTTACACTTGTTGCTTTCTTTTTTTCCGATCATTGAGTGTGTTGTTTATAGTCATAAAGCCAAATGCTGCGCTTGCAGCAATTCCTACTCCAGCCATTAATGATTTTGCTATTTGTATATAATCGCATAACCTATTATATTTAACAAAATCATATCCCTCTCGTGTTTCCCTTTCCCTGAGCAATTTTTCACGTTCCGCTTCTAACGACTTCTGTATGGAGTCATAATTACTAGAGGGTCTATTAAAAAGATGGAGATCTATATCAAGAACTCTCGCCAGGTTAGTATTAGCCTGTATTACTTCTTGACGTTGATTTTTCAAAGATACATATTCATTACTTGGACTCATTATCCCTAAATATACGCATCCAACAGTTACGAGTGGATACACTATGCTTCTGGTTAATGAAGGAGAAATTAAACTATTGATATTCATTCTTTCAAACCTCCTTCTCCTTGAAGTGGTTTCTCGACCTCTTCTGCCGTTCTTGTGTGAATGTTTGTGTTTGTCATGTTTGTTCCTGCGATTTATTATTACTTTATAGTTATTACAAATAAGTCTATTTAAAAGTTATTCGTATGAAATCATACGAATAATAGGAAAGATTAAATAGAACAAAAGCAAGGAAAAAGAATGGATAAAGGCATCTTACGCGCTGCAGGATTTACTGAATATGAAGTTGAAGTGTATCTTGCACTGCTTCAATATGGATCACTAACTGCCTATGAACTTGCAGACAAAGCAGGATTGTATCGACAGGCAACGTACGATGCGTTACATCGCCTGCTTGAGAAAGGATATGTGAGCACGGTCAAAGAAGGAAAGACACAGTTATATAATTCGCTTTCTCCTGAACTTGTGTTGGAATATCTTCAAGAGAAAACAGAGCAGTTTAAGCATATTTTACCTGAATTGCAGCAGTTACAAACACGCTCACAAGAAAAGCTCGTTGTCGAGACGTATAAGGGGAAGAATGTTACTCGTATTGCGCTACGCGACATTATTCATTGCTTAAAGAAGACAGGAGGAGAAGTGCTCGCAACTATTAACAATGAGTCTATAGCTCTTGAGGAATATGGAACAACGACTGAACAATATGAGCGAGACTTGTTGGCGTATAAGATTAAAGAGAGAGTTATTATTCAGGAAGGAGCGAGGGGTTTGCTTAAAAAAGGAACAACGACATACCGCACCTTGCCTGAGAAGTACACAAATCAGCATCCTGTTCAGATATATGGGAATAACGTGCAGATTCTTATTTGGGGCAATCCCGATTATTTGATGATTATTAGAAGTAAGGATGTAGCTGAAGGGTATCGTAAGCAATTTGAATTGCTCTGGAAAAACGCAAAGGAGGAAAAATGAACTCCGCACTCCTCTTCGCTTTTTTATCTCCTTTGATTTGGGCATCAGTAAATGTTTTTGACAAATATCTTGTTTCTCACAAAGTAAAATATCCTCTGGGATATGCTATGCTTGCAGGATTCTTTTATCTTCTATTCGGAGGGATTTTAGCATTATTTCTTGATTGGGATGCAATTACAATTGAGGCATTACTCTGGCCGTTGCTAGCAGGAGGCCTTCTAGGTTTGCAACTCTATTTTTATTATATTGTGAGCAAGAAAGCGGATGTCTCGTATGTTCTGGGTATCTATTATTTTTATCCTATTATAGTTACTTTTTTATCTTTCCTTTTTCTCAATGAAGTAATCTCCTTTATAGGATATATAGGGGCAGGATTTACTATCTTGGGAGTTCTTATGATGTCGTTACGTGCTAAAAAAATGAAATTTAAGCTTGGGCTCTGGATGATTGGAGTGATGATTATTACAGGAGCATTGAGTGAATTTTTTGTCAAGGTTTCTACGATGAACTTGCCCATTCTCAACGGTCTTGCTTTGAACAACTTAGCAATGGGAGCAGTATTTATTCCCGCGCTTTTTCTGAAGAGTCTTAGAAAGCAGTGTTTTTCTGAATTTAAAAATATCAAGTACATTTTCATAAGTGAGTCAATAACTTTCTTTGCTGTTTTTACTCTTTATTTAGCGATGGTTGACCTTCCTGCAACGATTGTTACTTCATTAAGTGCGACGCAGCCTGTTTTTGTCGTGCTTCTGGAGAGAATTGCACATTGGAAATTTGGAAAGATTATTCATGATGATGCTTTGCGGTTTAAGTTGGGAGCAGTGGTTCTTGTGGTTATAGGAGTGATTTTACTAACAACTGCTGCTTGAAGATAGATTTTTATATCCTTTATTTCTTATTCTGTTATGAGTGATAATAAGATAAGTATGCCTGGTACATTTGGAGGTTTGATGAAGTATGATGATGAGTATGATAGTAAATTTAAGATTAGTCCAGGGCAAGTAGTTGGATTTATTGTTGCGTTAGTTGTATTTGTTAGTATACTGAAGATTATGGGATAGTGGAAGTTGATGAATATTCTTATAGAAGTATCTTTCATTATTGTTTTAAAAGGAAAGCTGTTTGATATGGAATGAAAGAGATGGCGTTAGTTTATCTATTAGGAGGTTTATCGCAGCGCTTTGGAGGAGGAATTAAACCTCTTGCTTGTATTGGAAAGAATGATGAGCCTATGCTTGAAGTGTCGCTTCAGCAAGCTTTTTCTGCTGGCTTTACAAAGATTGTTTTTATTGTGAGTCCTCTGACGTATAAATCTTATTTAGAA
>JBBTBG010000024.1:28284-30814 GCA_038043805.1 Nanobdellota archaeon | reverse complement strand
AAGATTATGCTAAATATAGTAAGATGCCTATGTTTATGGTGTTTAAAGTGAGGAAGAAATGACAAGCATAGAAAAAACCCTCGAGAAAATAGGCCTCGCACAGAATGAAATTAAAGTGTATTTGACGCTGAATGATCAGGGCAGTATGAAAGCTGGACGCATTTCAAAATTAGCGCATATGGATCGCAGCAGCGCTTATAATGCCATCCAGATGCTTCTTGATAAAGGACTTGTGAGTTATGTTTTGATAGGCAAAGTCAAGTGGTTTCAGGCGACTGGTCCACAAAGAATTCTTGAATATCTAAAGGAACAGCAAGAAGATGTGATGGCTGTGTTGCCGGAATTACAGGAAAGACATAAACGCAAGAAGATTGAAGGGCAAGTTCGATTGTTTAAAGGCATAAAAGGTGTAAAGTCGGTTTTCTTGGATATGATTCGCACAGGAAAGAACAACTATGTGTTTGGCAGCGAGGGTCAATTTTCTGAAAGAATGCCTGAATTTGCGTATCAGTTTGATAGGATGAAGAAAGAGAAGAAAATAAGAACACAACTTATTCTGCGCAAAGGAAGAAAAGAACTTGACGGTAAGACTTCAGAGCATAGATATTTGCCTACAATTTCTGAAAGTCCTGCAGTTACTAATATTTATGGTGATAAAGTTGCCATTATTATCTGGACGGATGAGCCTGAAGCAATTATCATCGAAAATGCTGCTGCTGCGAAGGCATATAAGAGTTATTTTGATTTTATGTGGAAACATGGAAAGAAACCTTAACTTATTTAGTGGTTTGAGAGACAAGTCTTGTAAGTTCTCTCGCAAATGGAGGCAGTTCACGCATATAGGCTTCCAAAGAAGTTGTTGAGCGCCTGTATTCCGCTTCTTTTCCTAAGGTTATCATTCCATCTTCACATGCTATTTCTGTTGACTGGACATACACCCCGTTGCATATGGTCCAAGTATGAACTTCGGGATTCGATGTGCGCCAAGGATCGGTTGAGTTTATACGATATCCAAAAAGGTCGAGCATCTTTTCGTGAGGTTCACTTGATGTGTTTCCCCAAAGAATACCTATGACAAAATCTATAGTCTCGAGTCTTCCTTTGCGGTGTCTTTCTTCGAGCATTTGTTTGAAGTATTCTATGGCTGTCTGTTGAGGCTCGGGATGAAAAACTTCTAGTCCGGCCGAGTGGAGATAGGCGCGTGCAGGAATAATTGTATGTGGGGATGATAGAACTCCAACGATAGGCATATCTGAGTATTCTATATTAAGTTTTTAAAGATTATGGCGATTGCGATAGAAATGAGGGAATGTTTATAAGTTAGGCTTTCTTCGAAGTTATGAGGAAAAGAGATGATTGTTATTAACTTTAAAAATTATGTGTTTGGGGCGAAAGCATTGGATTTGGTGAGAAAGATCGATATTTACCTCAATAAGGCGATTGTTGCTGTTTCTTTTCTTGATGTTGTCAATACAGTGAATAATACTACTCTTCCTGTCTACGCTCAGCATGTTGATTCACAAGAGGAAGGAAGGGCTACGGGATTTGTGATTCCTGAAATAGTTGCTAATGCTGGAGCGAAAGGAACGCTCTTGAATCATTCTGAACACCCTGTAAAAATTAAAGAACTCAAAAAGACACTTGACCGATGCCATGATGCGGGATTGAAAGTTATTCTCTGCGCTTCTACTCTTGCTCAAGCTAAGAAATTTGTCTCTTTGCATCCTCATGCCATCGCATTTGAAGATCCTTCTTTAATTTCTACTGGAAAGTCCATTACTTCTCATAAAACGCATGCCTTAAGAGAATTCGTTGAGCTTCTGAAAGGTTCTGGTGCGATTCCTCTCTGCGGAGCAGGCATCAGCAATGCAGAAGATGTGAAAGAGGCTCTTGCCTTGGGTTGTAAAGGAGTTTTAGTCTCTAGTGCAGTTGCCCATAGTAATGATCCTGAAAAGTTTCTTAAGGAAGTGTCAAGACTCTTCTAGTTGGAATTGAAAGTAAAGGTTTAAAAGCATTACTTTGTCCTGCTTTCGATGTCTGAGAATATCCTTGATATACGAACTGAATATATAGATGATAAGATAGGTAAGCTTTATGCGCAATATAGCAATACACGTTATGAACTTAGGGACGCATTAAGCACTTTGATTGGAAATGGAGAACCAAGACTTGCCTCTACTTTTCAGTTTGGGCAGAATTCAGTCTCTTCACATCTTCCTCGATTTATTCTTCTTATGACTTATGGAGATGGAATCTATGTTGCAAGAGGGCATGAGGGTCTATCTGGATCCCCACATTATGAATTAGGAAAGAATTTGAAAATTCGTATGATGCGTACTGCTGATGAAAGCATACGTCAACATGTTGGTAATGCATTACGAGAAGCTCTTCGTATGAGAGAAACACAGAGTATGCTTAGTCAATGTAGACTGAATTCTGGATAACTCAGTCTCTTTTAGCCTTCTTGAGCTAAACGTCGGATAATCTTCGATTTCCGATCGTGCTCGAAAACATGAAGTTTTCGACAGGT
>JBBTBG010000024.1:0-28184 GCA_038043805.1 Nanobdellota archaeon | reverse complement strand
AAGGTTTAAAAAGCTGTTTTTGTACTTTGATTTTATGGCAGAAAAAGAATCAAGTTTAAGCAAAATTGAAAGACTTACAAACAGTCAAGTTGATATTAGAAATGTAGCGACGAGTGCACATATTCATCACGGAAAAACTGCATTTACAGATAATCTGCTCGCTGCGGCTGGAATGATGGCTGCTAAAAATGCAGGAAACTTGGATGAGGGAATGACAACCTGGCAGCATGCTGATGAACAGGAGAGATTAATGACAGTCGATGCCGCGAATGTAAGTATGGCTCACGAATTTGGAGGAAAAGAATATCTTATCAACTTAATTGATACACCTGGGCACGTTGATTTTGGAGGCAACGTTACGCGCGCCATGAGAGCTATTGATGGTACATTCGTGTTGATTTGTGCTGTTGAAGGTATTATGCCTCAAACAGAGACTGTGTTGAAACAGGCGCTTCGAGAGCGCGTCAAACCAGTCTTATTCATCAATAAAGTGGATCGTTTGATTAAGGAATTGAAGTTAACACCTGAACAAATGCAAGAAAGATTTATGAAACTAATTGCTGCTTTTAATAATTTGATTATGCAGATTGCAGAAGAAGAATATAAAGAAAAATGGAAAGTCAGCGTTACAGATGGAAGCGTGGCGTTTGGAAGCGCACGAGAAAATTGGGCTGTTTCGATGCCTTTTATGAAAAAGCGAGGTGTTTCTTTTAAAGATATTTATCGTATTTATGAACTAGAAGGTGAAGAGAGAAAGAAATGGGTGTGGGAAAAGGCGCCTTTACATGAAGTTGTATTAGATATGGCTGTGAAGCATTTACCAAATCCTGTAAATGCACAGAAATATAGAATTCCTAAAATATGGAGAGGAGACCCAGAGAGCACTTTCGGAAAAGACCTCGTTGCATGTAACAGAGATGGAGAAGTTGCTTTTGTTATTACTAATATTGTTATTGATAAGAAATCAGGAAAAGAAATTGCAGCGGGTCGTTTATACTCTGGAACAATAACAAATGGTATGGAAGTGTATGCAAATAATGCAAAGAAGAATTATAGAGTTCAACAAGTCTTAGTCTATAATGGAATTAAGCCTGAACAATTAGAGCAAGTCCCTGCAGGAAATGTTTTAGCAATTTCAGGACTCAATGTTGATGTCGGAGATACGATTACAGTCAATCCTCAAACACCCTTTGAGGAGATTAGGCATATTTTCCAGCCCGTTATTACTAAGTCTATTGAAGTGGTCAAGTCATCAGACCTTCCTAAGTTGATTGAAGTCTTGCGCAGAGTTGGAAAAGAAGATCCGAGTATTAAAATCGAAATTAATGAAGAAACAGGAGAAAATCTTATGTCTGGAATGGGTGAACTGCACCTTGAGATTATTGAAGGAAGAATCAAAAATGAAAAAGGACTTGATGTTAAAATGGGCTCTCCTATTGTTGTTTATCGTGAGAGCATTGGAAAAGACAGCGCGGAGATTGAAGTGCGTACACCTAACGGGCACAATATTTTTACTGTAAGCATGGAACCCTTGGAAAAAGAAGTGTATGATTCTATTGAGAAAGGAGAATTACCTGAAGGAAGACTTAAGAAGAAGGCAGAAGATATGTGGAAAAAACTGCAAGCGCTTGGAATTTCAAATGAAGAAGCTAGGCAATATCAAGAAATATATAAAGGAAATGTTTTTGAGGAGTGTACGAGAGGTATTGTGACTTTGCCTGAGATTATAGAATCTCTTATTGATGGTTGGAAGCTGGTTGTCGATGGAGGTCCTATGGCTAAAGAACCTTTAATGAAGACAAAATTCATTCTACATGATGCTAAAATTCACGTTGACCATATGCACCGCGGTCCTGCACAGATTTATCCTGCTATGCGACTAGGTATGTTTGACTGCATGAAGAAAGGCGGAGCAGTTATTCTTGAGCCGATTCAAACGCATCTTATTGAGGTTCCTGTTGACTTTATGGGAGCAGTTACAACCCTTGTCGGAAGTAAGCGCGGCATGCTTATGGATGTCCAGCAAGAAGGCAATGATACTTTCATCAAAGCAAGAATTCCTGTGAGTGAAATGATTGGATGGAGCAATGACCTTCGCAGTTCTACTGAAGGGCGAGGAGTCTCGAGTCTGATGGATCAGGAATTCCAGAAGATGCCTTCTGAACTGCAGGCCAATGTTATTCGTAAGATTAGAGATAGAAAAGGATTGGCGGAGAATCAGTAAGTTCTTATCATCATCGAATTTTGATACTAATCTTCCTAACTTTTCTAATTGATTAAGAATAAGGTCGGTTCTTCTTAAGAACCTTGAGGTTCATTCTTCCAACTCCGATATTCCTTTCTTATTTCTCTGGAATATCTTATCATCAACCATTCCAAAAACACTCTGTAACTCATCTTTAAACTGCTTAGAGTTGATTTTATTTAGAGCTTTCGATAGTCTATCTTTCAAATCAAATCTTTCAGATACCTCTTTCTTTACAAGATTCTTGTCTTTTACAGAAGTAATTAAGAGAAATAGATCTCGAATATCTGTTTGTCTACAACTTATCAACTTCATAGTAAACAAAGCATCAGCATTAATAATTTTGAGCTTGAGCTGTTCGCTTATAGTTTTACCTTGCAGATTTCGTAAGATGGAATTGCCAAAAACCCAATCGGCAGAGAATTTAGCCTTTGTTTGCCTATCAAAGACTTCACCTATAAGAACATCAATACTTACCTTAAAGTTATTTCCTAATTCTTTCTCAAATCGTTCAAAATTGCCTTCATAAGGAAATTCTTTGGAATAATTCTTTTCTCTTACGTATCCCAATTCACGAAGAGTCTCTCCAATTTTTTCTAATTCCTTTCTATCTTTTATAACAATATCACAATCTACTGAGAATATAGGTAAAGTATATGCATTGACTGCATATCCGCCGATAACTACAAAATTACTCTCCTTTAGTTTCTTTAAAGTTTCAAAGATCTCTTTTTCTCTAAGCTGTAATTGTTCCATATTTTTCCTTCATATACTTATAGGGATAGGTGTAAAAACTATTCGCTTTTGCCATTTTCTGCGTCTCTTGCAACGTATCAACATACATGTTATCTTTCTCTGTAGAATCTAACGTATCAACTGGAATTAAAATAATAAATTCACCAATGGTAGAGCCGGAGGTAACATAATTAGGGATTCTATATCTATTAAAAAAAGACCTCCAATATTTCACATCTTTCTTTAAAACTTTCATGTAATAGGGAGATTTTTCTCTTCCTCTTTGAATATAAGAGTAATCAGACCAAATCTCAATGGCAGATAATCCTGTAAAAGCATAGGTTTTTTTAGCTTCTCTGATTATTTGAGAGACTTTAAACTCTAATAATCCTTTTAATATCACTGTAGGGTTTACACATTTATAAGAATTATGAGAAACTTTCTTTATCCATCCAGCATTAACTAATAAAGAAAAAATCTTTTTCTTCATACTTTGTCTCACTATCCAATCTAAGTCTGACTGAGTAAATTCTTCATTCAACCCATGCTTTGAGAAAAACAAAGCATACGCTCTTAATCCATAACACGGTAACTCATTATACATAGTTACCTATTAGGTAACTCTCTATTTAAAGGTTTCTATCTCTGCTTGAAACGAGAAATCACTATTACTTTACTGAGAGTCGCTTTCTGTTGACTAGATGAAATATGCTGTTAGAAGTAAAAACCTTAACTAAAGATGAGAAAGAGTATCATTTGCATTAATCCTGCGATAGAAACACGAAGGGCGGGAGTCTTTCGTATGGCAATGGTTTTCTCCTATGTTCTCAACAAGATATAGTAGTGCGTCCTGATCACAGTCAACTCGTACGTCCGTTACTCTTAAGGAGTCTTTAACCCAGAGAACTTGCCTTTTTCTACTGTAAAATGTTGCAATACCTGTTTGACAAGTTTTCTGTAATGCTTTCTCATTCGTATATGCAACCATTAGTACCCTTCGAGTAGACACGTCTTGCACTACAACTGGTACAAGTCCGTCTTGCTTTGCAAAGTCTATAGAGAGATTAAGTGTTTCTTCTAAATCAGGATTTCCCATGCTTTTGAGATTAAGAAAGATGATTTAAATGTTTGTATAGCTCATTTACTTTTTTACTTTTTATTCATCAATTCTCTTTGATTTGACCAGATGAAATATGCTGTTGGAAGAAAGAGCCAGTAACTTATTAAAAATCCTAGTACGAAAAAGATGAGTGCAAAAATAGACTGTATGACTACTTTTTTGTTGAATGTTTTAGTCATAGACAACTCATACATCAAGATACTATATAAATTCCTACTCTCATTTAATGTCAAGGAACTTTTTTCTATTGATCTCCTTTGGCAGCACCAGTATAGAGAACGTGAGTCATCAAAATAATTTTTATTATCTTTAAGTTACGACGATTCTTGCATAAGATATATAAAGTCTATACACATAATTAAGTTATGCACATAAATAAGAAGATGAGTTTATCTTGGAAACATGCTAAGCTTAGTTCTACTTATGATTGCGTCTTTATTTCTCTCTGCAAGTAAATCAGATTTCAATCCCTGATTCTTGCAATATACCACTATGATAAAAAAATCAAACCCTGTTCTTGCATCGTTTTTTGTATCGGAGAATATGCAAACTATTTTACATTCTCTTTTTGAGGCGAATATCTCCACTGAGCTTTTGTATGAGCTTTCACATTTTATACAAAGGAATTCTCTTGTAAGAGGAGAATGTTGCCTGCGTTGTTTTAAAGCACATGCTTTGAAGCTTGTAAAGAAAGAATATGGGTTCTTTGGAATAATTGATAATCTCATTCCTGAAGAAGTAGGTCATCATGGCTATTACCTTGATGGAGAGGAGATGAAAAAAGTATAAAAAGGCTTTTTTCAGCATGTGGTCATGGGAAACGCAGTAGCAATGCCTGAGAGAGAATTATTGTTGCGAGCAGGAGATGTTCTCACAAGACCTGATCCTAAAGTTCCTAAAGTATTTTCTAGCGATTCTCGTATCGATCTTTATTTGCTTCTGTATGAGGGTCAGTCGCAGTCTAGTGTATTTGTTTATGACGCAACCTTTGATCTTATTCCAGATAAGGTCTTGAAACTTCATTCTCTTTTTTCAGGAGCCCCCGCGCGATTAATCAGCCGAACATTTCATTATGTCTCTGTAGATCGTTTGAATGATGCATTTGTAAAACAGCTTGGTTCTTTGAAATCTAATCTTAATCGCGAGTATGAACGCCATCGCCCTCCTATCATTGAACATTGTTTTCTTCCTCAATGGATAGACTATCTTAAAGGATTTATCAGAGATGATTTAAAAGTTAGTTCAGAACGTTAATTACTGTCTTCCTTGCCGTCGCATAAACTTATCAATAAAATCAGTATAATCTTCTCTTTCAACAATGCTGTTGACTTTCCAAAGACTTTCTGCGGAGATTTGTTGTGTTTTGACTATACCGCTGACTTTGCGATGAATGGGTCCTGTTAGAAGAAGCTGTTGACCACCTCGCTCTGCAGCGCGTTTTGCAGCAATAACTGTGTTTCCTACAGCATGATATGCTTCTTTTCCTTGTATTGATTCAACAATCATTTCTCCTAAGTGGATGCCTATGCCGAATCGCATTTTAAGCGCGTGCTTTTGATTGTATTCCTGTAATTGACGTTCTATTTCTTTTCCTACTTTGACTGCAAGGAGAGATGGATTTTCATGTTTTGTTTTTTCAGGAGAGAAGATCATCAGATGAGTATTACGGTCTTCTCTTACCGATGCTTTTACTTGCGTGGCTTGATTTGCAACACGATCTAGTAGGTCTGATGCTTGATCATCTTCAATTAGTTCATGTATATTATGTACAGTCAATGCAAGGACAGCACATTCTTCTTTTTTACCTGCTACTGTTGCATATCCTAAGTTCTTATTTGTCTTTGAAGAGGAGAAAGTTACTGGAGAAGACCGATGATTTACATTTTTAGATATGGAGGAGGGTTTATTCCAACTTGACGCCCAGAGAGGCATCTTCCCTACATACTTTCTTTTGACTGCAAGACGATAGGTACCTACTGCAATGAGGCCTAGTGCAAGAATAAGGATTCCATAAAATAGCAGAGTTCCCCACGCTGATCCGTTTGTTAAGTTATCTATGTCTAGAACATCAATAACTCTGCCTGTAAGGAAGGAGTTTCCAAGATCTTTTTCCTGCGTCCCATCAGAAACAGTAATTGTGTATGTTCCATCTGGAGCAACCAACTTATATGATTTTTTCTCTCCGAGAGGAAGATCTACATCTTTCACTTCATTAACGCCATTAAGAGAGACTTCCACTGATTTTTTGAAAGGAACATTACCGGTGTTAGCGATAGTTAATGTATTATTTTCAAGATAAAAAGAAGCATTGGCGACTTCTTTGACGTTCCAGACACGCTCTCCTTGGAGGCTATTTGATTTTGCTTCGATCTTCCATGCACCTGGTGTAGCATTCTGAGGAAGAATATAAGTTTGTAAATCTCCTGATTTGATGAGTTTTTTCTCAACAATTTTTCCTTGTGGATTAAAGAGAACGACTGTAGAATCGTCGCGCAAAGCCTCTCGTGCCTGATCTGTTAAAACAACCATATACCTCACTTCCTCTCCAGGCTGTAAAGAAGGTGCATTGAGCACAACATCAATCGTCTTAGCTACTTGTGCGATTTTAATAATTATCTGGGCTGTTCCTTCGTTCATGAGCAAGCCTGAATCGTCGCGTTCGTAGGCGCGAACCTGAATAATTGAATTACGAGAAGGCGCGTCTTCTGGAATGATAAGTGTAAGGTTAAATTTTCCACTCGAAATGGGACTTGAGACACTTGCAGAACTATCTGTCACAGAAAGCTCAACAAACCCTTTCAATGGGCTTAAATTCTTGCGCGTGCTTGTTCCTGTGACTTGCACTTTCTCTCCTGGAAGATAGACTGATTTGTCTGTACGCAATGTCGTAATAAGCTCCTTAGTTATTTCAAATGTTCTGCTTTCTCCTCGTTCATTAGCATAATCTGTTTGAAGCGAACAGATACCGATCGTATTGCCTATGATGCTTGCGTCTAGATGTGTAGAAAAAGGTATTTTTTTCTGTTCACCTTCCTTAACGTTTAAGGGGCTTTTATAGAGCTCCACTTTTCCTGAATCGCAGGCGAGATTTATTGAAAGAAAACTTGTTTTGGATGCACCTGAAAATATAGTAATGTTTGTTGTGAGATCGTCACCCAGATTGTAGAGTGCGTCAAGCTGCCCTGTGAAAATCTCTGCGTGCACAAGTTGAACTGTGATAAACAGTGCGAAAAATAATATTCCTCCAATCCTCCCTTTTAGCATTGTTTCTTAAGCCATTTTTTGTATATAAATGTTATTGCACTTGAGAATAGTCTCTTACTATCGAATATTCACCAGCAGAAGTCTTATAAACTTGTCTTTCCCATTTGAAAGTATGGGTGAAGAATTTACAGTGAATCCGTATGAAGTTAAAGGAGTTGTTGATTATGATCGTCTCATTAAGCATTTTGGTGTGGAAAAAATTTCTTCTGACTTGCTTAAACGCCTGCAGAAATATACAAAATTATTGCATCCTATGTTGCGTAGAAAGGTCTTTTTTGCACATAGAGATTTTTCTTGGATATTAGATGAATATGATAAAGGAAATAAATTCTTTCTATATACAGGAAGAGCACCCAGTGGTTCGATGCATATCGGACATGCCTTACCGATGCTGTTTACAAAGTGGCTGCAGGATGTCTTTAATTGTGACTTATGGCTTCAGATTGATGATGAGGAAAAATTCCTTCTTAAGCCCGAAATGACGTTTGAACAGTCGCAAGAATTTTTGCAAGATAATTTAGTTGATATTGTTGCGTTGGGTTTTAATCCGAAGAAAACGCATATTTTAATTGACACGCAACATGCAGGTCTGATGTATAAAGAAGCCTGTAAGGTTGCGAAGAAATTGACGTTCTCCATGGTACGATCATCGTTTGGCTTTACTGAACAAACGAATGTAGGCTCACTGTTTTACACCTCTATGCAAGCGGTTCCTGCCTTTTTGCCTTCTGTAATCGCCAAAAAAGAAATTCCGTGCCTGATACCTCATGCAATTGACCAAGATCCTCATTTTAGACTCACACGTGATATTCTCCCAAAACTAGGACATTACAAGCCTGCATCCATCCAGTGTTCGTTTCTCCCTCCTCTTACAGGTGCTGAAGGAAAGATGTCTTCTTCTTCAGGTGAGCAAGCCATTCTTCTGACCGATACTCCTGAAGCAGTTAAGAAAAAAATCAATAAGTATGCTTTTTCTGGAGGAAAAGACACACTTGAAGAACATAGAAAACTTGGAGGCAATCCTGATATAGATGTTTCGTTTCAATATCTGAAATATCTCTTTGAAGAAGATGATAAAAAACTTGCTAAAATAGAAGGAGATTATCGCTCTGGAAAATTATTATCTGGAGAATTAAAGGCAATCGCCATTGAAAAAATCAATTCTTTTCTGAAAGAGCACCAGAAGAAGAGGGAAAAAGCGAAGAAAGAAGTTGGGAAATTTATTTACAATCCTTGAACTTTACTTGTATTTTCCCGCTGCCTTGAGTATTTGCTGACGCAATTCTTCTGCGCGCCTGTGCGTACCTTTGTCTTTGTAAAAATCTGAGCGCTTTATTGCTTCGGCAGCCATTGTATAATTGTGTGTTTCGATACGATGGCGCAATCTTTTGAATTCTTGAAATCCTGCAAGACCCATATTGTAAATCATATTTGCTACAACTTCTTGCACTTCCTGTGGTTGCTCGCTATAATTTTTAATCGCTTTAGGAGCATCTTTTCTTGCCTTGGCAATATCTTGATCGCGAAGCCAGAGCGCTTGCTTAAGAGAAACGCCTTGTTCTTTTCTGATAAGTTTATCGTAACTCAAGCCTAAACGTGCAAGTTCTGCTTCGTGCTGTCTTGCTTGAGTTTTTCCAAGATGTGTTCCTATGCCTATCGTGTATCCGTTTCGGTCTTTATAGGCGAAAGAACGAAATCCTTCGTGTCTCATCAATTGTTGTTCGAGTGTTTCTGCCTGAACAGTTAATGCTGCTCCAACTAAAGAAAATGCTGTAATTCCTGTGTATATTACTTTACCTATGTTCATCTATTTTTGCGCTCCTTTCAATAAATTTTCTAATGTCCTTGAAGGGTGTTACGATGCGATAATGTCCTTTCATAACTCCCTCTTGAGAGAATATCATCTCCTTAAAATTTGTCGAAATAAGATGTACGTCAAAGCAGTCTAATGTTAGTTTTCTGGCTCCTGCTCTATACAATCCGTTTTTAAGAAGATATTTAAAATTGTCAACATTAGTTGTTCTGTCCGTTCGCCCTATAAGCCTAAAATCTATGTCGCTGTCAGGACGATTGTCTCCCCTGACTCTGCTCCCATAAAGAAGTACAGCTGCGACGTTATAATGCTGTTGGAATTCCTTTTGAAGGTATTGTTCTCTTTCTGCTAAAATTTCACGCATTATTCTTTCTATTCTCTGAAGTTGCATCTTTGCACTGCGAAATGAGCATATATAAACCTTTTTGTAATCACTACCTAAAGGTAACAATAGAAAGATTTAAATACTTCTTTTTTCATAAGTATATATGGATGTTTATCAAAAAGCTAAACGAAATATGGCTGTTTTAGGTGTGGGTCTTGGAGTTCTTGCTTTGGGAGCTATAACCTTTGGAGTGTATCGTATGGATCGTAATACTGTCAAGGAATGGACCTCTCTTACTAATACTATTCCTCAAATGATTGTTGAGGGTGAAACTGATCGTGCACGCGAAATTTATGTGGATACGTGGGGAGATATAAATCAACGCATACGTGATGCAGGAAGACACCCTTTTGGATTTATTTACCATTCCGATATTGAAACTCTTGAGAAAGATTTTACTTGGGAAGGTCTTGTTCAGAGAGTAAAAAACATGCAGGCATTAGAGCAGAGAGATCATCCTAAGATGTATGAGTCTAGAGCTCCTTTGAATAGATAATTATAACAGATAACCTAATAATTAAGTATTTTCTTTCAGTTCAAAATTTTTGACGTTCTATAAAAGCCTGCATGATAAAAGAAGTAAGTAACGAAAGATTTAAATATAAATAAGATTAATCTTATTTATGCAGATCGATACAACAAAGATGAGTTCACGAGGACAAATAGTGATACCTCTGGAAATGAGAAAAGATATTTCTGAGGGAGACAAGCTGATAGTGATAAGAAAAGATGACGAAATTATTCTCAAGAAAAGTATTCCAGAACATGCAATTTTATCTGAGAAGTCTTTTGCAAAAACCTGGCTTACTAAGAAAGAGGATGAAGCATGGAAGGACTTGTAAAGGGAGATGTTATCGTATTAGAGTTTCCTTTTTCTAATTTCAGAGATTCATCTGGCGTTGTTTGGAACATTGCTAATACGCGATTTATTCCACTAAAGTCGCGTAAGCTTACCATGTCTATCCCGTTATCGTTTAACGTTGCCTTGTAGGCTGGCGCGATACTTCTAGGTTGACCATATTCTCTACAGGCACTCGAAAAAGCAGCAGTATCGAAAAAGTTTCCATTATTCCCTTTAGAGCCACTATTAGCTTTGTGTGCTTTTATATCTGCTAATGCCTCTTCTATACTAACGGACTCAAATAATTAAACAGGATTGTCTGTTAGTATATTCGCGGGACTTAAAAGATCTGTTCAAAATTTTAAGTCCTGCACTATAGTAGATCTTCAAGAGAGTCATCAGAAACTTGCAAGATAAAGTGAGAACTCGTAGGAAGCGATTGTGCTAACTGTAGAGAGTGCGATAAACCTAACATAGATTTATGATAAAAATATGATTTATAAATGTTACTATCAAGTAGTTACTTAGAACTACCCCTTCACAACAGCTAATGGTTTAAGGCGAGCGACCATCTTACCTATTCCAAGTTCATCTGAGACGCGCACGACCTCATTGACATCTTTGTAAGCTGCTGGAGCTTCTTCGACTATGCCTTTTCTGCTACCTGCCTTTATAATGACATTTTGAATGGCAAGTTCTTTTTCTATTTGTTCTGGAGTGAAATTTTTGATAGCATATGTTCGTGAGAGCACACGACCTGCTCCGTGTGCTGTGCTGCCAAAAGAAAGCTCTTCTGCTTTTTTTGTTCCAACAAGAACGTAAGAGAAAGTGCCCATGCTGCCTGGAATGAAAATGGGGCACCCTATAGAACGATAGAGTGTTGGAATTTCTTTTCTTCCAGGGCCGAATGAACGCGTGGCCCCCTTACGATGAACGCAGACTTCTTGTTTTTTACCTTCTATAACGTGCTCTTCAAATTTTGCGATGTTATGTGCAATATCATAGAGGAGATCGATTTTTGCTTTGGGAAAATATTTTGCGAAACTCTTTCTGATCTGATAAGTAATCAATTGGCGATTGACGAATGCGAAATTTGCTGCCGCTGCCATCGCAGAGCGATACTCTTTTCCTAAAGGAGAATTTATAGGCGCACAGATGAGCTCTCTATCTGGAAGATCTTTCCATCCATGTTGTTTTTCCATTTTCATGATGTAATCTGATGCTACTTGATGGCCTAAACCTCGGCTTCCTGAATGAATCATGACGACAATCTGCCCTATTTTAAGGCCAAATGCCTTTGCAGTCTCTTTGTCAAAGATGCTTTCAACTTCCTGAATTTCTAGAAAATGATTTCCTGAACCGAGTGATCCGAGTTGACTTCTGCCTCTAGCTTTTGCTCTTAGTGAGACTTTATTTGCATCTGCTCCTACAATGCAGCCGTTATCTTCAATTCTTTTTTCGTCTTCTTTTGTTGCATATCCTTTCTCGACTGCCCAAGCAACACCTTTTTCCAAGACTTGATTTAGTTCTTTATCTTCAAATTTAAATTCGCTTTCTCTACCTACACCAGAGGGAACGTCACGCGCGATTTGTGTTATTAGTTCATTGCGTTTAGCAAGAAATTCTTCTCGTTGTAATGAAGTTATAAGTAAACGGACGCCGCAATTGATATCATACCCGACACCTCCTGGAGAAATAATTCCTTTCTCAAGATCGAAAGCTGCGACGCCGCCAATGCAAAATCCGTAGCCTTGGTGAGCGTCCGGCATCGCAATGGACTCACCCACAATGCCATGTAATTGTGCAACATTCTTAACTTGTTCTAGTGTTTTATTTTCTTTCTGGATATTTTTCATTAATGCTTCGGATGCAAATATTTTTCCTGGAACTAACATTTTTCCTTCTTTCTCTATTTGCCAGATGTTTTCTGCGATTTTCTTTACCATTTTTATTTAAGTGGACAAGAGTTTAAGAAGATAGTGGTTGCTTTCCCAAAAGCTTTTTTTGAATATAGAGGACTTTGAAAAACCCAAAAGTCCTCTATCGAACCGCTTTGAAAACCCTCGAATAACTTCAAAATTGGAGAGTTATTCAAAGCTCTCTATCAATTACTTTCCTTCTGCAGGTGTCTCTATAGCAAGATGAAGTGTGAAACTCTCTGGCTTTCCTAGTGCAACATACTCTTCTAAGAGCATTTCTCTTGCGAATCTAGCGCTTACAAACTTACAATCTTGATGAGATGCCCTATAAAATGCGCGTACGCAAGAAATGGTACTATGTTCTTTTCTTAATGTCCCACCATGATCTACTATGAAGTCAAGCACTTGCTTTGGCGAGGCATTGCGCAATGAAGGATCCATGTCTCTTGGACTTAATATCCTCTGTAGTTTAGGATCACTATTTTTAACAGAGTAGTCATTATATTTAGGATCATCGAATTCTTCTATTGCATGAAATGTTGTGAGTACATAGGTTATTGATCCTGCAGATATCATAGTATTTTTGATTATTGTCTTCTACTTAAGAAGATTATTGTAGTATAAAACCACATGATTTATTATGAATCTGAAAATCTAAGCTTTTACCTCTTCTATTTCAATATCAAAAGATTTATCTCTGAGGAGTTTTGAGAGTCTGCTTGTATCAGCTTTTGCTATTTGTGTGAGATGCTCTAGGCCTTCTCTTCGTAAAGCTTTTCCCTCAGGACGTTCTTGAATATATGGTGGTTTGAGAATAAAGAGACGTTTCTGTGCATCATAACCATAGTCAAGCAGAGTACTTGCGAGAAATTGGATGTCTTTGGAAGTTCTGGCGACACCTGCATCTTCTGGCGCTTGTTGATTATAGTCAATACCTACAAAACCATTTTTCGTGTCCCCGACATTGATCCATCTAATGGTATTACCAAATCTTTTTACTTCTTCTTCATCATTTTTTGTCCAGAGTACACCTTCAAACTGAGATTGCATTGCTTCAACATGATGCGCATTGCTTCCTAAGATGAGCATTGTTCTTCCTGTTTCTCTTTCTGTGACGCCTTTAGTAAAAGGTAGGGAAATAAAATGATCAAATTTTTTGTCGTTTTTTGGCACGCGAAGAAGCACCTTTCCACCAGAAAGATTGTAACCAAGTAAATCATTATCTATATTATATATGCGTTCGACAGAGAGAATACGTTCTCTTCCCACAGATGCGATAAGTTTTCCTTGTTGACTTTTTTGTTGTGTCTGATAAGAAGAACTAGGAGTGGGCTGAGGTGGTGGAGTGTATGCTGGGCGAGGCGAGTAATCTCCTGAACTATTGTAACCAATGCTTTTGAATACCATCTCATACCTCCACACTCATGCCTTCACGAGCAAAGTATATGGGAATTTCTGAATGCAGGGTATTTCTCATATAGTTTTGTGCACGTGTTTCCATTGTCTTGAGTATTTCATCAGTATGTACTGGGTCGTGATGTGTGATGTAGACTTTTTCGACATTTGCTGCGGCTGCAAGTTCACAAATCCGTTCAATCTGTGAATGTCCCCAGCCTTTCTTTTTTTCGTATTCTTCCGGTGTGTATTGTGCGTCGATAACAAGAGCGTCTGCATTGCGTGCCCAAGCAATCATACTTTGATCGTTTTCTCCGAAATTTCCATAATCTTTACCATCGTGCTCATAATCTCCTGCGAAGACAATGCGCTTCCCATATTCACTCATTTGATACGAGAACATGCCTCCTGGATGCGCGCTATGAACCATGTAACTCACATTCAATCCATTGATTAGTAACTCGTACTGCTTAAGGTCATTGAAAGATAAGCGCGAGCCCATTTGGTCTATTGTGATGGGAAAGTATCCTCTATTCACATCCTGCTGCCCTGCAAAGGTGTCTTTGGTATGATTGGTTCTTTCTTCTTTTGTAAATACTTCAGTATCTCCAGATGCAATGTCTTCAAGTGTTCCCCTTTTTATCTTTTTTGCAAGATTCTTATCTCCACTATATACTTTAATTTCACATCCTGGAACATATGCTGGTGTAAAGAAGGGAAATCCATGAATGTGGTCCCAGTGATCGTGTGTGATGAAGAGATTTGCTTTGACTTTTCCTCTGAATTCAGACATCAGAGTATTGCCAAGTTCGCGAATGCCTGAACCAGCGTCAACAATGTAAATGTCGCCTTGTTTTGAGCGCACTTCCATACATGTTGTGTTACCACCGTATTCTATTGTGCTCTTTCCTGGTGTGGGAATTGAGCCGCGAACACCCCAAAATGTTAGTTTCATGATTTTTCCTCCATGAAGAGAAGGCAATCTGGATTATGATAGAGGTCAAAATATTCTTGGGCAACTCCTGAAGAAAGTTCATGAACTCTTATTCCTTCAAACATTTTCTCATGCAGGTGCTCAAACACAAGACCTCGCACCTCTTTCCCTTGAGATTTAACGAGTAATACTGGATGTTGAAGATGAGGAAGAAGAATACATTCCAGATTTGATGCAACACCTTCTGCTGTAATTGGACGATCATTTTTTCCATCGTAAAGTGCTTTCTGCTGCTCATCAGTAAGCGTGGGTAAGAGCATTCCTAAAAGGTATCTCGCGTTCTCAGCCATGAGTGTTGCTTTGTATTCTGCTGTTGTGTTGTTGTGCGTCATACCTGTTAAAAGACAGCGAGATATATAAGAGCATTTAGTCATTTTTTAGCAAATAACCGAAAAATATATAAATAAAATACGTTTTTAGCTGGAATGAAAGTCTTACAATCTGAAGAATCTGGAAAAAAGGTTGTTTTTCATGCCTATGATCGTAAAATACTAGCACTTTTATGTAGAAATGTGCGTTTACCTCTTGCTAAGATTGCACAGCTGTTGCGGTTATCGCGACAATCAGTAGAATATCGAATTAAAGTGATGGAGAAAGCGCACGTCATTGCAGGATCTAGGACGGTAGTTAATATCCAAGCACTTGGATATCAATCGTATCATTATTTTTTTGCTTTACACTCTGGAGAAGCAGAGAAGATACTTCGTGAACGCGCACTTTCTAGTGGAATGGTCAATGCATTGATAACATATAGTGGGCGCACGACGCACGAACTTTCTATCATGGCTCGATCGCCTAGTGAAGCACAAAATCATTTTCTTTTTCTTACTGAAGGACTTTCTCTTAAAAATGTAATCCCAGTTATTATTCTTTCAACAGTCAAGGCTTCTGTACTTCCTGAATTGCAGAGCGAGAAGTTGCCAGTAATTAGACATATACGCAATGATCCTTCTTTTTCAAAACAATTTACACTGCCTACGCAAAGTTATATTGCAGATGAAAAAGACTTGGTCTTGCTCTATCTACTTTCACAAGATGCACATCTTAGCTTATCTGAGCTTGGAAAAAAAACTCAATTAAGCAGTGATGCAGTTTCTTATCGTATCAAAAAGTTAATTCGTGGAGATTATATTAAAGAATTTAGACCAGTTATTAATTTTGATGCTCTATCATATTCCGTGCAAGCTGTTTTGATGAAAGCGAAACGTTCTTCGAAAGAAGACTTGGAATTTAAAAATTATTTAAACAATGATTTAAATGTGTTGTGGGCGACTGAAGTTTTTGGAGAATGGGATTATTTACTCTATGTCATCAACCATTCTCAAGATGAAATTCACGCGATTCTTAATGGTCTTCAGAAGACTTTTCCCGATTATGTATCTTCTTATGAATTGTTTTTTGCTTACCAAGAGCATAAATATGCTTTTATGACTGAAGCAATGAAGAAAATATAGTTGTTACTCTTTTGCCCCTTTAGTCAGAATGGGATCGATTTTCCAATCAAGAGGGGTGGGTAGTTGTAATCTTATCATGCGGAGGTTTTCTCTAAGTTCATAATTCTCATCAAATTGACCTCTCGAAAGATTTTCTCGCGCATTATATGAAAAAGTTTTTCCCGTTTTGACATCAAGAGCAATGTTTTTTGCATTTGAAGAAAATGTATTTGTATCTTCCTCAACAATCTTGAATTGAACATTGTGCCCCAACGAATTCACCTGACCTATAAACGCCTTAATACCATAGAGAAGATTGGTTTCTGGTTGTCCTTGAATTATTCTGATATCATATGTTACCTTGTTGGTCGTGCCGTGTCCTCCCCAATATGCTGCAATGCCCAGACTTTTGGGAATCCAGTGTTCTCTTTTTGTTCTGAGATCTTTGTCTGTGAGCGCATCATAATGAACAATAAACCCTCTTTGTAGTTCCTTAGAATGACCTGTAATTGCAACACAGGGTCCGACTCCGAAAGTCGCAAGAATAGGTTTTCCATTCTGGGCAGTTGCAAAAACACCTTCTCTTTGAAATACTTCCTGAACTTTGCTATAATCTTTGAGAGGAAGAGGTTCTCGATAAGATGAAGTTGCTTGATTAGAAGAAGTCTGTGTTTTTGACGGTTCGTTTGTAGATTGTTCTGCTTTTCCTACCAGAGATGAATATGCAAGAATACCTACAAGGGCAAGAGATTCAAGCTTTTTAGAAAATCGTTTAGTCATATTAATGTGCAACAACTTTTCCGTTTTCAATGACGAAAGGGCGACCATGAGGTGCTCCTTGATTGTTTTCCACTCTGAAAATATGGTAAATAACATTAGGAGCGAGATGCACATTTTCCAGATATCTTTTGCCTTCTTCTCCTCGAGCTGGCAAGGGATTGCCTGGATTCATCGGAATATATTTGCCGTCATACCATGCTGCGATTACATGCCCTGTGGGCTCGAGTGGCTGCTTAATATCTTCCCCTGTTACTCTATACATTCCATGATTTTTTGCTTGATGAGGGTGTGTAGAGTAAAAAGTTGTTGGTCCTTTTGGTGTTACGAGAAAAGGATCTGTCAACTGTTCAACTTTTCCGTTCTGTGCTCTCCCTACGATATAGAGGATATTATTATTTCCTACATTTTTGAATGATATCTTTCCATTCTGTGATTCTGCTGAATCTACTTCTCTAGGGGAACCATAATTGAAGACAAAGAGTCCTGCCTTTCCTTCTAGATTTGATGCAGGAACTGTGAGGTCTGTTGTAGTTGTAAATTTAGGAGTAGCGTCTTTACGAGCACTAAATGCTGAATGAATAAAAACCTTTGGGGCAGAAGAATTATAATTAAAGTCCAGCCTTTCTTCACGAGCTGGATCTCCTGAATTGACTGAAAGGGTTCTTTCTGGAGTCTGAACGCCCGCCCAGACGTGGTTGTCATTTGCATTACCCCACCAAGGTACACTGACAGATACGACAGGAAGGCCTATTGCTGTTCCCAACTCAACCATTTGGTCAGTTTGATCTTCGCAGCGACCTCCACAAGAGAGGAATCTTAATTGAGAAGAGCGATCTTCAAATGCTGTTGGCTCGTATTTGACTGTCGCAAAAGAGATTTGGTTGACAAATCTTAGAGCTTCTTCAGCTGTTTTTAACTTGCTTGCAGTAGGTTTTAGTGCTTCATATATGAGCCTGCGTGTTTGAGGTAATGGTTCCTGCGTTGCGCGAGCAGGAAGAAGTGTTTGGAGAAATTCTTCTCTTGGTACTTCTCTTCCCCAAGAAAATTCTTTCCAGGCTCTGTGAGCATAAAGAGCGTTTTCGTAAAAGCCTTTAACTGTAAATGTTGCAGTATCAGGAATATGATTCATTCCTTGAGGTGTTCTTAAATCATAGCCATGACTCTTCATATTTGCAAGGTAGAAAATGCCTGCGTGTACAAGATCAGCGCCTTCTTTTTCATGAGAGAGGGAGTTGATGGCTTGCAAGAAGGATTTTGCGTTGGGGCCTGCTTTTACGAGTGTCTCTTTTGCCTGCGCGAGAGTTGCCGGAGTATGTTTGAATTGAGTAGGCGCTTTACCATTAAGCTTTATGAGGAGATCATGGTCAGTAGCTTGAATTTTGGGATCAAATACATATTCGACATCCCAGAAATTGCTGGAAATGAATGTAGAAGGCTGACGGAGGCGTTTAATGGTATCGGCTACTTCTGGCTTTACTTCACGCTTGAAGAATTCCTGTCCGTTTCTCTCTGCTAATGCATAGAGCTTTCCATTTTCCTCCACAATGTTATAAGATGTAGAGAGCGCTTGTGATGCTGCTTTCTCTTCCTGAGGCATCTGCTGAATAATGCGCTGTTCAAGAGGAAGATTCCCTACCTGTGTCTTTTGTGTAGAAACTTGATTACGAAGAGGGATAGTAATTTCTGCAGCTTTTACTGGTTGAGTATAAAAAAGAGCTGTTGCTAGAGGAAGAAGAGATAAGAATTGTTTCATTTTATTGAATGCTTTTTGCATGCTTTTTAGTAGTATATTGCCTATTTAAATATTTCTATTTAGATGTCTCTTGATAGTAGTTACATATAGAAAGCTTTAAGATAGGTGTTTTCATTCTCACTCTTAGACATCTAACACAACAATCGCTTCCCAGCCCGATTTCTTTTTTGTTATTTCCATGTCAGCATACGTTGCTGCTTTAATGTGGGTGAGATGATAGTTTTTTGTGTCATCTCCGAAAATCTCTGCCTTAAGGTTATTGCCACGCAGCAAAACGCTTGCTTTTGCCGTGACAAAGTGTTCTGCATCAATCTGATACAACAATTCATCGATAAAATTTGCGAGTAGAGATTGAGTATCAGTGCCCTGCACTTCTATGACTTTACCTTTTTTACTCGTAATGGGGGAGCCAGAATTAGTGTAATGTGCTATTGCTTGCACAGCATGCTCAAAGATTTCATTTAGTGTACTTCCTGTAATTTTAATTTTGATATCTGCTGTATGTTCCAAAAAAGTAAAATGAGGTTGAAGCATACTCAAAAGAGACGGCACACCTTTATAAATTCCTTTGTTCTCTATTGAAGATGAAAGTGCTTGACCTCATTATTCTTCTTCTCTTCTTTGTTGTTATTGGATTAGGCGCTTTTTTAGTATTTCTTGTCACCGCTCCCGATACGACTGTTTATGAAGGCTACGAAAGTAGAGCGCCTGAATACATTCAAGGATCTGATTTTTCTGAGAAATCATTCAGCCCTGTTCAGCAATTCTATCCTAATATTCGTTTTCCTGATAGTGAGTTGACATATGTCCTTGACCCTGCTTGTGATAGAAAAAAAGAAGAAAATATTTTAGGAGCTTTTTCTCTTCTTTCTTCTAGAACTATATTGCGTTTTTCTCCTGCACTCGAGGGAAAGACCCCCAGTATTCGTGTTCTTTGTTCTGAAGTCGCTCCTGCTCCCGACCAATCTCGGCACTTTGTTGCGGGAGAAGGTGGGCCGAATGAATTAATCAATATTAGTTCATTCTATATTATACTTCAAAGCAAAATTTCATTGTATCGAAGCGATCGCTGTTCTCAGCCTAAGATTGCACTCCATGAATTACTTCATGCTTTAGGATTCAATCATACATCAGATCCTGAAAGTATTATGTATCCTGTTAGCTCGTGTAGTCAGCAGCTCGATGAGTCCATTATTGATGAGATCAACCGCTTGTATCGTATTCCTTCTGCACCTGACCTTGTACTGGATGCAGTAAGTGTAAGTAGAATTGGCAACACGCTTTCTTTTGCAGCTAATGTAAGCAATAGAGGATTCGTTTCTGTGCTTTCTGCAAACTTAAGTGTGTATTCAGGAGGAACGTTTCTTAAGAGTTTTAGTTTAACGGAGAATGGGCTACCTATTGGGGCAATGAGACTCCTTCATGTGAAAAACATGCAAGTTCCTAAAGATGCTATTCTCTTTTCATTTGTTGTTGAGCAATATATTCCTTCCAGAGAAATACATAATGACAATAACCGGCTGGAAGTTGCTCTTGATAAGTATGAATAGCATATATTTTAATATAGCATTCCATTTAAAGAACAATGAAAAATGGCCCAAAACATACCTTTGTTCTTTTAGGACTTATTGTTATCTCTCTTCTTTTAATTGTCTTTTCTTTCCAATCTTTACAGATTTTAGGATATGCTGAATATGATTTTAGTGTTAAGGACACTACATTTATTGAAGATACCTTTTCATGTACTGATTCCAATTATGGCATTTTCTCAACAATTCCCGGGACCGTACGCCTTAATAGATGGTTTGGAACATTTACTTTTACCAATGTCTGCGACCCTGTGATAAAAAGAGTGACTGATTTTCGCTGCGTGGAAAAGTCTGTTGTGAAAACTCAGCTCCCTTGCCCTATCTGTAACGGAGAAAATACAGCTTGTAAAGAAAGAGTTTTTGAAATACCTGTAGATGAAGACTTGCCACCAGAAGAATTTTTTGGCTCTGGATCGGGGATGTTTATTCCTTCCCCCCTCACACTAGAGGTTGCGTTAAAAAAATCTGAGCCTGGAGATAAGCTTTCTTTAAGGCGTTCTGGTGATACTCTTGACTTTTTCCTCCTTCAAAAGAGCTCTTGTTCTCTTTTTTTAATTGATACTCCTCTAGAAGATTTTCACCAAAAGCCTCTTTTTACTGATTTTGATCGTTATATAACTCAGACGGATCCTAAAGGCAATACATATACTTCTTCCGCGATATTGCATGGTCGAGATCCTTCTCTTTTTTGGGAATTTGTCGATCAAAGTATAGCTTGGCTCGATAGTAAATACCAAAAATATTCTGAAATAAAAACTGGGAATAAAAAAATTAAAATGAGCGTCTGCGATTTAGATTCTATTGAAGAAGGTGATTTAAAGAAGATGTTTGGGAGAAAGGAAATTTATCAGAAAAAAGATTTTAGCGTAGGATTTAAAGTAACTCTCTTCTTCTGAGTCCATTATAAAGGTTTAAATATAACTTTTTCTTGAGAATACTACCTATGGTCGAGAAAGAGGAAATTATCAAGGAGAAAATATCCCATTCAGGTGTTTTCAGCTTTTCTGATTTTTATAAGTATGCACATAGTTGGCTTAAAGATGAAGATTATGGTGTTGCAGAGGAAAAATATGCGGAAAAAGTCAGTGGAGACGCGCGCGATATAGCTATTGAATGGAAAGTCACTAAACAAATTTCAGATTACTTAAAAACAGGGTGGAAAGTGGAATTCGATGTAGAAGGTCTTAAAGATGTAGAAGTTGAAATTGATGGGAAAAAGAGAAAAATGAACAAAGGTAAAATAACTATGGAAATTAAAGCAGCAATTTTTAGGGACCCTGAGAGCAATTGGGAGTCGTCTCCCTTTAATAGGTTTTTACGAGATGTTTATAATAAGTACATTATTCCCAAGCGCTTAGAGGATGTCAAAGAGAGAATTATTAAAGATGTCCAGGACTATAAAGAAGAACTTAAAGCGTTTTTAGAACTGACTGGAAAGAGATAACATTGATTCTGTAGTTAATTAGGAAGAAGTTCATCTACGTATTGGTAGAGGAGATCTTTTTATTCTTGATTAATACTCTGTGGTCTTGCCACGGAGATAAAACACTCTGTACAAAAATACATTGTTAACTCTTATACTGCACATATCAATCGTTGCGGAAGATAATTATCTCTTGTTTGTCTTTGCTATGTTATTTTGTTTCTCGATTCCCTATGGTCTTGCCATAGGGTTCTTCACTGTGCTAAAACAGACTCATACTGTGTCAATTGAACAACTCTGACTCCTACTAATAAAGGCAAAGCTGAAACTATATCATAGGGCAAAGTTATTGTGGCATCTGGCCCGTAATACGGGCTTTCAACATCAGTCCTATGTAAGAAAACCTGCTGAATTCTGCCTGAAATCTCTCTTCCTGAAGGAAAATCTGCGGCTCTTGGAAGCTTAAGATTGCTGAATTCTCCATGTTCATTAGAATGACTGACAAGAAGATGAGCCCCTGACCCAAAAACTCTTTCAGGATCTTTCTTGCCTGTTTCTTGAACGACGACCCCATCTAATGCGTATCTTTTTTCAGTTCTTTCCACAAGTGCCATGTCCTTTTGTCTGTTGTTGTCTATTTAAACATAACGGTGATAAACTACGTATTTTGCCGTTGATTTATCGTCGGAGAAAAGTACAAATACATCACGCAAATATTTATATAATCAGACAGTGTTTTGCAAGTATGAAAAGAAGTGTGACAATAGTGGCGATTATCTTTATAGGAATACTGTTCCTTCATGCAGTCGCTGCGTTAAGTGTTGAAAAAGTTGATAAGGGCTCTGTTTTGATTGCCGAGCTTACTAATCCTGCTGTCTTTGATTTTACAATTAACAATCCTGTCCAGGAAGAAAGCGCCCAAATATATACTCTTGTTGGAATACCTATGACTCCTGACCGCTTTTTCAATTTGCCTAATGGCACTACTACTCTTGAAGTGCGTGCGTATCCTCCAGTAGGATTACGAAAAAACTCTGGATTTTTAACATTTGAGTACCAAATAAAGGGAGAACGTTCTGGAATCTTTAGCGATAAAATTCGTGTGAAAGTTGTTCCTTTGAAAGAGATTATTAAAATTAGCGCCGAGCGTTTAAGCCCGAATGATAGTGATGCAGTTATTCTTGTAGAAAATAATGAAAACACCCATATTCAAGATTTATCTTTGCGACTCTCTTCACCTTTTTTTGATGCTACTCGAAAAATATCCTTTAAGCCGTATGAAACAGTGAGGCTACGTGTTCCCTTCGATCATGATGTTGTAAAAAACCTTGCTGCAGGATCGTATATTCTGAATGCTGATGCTGAACTTCAAGGAGCCAAGCAGCATTGGGAAGGAGTCTTAAACTACGTTGAGAAAAAAGACGTCTCTGAGACTACCTCAAGTGAAGGAGCTATAGTACGAAAAACAACAGTCACTAAGACGAATGATGGAAATGTCCCTGAAACAGTTAGTATTACCATGAGTAAAGATGTTATTTCACGCCTGTTCACTCTGTTCTCGGTTGAGCCCCAGACCTCCACACGGAGCGGACTTTTTGTCAGCTATACTTGGGAGAAGCAATTAGATCCTGCGTCTTCATTTACAGTAACATCCACTACTAACTACACTATGCCTTTGATCTTCCTTCTCCTTATCATTGTGATTGCTGTTTTTGTTAGAATGATATTACGCACACATGTGACTCTACATAAGCGAGTCTCGTTTGTCAGGACGCGTGGCGGAGAGTTTGCACTCAAAGTGCGATTACATTTGAAAGCAAACAAGTATGTTGAGAATCTTCAAATCATTGACCGACTTCCTGGAATGACCGTCTTATATGATCGTTTTGGAATAAAACCTGATACGATTGACCATTCAACACGTAGACTCATCTGGAAAGTGCAGCGCCTCAATGCAGGAGAAGAGCGCGTCTTTTCATATATTGTCTACTCAAAGATCAAAGTTGTTGGGCGCTTTGAACTACCCTCAGCTGTTACGATCTTCGAGCGTGATGGGAAGACTGAAGAAGTCACGTCTAATAGAACTTTCTTTGTGAATGAGACAACGAGCATGAGTGAGTAACTTTTAAGAACTGGCTTGCTTCCACAGTAATTCAAAATATTGACTATATGTCTGGGCTACTTCCTTGTTTTCTATAACAATTGCGAGAGGTTCTGACCAGATAATACTTACGACTTTATTGTTATAGATCAGTATAGGAATGGGTGAAGAGAATTGATCTGGTAAAAATCGCGCTTCAAAGAACTTTCTTTGAGTAGCAATAGGTAAATTTTTCATAGATGAATTGAATAATGCGCGTAGTTTTATCTTTTTCTGAATTCTTTCTTTTTCATGGTGCAAGAAATAAAACTCGAGAATTTCTGCTATCTTCCCTGTACCTCCAAGAAGATAGTATTCCTTGGCATTTCTGAGAATATCACTATAGACTGTTTTAATTCCTTCTTTTCCATGATAAATTTCTGCCTTTGTCTGTGTCTTTGCTGATTTTTGCAGGCCTATTAATCTTGGAAGGATGCCCTTTAACTTCTTCTCCTGCTCTTGTATTGCTTTCTTTTTTTCCTGAAGATATTCTTCTATTCTTTCTGGAGTTACTGCACTAAAATATTTCCTATTTTCTTTAATAACATAGGAAACTAATCCCTTAGCAATTAGACTTTCCAAAATGTCATATGTTTGCGTCCTGTTCATCCTTGCTTTTTCTCCAATTCTTGAAGCCAAGACTTCTCCGAGTTCTAGCAAGGAAAGATAAATGGAGACTTCATTATCACTTAATCCAATTTCACGTAAAACTTCTCTCATTTCCTTATGTACTTTAATCTGTATATAAATCTTTCTTTGTCGTAGTTATTTACTACAACAAACTTCTTTATAGGCCTTTTTCGCGCCAAATAGTATGTTAGTAAAACTACGACCTCAGCATGTCCATCGAATCGATCTGTTTCATAGTGCGAAACAGCAAGGCATTCCTCAAGCCGAACATATTTTCGGATATACTCCAGAGATGCGTGCACGACAGAATGTGGTCTATGAATCTATGCTTCCTACATCTAAAAATACCATTAGTGCTATTGAGATTACTGGAGGTCTTGATTCCCTTTGTGGAGAATGTATCAAGCCTCAAAAAGAGCCTTGTTTATCTGAACCTGCACTTCGACAGAATCGTGTGCTTGCCCATCTCTACGGCGCACCTCTTGGAGCTTGTTTCTCTACCTTACAATTTTGGCATGGCATTCTTAAAGACTATCATCAAGATATTGCTGAGAGAATCCGGACGCAAAGCTTTCGCGACTTTGCACGAGCAGGGCAGTATGCTCTTGATGAAGATATTGATACTGCAGGATGTAGATTTGGTTTTGAAGCAAGGTATTTGCGAAGAATCGACTTGTATTTTAACGCGTTAACAAGAGGTCTAGAACATCGTGAAAGTGTGATTGACATACAACCCTCTCCTTTTATGGTCGATAGCATTTCACGCGTTGCACAAAAGATGCTACTCTTTGATGGAATGAAAGAAGAAGTAGTATTTACTGAAGGTCTAAATAAGGATCTTATCCCGTATAATCATGCAATCGCTCAGACCTATAATATCCAGATTGACATTCCTTATTCTGGATCTGAGATTCTTGGCAGACTTCTTTGTTATCATGCTTATACATCTAAATCTCTCAGTCAAGCAACCTTCTAGTCTAAGAATTTATAAAGTAAGTATTTACTCTCTTCTTATATGACTTTCAAATATTCTCGCATTTTTTGGCTTGAAGATAATCCTGATTTTATGCACTGGCTTTGTTCAACGCGCCATACTCCAAACGCAGACATTGATAATCTCCTTTCACGTGTCACCTTTGCATTTGATTTTGAAATGGGTCGCGATATTCTTTCTCGTGAACAATTTGATTTGTATATTCTTGATGGAGACTTTCCTGATAACTCTCCTCTATATAGAAGAGATTATCTTCAACGATATTTAAGAGAACAATGTATGGAGAGCATGCAGGAAGGAATTAAAGGACATATTGTGTGGAGTAATTTCATCAAGTTTAGTAAAGAATGTCTCGTTGGACGGCAACCACTTGTCATCTATTCTCTTTCAGAAAGAGCAGCAGTAGGGGCGTATGTTCGCCAACTTCCTTTTTTCTACAAAACAAGCGATACAGATGGTGCTGAAAAAATAAAAGAGTATGTGAAATCCTGCGAACAAGAATTTCCCCAAGGACTACCAAATTCTTTAGACAAGTGGGAATTAGGTGTTGATAAGGATCTTGCCCGCGACTATCTTTTTGCTCAAGCTTAATCGTTGTTGCTTCTTGTTTATACATAATTTTAAATAACATTATTTGATGCCGCTAGTATGAGAATAGGATTTATTGGCGCAGGAGCTATGGGCAGTCGTTGTGCAAACGATAGCATTGCCGCAGGGCATGAAGTGAGTGTAACAGATGTACCAGAGAGGATTAGCACTCTTGAAACAACTTTAGGAACGAAAGGTATTCATGTAGTTAAAGAACTCAAAGAACTTGTACGTTCGAGTGAACTCATATTGCTTATGGTACCGGTAGATGCGATCTCAGATGTAGCACAACTAAGTGCAAAGTATGCTTCTAGGCAGACGATTTTTGGTGGAGGGTGTTCTGTAAAAACTCCTGAAGCAGTTGCATTTGACTATTTCTTAAGAAATAATCCTACGTTCTTCTTTCACTCACTCTATGGTCCTTCTGTCCCCTCGAAAGGACAGACGAACATTGTTATGAAACATCGTATTAGAGGAAAAGAGTTTGGAGAGGTCGTAGAAGTGGTACGAAACTGGGGAGCACTCATCCGCCGTCTTAATTCCTACCAAGAGCATGATCGTATTACGGCAGATACCCAGGCAGCAACACATGTTTGTTCAGAAAGCATGGCGGAGGCAATGATGCTTAATCCCGCTACTCTTGAAAGAACAAATTACTTCCATAATATTAATCGTATTAAACTCCTTCAAGCGCTCCGACCTTTTATAGGAAGAAGCCACGTTTTTCGTGGTCTTGCTATGAAAAACCCTTATGCAGATATTCCTATCCAACAGTTCGCTCGTTCAGCACGTGAACTCCATACGCTCGCGGCTACTGATTCTTCAGAGTATGCTGCACGCGTTCACAGCATTCAGTCGTATCTTACCCACTTACAAAGAGGAAATAAGCCTTTGCTCCTTCCTGATACTGTGATGGGTGCGTATGCCCTCAGTGAAGTACAAACTGATGGTGAGCCTAATAGTGAATTAAGCCAACTTGCAATGGCAGACGGCTGGATGCAGCTAGGTATCTCTCCTTATCATCACCTTGTGTGTAAAACCCCTCCTTTTCAACTTAGATTAGGAACGGTAGAATATTTTCTCAGACAACCTGAACTGGTTGAAAGAGCTATTGAATTCGGAATAGAAGGAAAGTATAGAGAAGAAGATGACCTCTTTTGCAAATCAGCTGAGCGCTGGGCAGGAATTATTTCGCGTAAGGATGCAGCAGCATATGATTCACTTTTTGACAAACTTGTTACGTATTTTGGCTCACGTATTGATGAAGCGAAGAGAGAAAGTGATGGTCTTATTGCTCGCCTAGCAGCAGCACAGCCTCCTTCAGAAGCAATTCGACCTCCGTATTTTCCACAGCAGTGTTGAGAGTTGCATAGAGAAGTTTACAAAAACACAAGATTCTCTAATAGTCAAGGACTTTGAAAATTGAGCGGTTTGTCCTTGAATATAATTTGGAGTTTATGAAGAAATTTCAAACTTCCCATAGGAAACTTTTAAATACACTCTTAGAGTTTTCTCGTTAGCCCCCTATAGCTCAACGGTAGAGCGTCCGGCTGTAGTCAATATAAAAGGAATGAACTTCCTTGACTGGCGCAGATTTTCCATTTTAGGAATAAAGATGAAGCGCGATCAGCTCTTCACGGTTACGTGAAGATGACAGAACCCGGAACACCCAAGTTCGACTCTCGGTGGGGGGATTTATTTTTTTGAAAAAAGAGAATAGAGTAAGAAAATTATTACAGACATCAAGCTTGTAAATTATTTGGAGAAAGTTCTTGATAATCCAAAGACAGATTAAACTCAATGGGAGAAAGAGGTGATAGAAACAGTTAAAAATAACGATATCTTACGCTGTCTATGAGAAAAGCAGGTAATCTTTACAATCTCCTTGTCGCAAGTGCATTGTATGCTTTCCCTGTGACTATGGCTGTCGAGCAACAATCTTTAGAGGGAAAAGTCGCTAGTGAAATTCCGCTTATTAAAGAGGAACATATTAGAGACTCGCCACATCGTAGAATCGCGAGTAGTGTAAAAGAAGTCAAGGATATTCTTCAAGCTGGAAAAAAAGCAGGAGTTGATTTCTCAAAGGAGTATCTGGAGAATTCGCCAGAAGAGCGCATGAGAAGTGCTCTCAATTATGCAACGA
>JBBTBG010000023.1:0-40428 GCA_038043805.1 Nanobdellota archaeon | reverse complement strand
GCACTTGACGATCTTATAGAATCAAAAAAACGATGCGCCACCACGGCTTAAAAGCTGTGGTTTGAATAGGCACTCGTTTTTGGAGATGCTCAAGGGCAACTATTTAAAGACAAATCTATAGAATTTTATATGTTTGCAAAAGAAAAAATTGTTATTACAACAACAACGTATTATCCTTCGGAGAATGAAACTGATCGTGTTCGTGCGCGCCTCGCTACAGAAACAATGAGAAAAGCGGGGAATGAGAAATATCTTTTTATCGCTGTTGATGGAGGGTCTCTCCCTTCACGAATTGAAGAATGGAAAGCGCTTGGCGTGCAAGTGATTCCTCAAAAAGAAAAAGGAATGGGAAACTCTCGGCGGGAAGCTTTTCAGGCTGCCTTCGATACGAGAAAAGAAGTAATTATTTGGATGGAACCTGAAAAGCATGATTTTATTAGAAGCATACCTCAAGTGACAGAGCCGCTCTTAGAGGGAAAAGTAGACCTTGTCATACCACGAAGAAGATCTCTTTCTTCTTTGCCTCTTGCCCAACAATATATTGAACCATTTGCAAATCTTTTCTGGAAAACCCTGACGCATACAGATTTTGATATCTGGTTCGGCATTCGCGCTATGCGCAGAGAGATTGTTCCTTATTTTAGTAAATATGGAAGTGTATATGCTGACACTTGGGATATTTTGGTCATGCCTCTCATGGATATGTTATACAAGGGAGCGCATATTGGAAGTGTCTCTATTGATTATGAGCATGATGCTTCCCAAACCCGAGATGAAGAAAACAGCCTTGCCTTTTTTAAAAAGCGTGTAGAACAACTTAATGCTCTCACTTTACCTCTTGAAGAATATTGGACTAAACTTCATAATAGGTCGCCATAATCTTTTTAAATGCTTTCGTGTCAGCACCAAGATGCAAAGAGTTCTTCTTACAGGAGTATCTGGAATCACTGGAAAAGCAGGCCTTGGATTTTTGAAACATCTAGACAGAATCGTTTCTCCTGAAGATAGAGTATCTGTGTTGCAACATAACAATCCTGTGGATCTTTCTTTGACTGCCGGCAGAAAAAATATTGAGATTATCACGTCTCTTCCTTCTTCAACTGAGTATGATACAGCTATTCATCTTGCAGCAAATATTCATACTTCAAAAGGAAGAACTCCAGAAGAATTTCCTGGATTTAAAAGAGACAATATCGATTTGACACGAAGAGTATGCAGAAGTGCCCTCTATGTAATTCATGCATCAACAGACTGTGTGTTTAGCGGCAATGGAAATGGATTGTATATGGAAACAGATACTCCTGATGCTACTAATTATTATGGCACCACAAAAGCGATTGCAGAAGAAATTGTTGGAGCGCATGCGGGAGCAAATGTTCGCTTTTCGGTGCCTGTAGGAACTTCTGATAATCTTATTATTGATAAAGTATTCAATCGCATTGAAGGAAGAAAAGCATGGCCTTTCTGGAATGACCAATACGTAGGTATTTCATTAATTGATGATGTGGTTGGAGTGTTCAACCTTTTGTACCGCTCCGGCAGACCAGGAATGTACCATGTAGCAAGTGAAGGAACGCTTTCGCGAGCAGAGCTTGCGTGGAAAGTTTTGGATGTTTATCGCAGCAATGATATCTTAAGAGTTAATGATTCTATTGAGGAAGAATCGTGTAACGATCCGTTATTTCCCAGAAGGCTTGGTCTGAGTACGGCGCGTACGAGAAAAATCCTGGGAATATCCTCGTTTACCAGCATTGATGATGCTGTCCGCCTTCATGTCTTGCGAGCAAAGAAACCTGAATTGTTGATTTCTTCTTAATCTTTTAACTATTTTTCTTTCGTGTTGCAAGCACGTGTCTCTCAATTGCTTCATCAACAGTCACAAACACGAGTCCTAATTTCTGTTCTGTCCAAGTAGTATCAAGTCCGAGTCGCATTGGGTGATCAGTAGTACATGCTTCTTCGGCAATTTGATCATTTTTATAAGGAATATCATGACGCTGATGCACTTCCAAGACTTTTTGTGCATATTTTGCACGAGCAATAGGCTCGCCTCTACAAGCAACATGATAGATATGCTGTGCAGGGTCTTCTTTGATTTTGATAAATGCAGCAAGAAAGTCTTCGAAATATGCTGGTTTTACAAAACGATTATTCCAAAAAGGAAAATAGCTTCCTCCATCAAGAGCAGCATATGCAGGATCTACAATTGCATTTTGAGGAACGCCAAGCATGGTTTGGAGCCGGACAATTGTTCCTCCTACTTCTAAAATAATTTTTTCTGCTTTTTCTTTTGTGATTGAATAGTAGTTTTTATGAGGATTTGTGGGCTCTCTTTCTTGATAATCGTAGGCGCTGTCTCCTTTAAAGACTTGGTCAGTGGAGACAATAATGACTCTTGTAGAAACATCTCTGACTCTTTCTGTTAAAACAACATTGGATGCTTCGAATTTCTGTTCATATTCTTTCTTTTTTCCATTTGCTGTCTTAAGATATGCAGCTAAATGAAGTGTAAGATTGTAGGTTCCCTGCAAGGCCATTTCAGAATCTTTGATAATATGTGTTTGATGCACGCGGTCACTATCAATTGCATCAGTATTTACATGAGTATCGTGCTGTAGCAAATAAATTTCATCGGTAGACTGAGTAAATTGACTTAACCTTCTAATAAGCTGTCCTCCTACTTGTCCTGAAGCTCCGGTAATTAACATTTTTGCCATAAGAAAAGATAGAATACTAATGCTATAAAAATATTATGAAAGGATATTTTTCCTATACCACTCTAGAGTTTTGCGAATGCCTTCCTCAAGTGAGATGGAAGGTTGCCAGCCTAGTTCTTGTTTGGCCTTTGTACAGTCCAAAGAAAGGATTGTCTTAATCGTTGGCTTTGACGTATCGTATTCAATGTTCAGATTACTTGACGATGCATCCACAATCTTCTTTACTAATTCACGGATAGGGAGAGATTTTCCATAACCAAGATTATAGAGTCCGAATTGCCCTTGCTGCTTTTCCAATGCTAAAACTACTCCGTTCACAAGGTCTGAAACATAGAGTAAATCTCTTTCCTCTTCTCCTGTTCCCCAAACGATGATCTTTCCTTCTTTTGGTTTGAGAACTTTTGTCATAGTCGCGCCAAAGACGTGTGATTTATCTAGGTCAAATTTATCATGAGGGCCGTAGATGTTGGAATGGCGTAAAACAGTATATTTAGTAGTTCCCAGACGCGAATAAAACTCGCACATTTTCTCGATATATACTTTTGTCCATCCTACCCCAAAATAGCTTTTTACAAGATCATGATTTGCATTGAAATCTGTTTCTTTGACTGGCGTTTCAGAAGGCTGGTACATCACACTGCAGCTGAAAAAGACCACATGTTTTACTTTGTAGTCATGCGCTGCTCTAAAAATAAGCGAGTTCATGACAGCATTGTTAGTTACGTGAATATAAGGTTGTGTTACAATGTCTTTTGCCCCTGAAGTAGTTGCTGCTGCCTGAATAATGATATCCATTCCTGGTATGATCTTCTCAATATCTGCTTTCTGAGTAAGATCTGCTTGAAGAAAAGTTATCTTCGAATGGTTCCATGGAAGCGTCTTATAAAATGTGCCATATAGTTCTATGTCCTCTCGGCTAAGTAAAGCTTCTGCGATGTTACGTCCAATAAATCCTGTGGCTCCGCAGATCAAAACTTTTTTCTTAGCTGCTTTTAGAGGCCTTCCATCAATAACAAGTTCTGATGCCTCTGAATTTTGATATGTTGTGAAAATCTTGTTTGCAACATCTTTTGTTTCCATTCCCTCAGGATATGCGGCAGAAGTCTTAATCATCGTAGGATAAATGTCAAGAACACGAATATGCTGGTCTTTTGCCTCTCTTTTTAAAGTGTCTGAAAATCCTCGTAGACCCCACTTACTTGCGCAATATAATGTTCTAAGGTGGTGCTGTTCTCTTCCAGACATGGAATTAATATTGATGATTGTCCCTAATTTTTTTTCTGTAAAAAACCGATAGATCCGCTGAGTGAGCTTGATGGGGGAAATGAGATTTGTCAGAAGCATTTCATCAATGTTTTTGTCTGAAATCTTTTCTAATGAGACTTGTTGAGAGCCTATACCTGCATTGTTAATGAACACATCAATAGAGTATTTCCTTGCTGCTGTTTCGATAGCTTCGATTGTCGAAGTTTCTCGGATATCTCCTTGTATGATGTCAATAACGTGTGGAGAAAGTTCCTGCTGTATATTTTGAAGATCTTGCATGTTTCTGCCGTGAAGAATAATATCCCAGCCTGCCTCTGCAAAGACTCGTGCGAGCTCTGCCCCGAGACCTTTACTTGAACCTGTAATAAGAACTGTGGACATGTTAGATAAATTTCTTCTCTGTGAAGACATTGTAACGTTTATTGACTGTGTCCTTATTATTCTTATACCAGTCCATGACTTCCTTAATGCCTTGTTCAAGTGAAATTTCAGGCTTCCATTCGAGAGCAGTTGCACGTGAGATGTCCATCAGACGCTTCTTATCTCCTGCAGGCTTTGAAGTATCCCATACAATCTTTGGTTTTTTCTCCAGATTATTGATGATAATCTCAACAATTTCCTTGACTGTATATCCCTTTCCACTTCCTAAGTTGATAGGATACGGGGGGCATTGCTCAAGAGCAAACATCATTCCTCTTGCAACATCACGTGCATGGACAAAATCCCTCACAGGAGTCCCATCTCCCCAGACAACAAGAGGGTCTTCTCCATCGAGCGCACGCTTAATCAGAGAAGGAATAACCATTGCATTTTGAGGGTCAAAATTATCAAATGGTCCATATGTATTTGCTGGTCTGACGATTGCAATTTTATCCCACCCATGCTCTATCTTATACGCTTCTGCTTGCAATTCACCCATACGTTTAGCCCAACCTGCAAATTTGTCATTAGAAGAAGGGAATGTTTTCCAAACATCATCCTCATAAAAGATTTCTGCAGGTGCATAGACTCCAATCGTACTTGTAAAAAGATATCTTCTTACTCCTGCTTGCCTAGCAGCTTCCATCATATTTGTGTTAAAACTAATTGTTGGAACAAAAAAGCTTGCAGGTTTCTCAGCAGTCATTTTAGGAGATCCTTTAATGCCTGCAACATGAAAAACAAAATCTCTTTCCTTGCATGCTTGCAAGCAATTATTAATGTCCATTAGATTGACTTTCATGAATTCTGCTTTGGGATGTGCTCTTGAAGGATCGTCTAAAGATGCAATACGCACGTGTGCTCCTGCTTCAATAAGCAGTTCTACGAGCTGTCTGCCAATCATGCCGGTGCCTCCTGTTACAAGTATTTTTTTTCCGTTAAAAAAACTCATCGAGGCAGCTCCTTTTGCACTTCAGATCTGCAGTGATCGAGAAGGTATTTTACGCTTTCTTCAAAAGAATAGCGTGGTTTCCAGCCTGTTTCTATGGAAAATTTTGTCACATCTGGAATCTGTAGCGTAACGTCTGTAGGGCGCAAAAGCTTGGGATCGACTCTTGAAGGAATATCACATTTTGCAAATTTCTTGAGAACATCAAGAAATTCACCGACTGTAATAATAGTTGTTCCACCAATATTATACATTTCTCCTGGTCTTCCTTTAGTCGTCGCTACCCAATATGATTCCATAGCGTCTCGCACATCAATAAGTGTGCGCGTTGAATTAAGATTACCGTGCAGCAACTCCTTCTGTATACCTGCTTCGATTCTTGCAATTTGCATTGCGAATGATGTGGCAAAGAGATCTGTTCTTCGTGGATTAAGATAGGCGAACATACGCGTCCGCACTATGGGAAGTCCATAACTCTTGAAATATGTCAAGCCAAGATAATCCTGTGCAAGCTTTGAGACAGCATAAGGATTAACAGGCTGGATGGGGCAGTCCTCTTTAATAGGAATATGTTTAGGATCCACTTGGCCGTAGACCTCTGAAGTACTACAAAGTTGAATAACAGGTTTAATACCTGTCAGGCGCACTGCCTCGAAGAGATTGAGTGTTCCTTCGATATTATTGATCATCACTGCCTTGGGATTAATAAAAGAGGCTCGTACATTTGCGTACGACGCAATGTGAAAAATAGCATCGGGCTGAACCGTACGAATCACTTCAAGTGTTGCACTCAAGTCCATAAGATCGCATTCATGAAGAGTTAGATTATGTTTAATTGCATCGATATTTTTATTAGAAGAAGTACTGTGCCAACGGGAAAGACCGTGGACTTCCACTTCTGGATGATTATTTACAATATATTCCGCAAGATAACTTCCACCTGAGCCTGTGATTCCTGTAATCAATGCTTTTTTTATGATGTTCTCACCCATGCTTATGCCATTGACAAAGCATATTTAAATTCGTTGGTAGGAAAGTATATATAGTGAAAAACATAAATAACTGAACAAAATAGTATGTTTTTCCCTTGATATCCAACGACTAACTGTTCAATGATTAAAGTCATTGGATATAGTTGACTGTTCACATACGAAGAGTTTTTAAAAGATTCTCTATTTGCAAAGCAATGACTCAGGAAAAGAAGACTATTGCACTCTATCCTTTTCATCATAAAAGACATAGTGTATACAACTCGACTATTGATTTTCTTTCAAAACAGTATACTCTCTTGTACAATCCCGTACAAAATAAACAATCTGAATGGTTTGTGAAACTCTCGCGAAGTCCACGCGCTCGCGCGTTTTATCATAAGATGATACGCCCTTTGTTTTCTCTTCGAGATGCACGAACTATTCTTTCAAAAGAAGAGGATGCTGGAGGAGAGTATGACCTTATCTTTTCTGCAAATGAGATTCCTCCCGGAGAGAAACCTTACGTTATTGAAGTTGAAAATGTGATCTCCCTCTCGGAAAATGACTACTATCGTCTTGATAAGGAGAAAATACGTAAGGAATTCTCAAAAGAACGATGCAAAGCAATTATCTGTTGGAATGATATTGCATACCAGTCACTTGTAAAGACTATTGACTGTTCGTCATTTATCAGAAAGATATACATTATCCCCTTTGCAATCCGCTCAACTCCTGTGCAAAAAAATTTTTCTAAGAAAGAGGTCCGGCTACTCTTCGTTTCCTCTATTAACAATCCCCGAGATTTTGAACAAAAAGGAGGCATTATCGCACTTGAAGTTTATGCTCGTCTTGTTAAGAAATATGATAACTTGCGTTTTATTATACGCGCGCATATTCCTGATTGGATTCAGCGGAAATATGAATATTTGCAGGGACTTATTTTTCAAAGAAAATTTCTTTCACAAGATGCAATGAATAAGTTGTTTATTGAATCGGATTTACTTCTTGAACCCATACCAGGCATCCAACTTTTGCTTGAATGCATGAATTTTGCAGTGCCTGCAGTTGTCTTTGATTTTTGGATGATTCCTGAAATGGTCATTGATGGTAAGAATGGATATACTGTTGACTGCTCGTCACTCCTTGGAAGCCAGAAGAATATGGCTGACTATCTACGAAATCATCATTTGCGTTACCTACAGTTGTATAAGAAAACGTTTGATGAGGCAATTATTTCAGAGTATGCCTTAGAGATAGAAAATCTTATTGTAGATCCTCTTTTACGCAAAAGGATGTCGAAAGCAACAAAAAGTCTTGTGAATGCCCTCGGCAAATATTCACTTGAAAAAAGAAATATTCACCTTTTAGAGGTCTTTAATGGCGCATTGAACTCAACATAATAATCTTTATATATCCCCTTCTGCGTGGCGTCTGATAATGGATAAAAAAAGAAGAGTGGCACTGATCACAGGTGTCACCGGTCAGGACGGTTCGTATCTCGCAGAACTGCTTGTCGAGAAAGGGTATTTGGTGCGCGGTATCGTACGAAGAGCAAGTCACCCCAATACTAAACGCATTGATCATCTTCTTGCAAAACATCGTGACGATCACGATCCGTATTGCCCTTTTGTCTTGACATATGCAGACCTCACTGATTCGCAGAGTATCCGTAATGCCTTAGAAAAGTTTAAGCCTGATGAAATTTATAACTTGGGTGCCCAAAGTCATGTAGGTATTAGTTTTGAGAATGCTGAATCGACGATTAATATTAATGCGTTAGGCACCTTACGTATTCTGGAATCTCTACGACAAATGAAACTTCATTGTAAATTTTATCAGGCTTCATCTTCAGAAATGTTCGGGCGTTCTCCACCACCTCAAAGTGAGACTACTACGTTTATGCCTCAAAGTCCTTATGGGGTTTCTAAAGTTGCAGCGTTCCATTTGACCCGCCTCTATCGCGAAGCGTATGGTCTTTTTGCGGCCAACGGTATTCTTTTTAATCATGAAAGCCCCCGTAGGGGTTTGAACTTTGTTACAAAAAAGATTACCCAAGAGATTTCACAGATTATTGCAGGAGAACGTGCAAAAATTATTTTGGGAAACCTCGATGCAAAAAGGGACTGGGGATTCTCAAAAGAATATGTCGAAGCGATGTGGCTCATCTTGCAGCATGAGAAAGCAGATGATTTTGTCATTGCAACTGAAGAAACTCACACGGTCAGGGAATTTTTGGAAGAAGCCTTCTCTCTTCTAGAAGTTGACTATCGAAAATTTATAGAAACGAGCGACCGTTATTTACGACCTGCAGAGGTCCCTGCACTTCTAGGAAACTCCTTAAAAGCAAAAACTATCCTTGGCTGGGAATCCAAAACAAAATTCAAAGACCTTGTGCGTATGATGGTTGAAGAAGATCTTAAGGAAAAAGGATTTACTTTAGAGCAAGCGCGCCTTAAAGCACAAGAGCTGCAACGCTTAAGACCATGAAAACTATACGCTGGAACGAGCCCCGATTTGATGCAGAAGATCTCGCTAACGTAAGCCAGGTTCTGCAAGATAACTATGTCAATGAAGGGCCGAAAACGAAAGAACTTGAAGAGCAACTCCAAAAATATCTTGGCGTGAAACATGTAATTATGACGTGCAACGGTACGACTGCATTGTACTTGGCGTTGCGCGCGGATAAGCTGATTCGCAATCTGAATGAATATGAGGTACTTGTCCCTGATATGACTATGCTTGCGACTGCAACAGCGGTTTCATGGGCTGGAGGGAATCCTGTTCTTTGCGATGTTGAAAAACAAAGATATTGTCTTGATATCGATTCTGTACGCAAAAACTTAACTCCTCGTACTAAAGCCATACTTCCTGTGCATGTGCTTGGCAAAGCCGCAAATATGCAAAGTCTACAAAAGATTGCAGAGGAGCTCAAACTTACGATCATTGAAGATGCTGCAGGTGCTCTTGGCTCAAAAGATGAACAGGGTAGAATGCTCGGTACGATTGGAAAAGTCGGGTGCTTTTCAATGCAATCTAACAAAATCATCACTTCTGGGCAGGGCGGATTTGTCGTCACGAACGATACGCGTTACCATGAAACAATGCGCCGCATCCGCGATTTTGGCAGATTTAGCAATAAAGAATTTTTGCATGAGGTTGAAGGATACAACCTCAAATTTAGCGATCTTGCTGCTGCACTTGCTCTAGGACAATTGAAAAAGATTGAACAGCGCAAACAGCTTTTGCGCAGGCAATTTGAACTCTACCATACACAGCTTTCTTTTATTCCAGGAATTGTTTTTCCTGAAGTTAAAGGACAAGAAGTTCCCCTCTGGATTGATCCGATTGTTCCTCAACGCAAAGAACTCATTACCTTTCTCAATGCACAAAATATTTTCCCTAGAGAATGCTGGTCTGCACTCCATCACAACAAGCCGTATTGGCATCAGGGAAGCGATGAGCACTTTCCGAATGCAAGTTTTGTCTCTAGTAATGTCCTTTGGCTGCCGAATGGTCCACACTTGAATGAAGAAGAGATTTTGTATGTGAGCCAGAAAATCAAGGAGTTTTATACGATATGACTATTGTTACGTATAACGATCTTGTTAATTTAAGAGAAAAGTATAAGGAAAGTAAGATAATTTTCTGTTCTGGAAGTTTTGATTTACTCCATGCCGGGCATATTTTATTTTTTGAAGACTGTAAGAAATATGGAGATGTTCTCGTTGTTGGAGTAGGAGATGACCAAACCCTACGATCATATAAAGGAGAAAAAAGACCTATCTTGAACGAACATGTTCGAATAAAGATGGTTGACTCATTAAAATGTGTTGATTATTGCTTTATAGATTGCCCCTCTAATGTCGGAGAAAAAATATTTTTCTCTCCTCTGTCCTATATTTTTCAGAGACTCAGGCCTGATTTCTATGCTGTGAATGAGGATGGATTCAGAGTCTCGGACACAAAAGAAGTTGCGGAAAAGTTTCAAGTCAAGGTTCTTCTCTTAAAAAGAGAGTGCCCTGTTGAATTTGATAATGTCTCAACATCTAAGATTATTGAAAGAATAAAAAGACTATAGTCTGCTGACCAGAAATCATAAAAAGCTTTATATATAGCTCACCGTTTGCGCGTGTGTGGACGTAGGAGCAATAGTACATTCAAGTCTTGTAATTATAAAGGCAAAAGAAAGCGATAGCTATTTGTGCTCAGAAATGACTTGGAGAAAAAGACCTTTATATTATGGAAGGAAAAAGCTTATGGGAGGTAATAAGAATGAGAATGATATCTCTCCACACTTCACTTTATCACGAGAACTTTGTGAAGAAATAGAGCCTAGTAATAAGTATAAAGAATCGTTTGCTCCAAGAGAAGACCTTGTCTTAATAAGAGAGGCTATATTAAATAGTAGTAATCTCAAACCATGGGTGTCCTTTCTTGTTACCATTCCCTGTGTAGATGGTGGTCTTGATAAAGACTTGAATGTTTATGGAAATACCTATCTCTCAACGCTTCCAGAAGATGCTTTTGCTCTTGCTCGAGAACATATTGCTCAAGGAAAAAGAATTACGAATGAAGGAGATGCATGTGTTGTTACACTTGATGAATTGCTTAGGGGGAAAGTTCTTTTTGCTTATGCAAATGGAGTCATTCTGGATAGATTTTTAAGAGAACATTACTCTCTTCACAGAGAAATCATACCTAATCCTGAAAAAGTAATTGTCCATTCTGAGCACAGCATTCCTTTAACTTACTAGCACCACAAAGCTTAAAAATCATACTCTTTGCAAATAGAGATGGGAGCGACCTTAGAACAGATGATAACCTATACTGAAAAAACCCCTTCTCTTGAAGAATACAAAGGGTTGCGTGATGCAGTGGAATGGAACCTTGCAGAGCGAGACATCAGTGATGAACGCGCCCAGGAATCGCTTGATAAGGCGCCGTATTGCGTATGTGCCTATGATGGAAAAGAAATTGTGGGGATGGTACGCCTGTCTGGAGATTTGGCAATGTATGGATATATTCAAGATACAATTGTGCTTCCTGAATATCAGGGAAAGGGTGTTGGAAAGGAAATGATGCGAATTTTAATGTCTAAGATTAAAGATAAAAAGGGCTACTTACTCGGAACGTGTCCGAGCAAAGTCTCTGTGCAGTTTTATGAAAAGTTTGGCTTTAAGAAAAGACCTGAAAATCCAAATGGATTTATGTATGTAGAAGTCGGGAAAGATGAAGTAAAGATTTAAGATTCATTTTTCCAGACCATCAGAGCCCCGTAATTTCTGCTTTCTTGATCATCTTCCATATAGTTGGGCATGATTCTTGCAAGTGAGAGTCCATTTTTTGTATAAAACCGCAGTTCAGGATCGTGTAACGCATGGTCTTCGCGTGTTAATTTCACGTATTCTTCTATAGATATCGTTTTGACAGATGTGCAATAAGAATCATATCCTGGAATTCTTGCACCGAGAACAAGATACTGTAATCCTTTTTGCTGTGCAAGCTCTTTTTGCCGTGAGAGTAGAGCAGAGCCGCCCCCGCTTCTTGAGAGAGCTCCGAGTGAAACGATGTAGAGTGCGTTTCCATTTGGTATGTGTGTGTTCTTGATATATCCATTATCTGTAATAAATTCCCAGCTTGTGGGGGGAGATGTTGGAGCATAGTCTATGATTTCTGATGTGGATGCTCCAATAAGTTGATTATTTTTAAACGCGAGAAAAAAACCCTCTGGAAACACCGCAAGACGACTTTCAAACTTTTCTTTGGGTGCGCGTGTCCCTTCTGGCCAGATTGTATTTTCAAGTTCAACAATGGCAGGAAGATCCTTTGGCGTTGCACTGCGTATGGAAATATAATCCATCTCCTAAGCTCCTTGATCTGAAGACTCAATGAAGGTCTTGTCCTGATCCTGCCCTTTGTAAGGACCTGTTTTGTATTCATACACTATGGAATTCTCTTCCAATGATTCATACGTATGCCCTCCATGGAAGGTGATGGAACAGTCTCCTTCTTTAAGAATCGCTTCTTCAATGATCTTATCATCGAGATCGTAGAGAATCGCTTTTATTGTTCCTTTGATCACGACCCAAGATTCTTGTGTAATGTCTGTGGATCGGATGTTTTTGAGATGTTTATGGGCTCTGAACGTTTTTCCCTTGGGAAGTGTGAAGCATGCGACCTGGAGATATTCTTCATTAGGAGAAAGGTCTTGACGCGTTGGAGCAATTTCTTCTTTTCTATTGACAATATGGAGTAAAACTGGGGGATCAATTTTTGAATAAATCTTTTTCATAAGCGTATAGCGAGAGACGATTTATAAATATTTATACACTTGGAGTTTTCAAAACGGTTACTTTCTTTGAGAGATAGAGAAGATTGTATTTCTTCACAACACTAAACCCCTCAAGCTTTAGCGGCTCTCCGAATCCGATTCCATATTCGATAGCAGGGTAGTCTGTGGGATCGTTTTCATTCTTTTTGAGCCCGCCCTCAATATAGAATTGCCTGCGTTCTGGAATACGTGGCTGTGGCTGGAATCTTTTTTGATAAAGAATAGTTTCGTTTCTGAGGAAGAGGTCATAATCCTGAATGCTTACAAACTCCTTAACATTTTTACCCCAATAGAAATGTGCAAGAATTTGGTAGGTATCTGGTTCGTTTCCGATAACGAAAGTCTGGCTTGGAAATTCTTGAGCGATAGCATTGAGATTTTCTTCGAGTTGGGAGGAAAGATGTCCTGGAGAGAGATGAATGCCCTCTGTAAATAAGTTGGTAACATCGTTTCCATAGACATGATTATTCAATGTCGAAGAGATTTGTAGGCTATAGGAAAATATAACTAGCAAAACAAGAAGAATAGATCCTATACTTTGGATTCTCCAAAGTAGCTTCTTATCGAAAAGAGGTGTAAGAAGAACCAGCATGATAGGAACAAGAGCTAACGCGTAGCGAATTTGTGGATTTGTTAATAATAGAAGAAGAGAGAGTGAAAGGAAAATCATTGTTCTTTGATGATTGCGGAAATTGCGAAAAGTATAGAGTGACCAAAATGTAAGAGGAAGTGCAAGCAGAAAAGGCAGAACAGTTGTAAGAGAGAAAGGAGTATGTCCATATGCCCTCTGATAAATTCCTCCAGAAAGATTCGCGAATCCTGAAAGAAATGTCTTTAGCGATGTAAAGAATGCAAATCCGAAGAGGTATTGGTCTAAGACCATGCGAGGCAATAACCCTACAAAAATTGCTATACTATAGAGTGCTCCGTGCCAGATTTTTTTGTCATAAAGAAAGCAAATCCCAAGAATAACGCCAAAATAGAGTATCGTGTCCCAAAACGCCCAGCCTAGACCGATTAAAATTCCTGAATAAACTAGCGAGCGCATTCTATTAGTTTGATGATATTCCCTTATGAAGTACCAGGCCCATAGCAGAAAAAGACTTGCTATTTGAATCGGATTTATCCAGGGAGCCATAAACCAGACTATAGGGGAAAGGAGCATCATCCATAAGGTTTTTTTGTTCCTTGCAGAAATATAATAAACAGAATATATGAGAAGAAGCAAGATAATTATACTTGAAATCTTAAATGCGATAAAACTTCCTAAGAGGGCCACAAACGGAGCATGAACAAATCCAAGAAGATAGGAATGAGAGGAGCGGATTTTTGCGCTATAGTCTCCGGCAAAAAACTTTGCTGTATCCGCATAATCTCCAATATCTCCAAATCCATAATAAGAAGTTGTAAGTGTAAGAATAATGAGAACGCAAATGATTCCTACAATCAATCCTTTGGAGTCCATCCATTGTTCGGTGTGCATCATTGTTTGGTTCCCATGACTGTCCATGAGTTGTCATTCACTCTATAAACTTGAATATTTTTTAATCCTTGTCCTTCAAAGAGACTGCGCGCTTCTTCTTTTGTCCAATAGTTTGCAATTTTTGGAATGAGTTGATCAAAAACAATACTATGAGTATGCCAAAGCCTAAAACGTGAGAGTTGTTTAAAATAAGGATGTTGAGGTGAGAAAATTTTTACATAAGAATAGAGAGGAATGGAGAAGAAATAGGTTAGTAGATGAACAAATTTTAACGGAAGACGCGAGGTTATCTTTCTTAATGGGTTGATATAATTTACAATCCATTCATTTCCCTCATATCCATAAACCCAAATTAGCACAGTTCCTCCTTTTTTTGTTGCCTTTACTAACTGTGCAACGGCTTTTTTTGGATCAGCAAGGTGATGAATAACTCCTATAGAAAATGCAATGTCGAAGACTCTTTTCTGAGAGATATTGTAAATGGAGCCCAATCGCACATTTGCATTCTTAAATGGTGCAAGGTTATTTTTTGCTACCTCTACTGTTCTAGGATCGTAATCGAAAGCAACAATTTCTTTAGCTCCGTACTGCAAAGGCCAATAAGAGTTTCTACCTATACCACAACCTGCATCAAGAATTTTTTTTCCTTTAAAATCTTTTTTCTCTAGAGGCGCAACCCATTTAAGAAATTGCCCTTCGTACTCGGGAATAATTTTTGCGTAGGTGTCCCACTCATATCCGAATCGTTCAGTAGATCCTGAAGCTCCTACATTAAAGTCTGATTTTTTCATGCTGAATATATTCTTGATACCAAATCTGGAAAACTAAAAGTGACCAGATTTGCCTTGCATAGAAAAGACGTGAATCTTTCATGCCTTTAATGATTTTCTCTATCTCTGTAGCTTTAAAAATCTCTTGTTTATCTATAAATTCCTTAGATAGCAATTGTTCTTTAAGTGAAGATAGTTCTTCATTTAACCAACTTTCTATCGGAACAAAGAAGTGTTTTTTCTTTCTTTGACAAGTTTGTGGCGGTAGAATATCTTTGACCGCAGATCTAAGAATTATTTTGTTATTGCTCCCTTGTAATTTATAAGAATCTGGCAATTTAGCGCTTAAATCCATTATTCTCCCATCTAGAAAAGGTACTCTTCCTTCAATAGAAAAAGCCATTGCATTCTTATCTAATTTCATAAGTAAGTCATCAACCATGCTTTCTTTTAAATCTAAACGTTGGCATTTTCCTAGAAAATTAGAATTTTTATCTGAAAAATATTTTTCTTGATATTTACTGTAGAGATTATTTTTTTTACCTAATAGTTCTTGCTGTTCTTCTTCATTAAATATTGCAACCTGCTGAATATATTGCTCTGCAAATGAATTAGCTGATGCAAATTTTGTAAAACGTTCTTTTCCTTTTTTTCCCAAAGCTGAAGCAAAAGAAAAACCCTTATTTAACACAGCATTTGGCAAAGAAGAAACTATGCTTGCTCCAGTTTTTCTGACAAATCTTGGTAAAGGCTTTAAAATTTTTTGATGGAGAGCCATAAATTTATATTGAGGATATCCTGCGAAAAGTTCATCCGCTCCCTCACCAGTAAGAATAACTGTGCAGTGTTTTTTAGCCATTTGAGACAGAAGATAGATCGGTAAAGCCGTAGGATCTGACATAGGTTCATCTCCTTGATAGACTATTTCTGGAAGGTGTTTAATGTCTTTCTTATCTATTAATAACTCCCTATGTTCTGAACCTATATGTTCTGCTAGAAAACGCGCCTCTTTAGTCTCATTATGTTCTTCTTCTGTGAATCCTACTGAAAAACTTCTTAACGGTTGAGTGGCATGTTTTTTAACTAAAGTAGCTATAGCCCCTGAGTCAACTCCTCCTGAAAGATACATGCCGTATGGAACATCTGACATTAATTGTCCTTTTACAGAATCTTCTAAGAGAGAACGCAGTTTCTTAGTTGCTTCTTCTAAAGAGATGTTTGTTGGAGAAGGAGTATAATCCCAATATTTTTTTATTGTGTGGGTTTTGTTTTTTAAATTATAAAGAAGAACATGTCCTGCAGATAGTTTGAAAATATTTTTAAAAAATGTTTCTTTGGAAGTATTTGCTCTAAACATCAGATATGAAACAAGAGCTTCTTTGTTAACTTCTCTTTCTATACTCTGCTCTTCTAAAAGCCCTTTTATTTCTGAACAGAAAATAAATTTATTTTGATACGAATAATAATAAAGAGGTTTTATTCCTGCTTTGTCTCTTGCTAGAAAAAGAATTTTTTTCTTAGAGTCATAAATACAAAAAGCAAACATACCTTCTAATTTTTCTACCATTTTTGTTCCTTCTTCTTCGTATAGATGAATGAGCAACTCTGTATCTGTCCTTGATTTGAAAATATGCCTTTGCTTGAGTTTAGACTTCAATTTCTCAAAATTGTATATCTCCCCATTGAAAACAATCCAAATTGTTCCATCTTCATTTGACATTGGTTGTTTTCCTGCTCGAGAGAGATCTAAAATACTTAGCCTCCTATGCCCTAGAGATATTCCTCTGTCGAAGAAAGTTCCAAGTGCATCTGGTCCTCGGTGTTCGATTGTTAAAAGCGACTTTCTCAAAAGCCTAGTATCTTCCCAATTAAACCCTAAAATTCCACACATTTTATAGGGTACTCTTTATAGAGTACACAGTTTCATTTTTGAAATAGCTTCGGGACATCATTTCTGAAAGAAATCCGAATATAACAAATAGCAACCCTGTAATGATAAGCATGGAAGCAAGAGCAAGCAAAGGACCGAATGTCAATTCACGAACAATAAGAGCCTTAATAATCTGCTCAATACCTATCATTAGTGCGAGTATCCATTGATAGATACCTAATCGGCCAAAAAAATGAAGTGGTTTATCTGAGAAGTTTGACCAGAATTTAAGATAGAATAGGTCGAGAATTCCATTGATTGCTCTTCCAAAACCATATTTTGTTCTACCTGAGTATCTTGGACGATGATTTACTTTTACTTCCCCGATACGATATCCTTTGATTGCTAAGTATGCTGTGATATATCTATGTGATTCTCCGAAAAGTTGTAAGTCTTTGATACATTCTCTTTTGTATAGTTTGAGGGCGCAACCGTAATCATTAAGGTCGTCTTTAAGCATTCTTTTTCGGAGAGTGTTTATTAGGCGTGAGGAAAATTTTTTTCCGAGTGCATCCTGTCGATTCACACGCCAGCCTGAGACAACATCATATCCTTCGTGCAATCTTTGCAGGAGGAGAGGAATGTCTGCAGGATCGTTCTGTAAATCACCATCCATTGTTGCAATTATATCTCCTTTGGTAATTGCAAAACCTGCTTTCAAAGCAGGTGTCTGACCAAAGTTTTTCCTAAATTCTATAACCTTAAGATGCTCTTTCTCTTTCTTCTTAAGCTCTTGAAGGACTTCCTGCGTACGATCTCTACTTCCATCATTCACGAATATAGCCTCAAAATCCTTTAATAATCCTTGTTTCATCATTTTTGTGCTAATAGCTTTAATTTCTTCGTAAAGTTTTTGTGCGTTTCCCTCTTCATTATACATAGGTACTATCACGCTTAAGAACGGCTTTTCCATCTCTTTTCCTGTCTGCAGATGTTTTTAAACATTGGGATTCTTCGTCTACAAAGAATCCCAAAGTACTCAAGAATTTTTCTAGAATGTAATTCTTGACACATTAGGATTAAGTGTTCTTCCTACCGTAAACTTTATCAACTCTTTCATTTATGCTTTTTTCATGTTTGTTAAAGTACTTGGAAGCATTGACTTAATCTCTGCAACGGTATTTCTTATGCTCACTTTTAGCATGACTGTGCCTGCACAATATCTTCTCTTTTGCGCAGGACTGCTCTTCTGCAAAAGCTTATTTATTTTAGGAGGAGATTTATTGAGCGTTGTTGACCTTTTTTCTTCCCTCTTTTTGATCGTTTCTCTATTCTTCGCACTCCCTACTATTTGTCTCTGGACTAGTGCGTTTCTACTTATTGCAAAGGGAGTTGCAAGCTTTCTTTGACTTATGACAGATACATTGATAAAGAGAGTGATTTCTCTTTTTTTATGAGACCAAGAATTAATTATCCAGCTTCAATAATAGCTTCGCTTGTAACCCTAGGTCTTTGTTTTCAGCTTTACAACTTGATTGGCAATATTGCGACCAGCAAAGTAGCACATACTAACTATCTTGTTAGGCAAGCGATAACCATTTCTGCAGGCAATGATGGTATCTGGTTGAGAGATGAAAAGAGAAAACTTCTTGATAGTCTTGGAATGGAACGCGTACCCTTAGGTGAAAAAGGCACCTTATTTTTTGTTCCTGAAAGAAGCCATGCTAAAGTTTACACCGGTGCTCCTGATAGAAATCCATTGGATCCTGTAACTCTAATGCCTGAGTTTTATCAAGGAAATGTCAGTTTAAAGAAACTTGAAGAATATGTCTCTTTTCATAAACACTAATTTTGAAAGTATTTTTTATTCAAACTTTTTTGCAATCCAATTAAAAAAGAAATATTCCCTAGTGTAGAGATAGTCTTTATGAATAAGAGTAAAAAGATCGAGCATAGAATGGAAGAACATACCAACAAAAATATAAAATAGAGGTGTCCAGAAAATCCCGAGAATGCCTATGAGAGTATGAAATTCTACAGTATGGAAAAGATGAAAGTCTCCTTTCCTTCTGATTCCACGCGCTTTCTCGGTGCGCAATATTTTCTCCATTTTTTTATGATATTCGAAATTGTGAAAAAGATTCCAGCTTCTTGTGTGTGTAACACCGCAAATATAATGATCAAAATCAATTAAGAAGGAGGCTAAAAATAGAAGAAGAAGATACCAAATGCTGATGCCTGAGACGAATAGAGCTAAAATAAGTGTAAACACTGCTCCCAAAACAATGTGCCATCGTGGTAACATACTTCTTATAGGAAAAGATGATTTATAATTTTATTCTTCTGTCTTCTTAATCATATCTGCAAAAGCTGGACGCGATATGAAGACGCCCGCAGTGATTCCTATAATTGTTGTAATGGCAAACCCTTGGAAGAGGCCTGCTCCTGCCCAGTAGAGAGGAATAAGGGATGAAAGAGATGCAGCATATGCTGAGAAGATAATAAATAGGGCGCGCTTGATTCTTTCTTTAATGCTGTGTGATCTACCTGTCTGAGCCTCATCAATAATAACAATTTGGCTATCGACGCCTGTACCTATGGTCGCAAGAATACCTGCAATACTTGGCAAATCTAAATTCCATTTGATGAATGCTGCAACACCTAGAATAATAATAATCTCGGAGAAGGACGTGAAAAGCAGTGCGAGTGAGGCCTTCACTTTTCTGTAGCGTATGAATATAATAATACTAACGACTACTAATGATAAGACTCCTGCAAGAAGAATCAAGATAGTAAACTCATTACCTAAATTAGGTGAAATAGTGTCAAGTTTGACTATAGTGAGTTTGTAGGGAAGACTTCCAGTAATCAGAATGGTTTGAAGCTTTTTCATCGATGCTCGTGCTTCTTTAAGAGCTTCGTCTTCAGTAGCCCCTGTGCCTGATCCTTGAATAGAAATTTGTGTTGTTTCCTGACCTCGTAAAGTTGTGCTGATTCTCAAAGAATCTACTTCTTTATCGTCGACGTATAAGTAGAGTTTTTCAGAAAGATAACGTGAGTCAGTTGGATCAAGAGTGATATTTTTCGTTATGTATGCATGACGCTTGGCTGCTGACTCAACAAGATAGACTGCGAATTGAAAATTACAGAAGTACTGGCCCTGCTGAGGGGCACATTCTGTAATGCTTGCGCAGCTTGCATCATTTCGACATACTCCGCTAATGTCTTGCTTTCCACCCTCAAATACTGAATTATTTCCTACCTTTGCCTCAAATTTTCCCTGCTGAGAAACCAACTCCTCGAGATCTTGAGGGGTTGCCCCTGCAACTTCGATGAGCATAAATTTGTTGCCTTCTAGATCGTTTACACCGCGAATCTGAACGTCTGAAAGCCCATATGCGTTAAAACGATTGTTACTGATTTGGATAAGATCATCAAGCTGTGCATCGGTGAGCGTTGCGTTAGGCTGTACGAGTGCTCTCGCACCCCCTTGTAAGTCAAGTCCGGTCTTAATGTTGCTCTTGGGAATATTCTGGACAGTCAATGCAAGAGTCTCGTTTGTGAAAAAAGTATATTCTCGTTTATTGGTAGAGAGAGTAATTTTCTTTTGCTCTGTACTGGGAAGAAAATCTGCTGATATTTTTCCATACTCCTCGAGAGTGTTTATTTTTTCTCCGTTGAGTGCTATAATAATCTCTCCTGGACGCAGGCCTTCTTCAAAAGCTGGAGAATCCTTATCCACCGATTTAATCACTACACCTGACTTAAAGCTTGGTTGAATTGCTAAGATAGATAAAATCAATGCAATAATAAGAATCCAAATACGTAATGTTATTTTCATGGCAGCTTTCTCGCCTCCATATACCATTTCAATATTGAAGCGTTCGTAATCCATGTATTAAAAATATCGAAGAAAAGCCCGATAAGAATAATTTGAAAGATCTGCCTGAGCGTTTCTGAGAAGGAATAAATTACTGCTAGAGAGACTGCTACGGCTGCAATAGCTGCAAGGGTCATCGTTATACCTGTTTTAAATGCCCCTAAAATTCGGCTGTTAATGCTTCCTTCGTGATTTTTGAGCAATCTACTGGTGAGAAGAATATCTGTGTCTACAGAATATCCTATTAACATCAGAAATGCGACTATGCCTGCTCCAGAAATGCGCATTCCTAATACGTCAACGGCTGCGAGCGTCATGATGATATCTGCAAATGCTGCAATGATGATTGCAATGCTAGGTACTGACTGAAACGTGTAGATAACAAAAATAAATATGATGAGCGGAGCTAGTAGAATATAAACTGAAAAAGGAAGAAAAGATTGCAGAGAAGAAAAATTCATTAATAGAATTCCTAAAACTGCTACAATAATGAATTCGAGAAGAGCCTGTTTTTTATCAGCTGCTTTGCGTAGTGCATATGCATATCCTAAGAAACTCAGAAGAAAACCAAAGACTGCTAGAAAGCTAAGAAGAGTTACTGTATTAAAAAGTAAGTTGACTGAAACTGAGGTAATCATTCCTGAAAGAAGTTTCATGCGTAGAGAAGTTCCGAAGATGATAAATACCACTAAGCCCATAAGTAAGAAAGCTACGATGACTGCATGAATAAGCTGAGTATAGAATCCTGATGATAATGCAGATCCTGAAAATTCTGTAGATGAATTTTCACTCGTGAGATTATAGCCTAATTGTTTTTCTAACGCTTCTCTAAGAACATCTGCAGATTGCTGGCTTTCAACAGTAAAACCATGCTGCCTCCCTGTCCTTATATCTGAAATAGAGCGCATGGCTAGGTCTGGGAACTGGCGTTTGAGAGATTCTTGAATAACCTTGCTATCTATCTCGTTATCGAAAACCGTAATGCTTGTTCCTCCAGTAAGCGAAACGTCTTTTTGAATAAGATCTCCGTGCTGTTGATAGAATGCGGCTAAATATAAGAGAGAGGCAAGAAGCATAATTATAGGAATAATTAGAAGAGTTTTATGATGGCGATCATACCAATTTTTCCCTTCTTGATGAGTGTGATGCACCTGTTCTTCCATATCCTTCCTATCAGCTCAAGGGTTTTTAAACGTGATGTCAAGAAGCAAAAATTATTAAATAGAGATGCCTGCTTATGATTGTATGAGGAAAAAAGCGGCTGATTCTAAGAAAAAGAAGGCACTCATTGTGATAGGAATTGTTGTGCTTTTGCTTGCACTTGTACTGGTAGGAAAAACAATGGCATTTGCTATCTTTTCTTCGGCAAAGACATCTACTCCTGCAAATCCTCTTAACGGTCTGAGTGAAGAACAAGCACTCGCGAAGTTTGATGAATCTTTTGTTTCATACCTTCTTTGGAGCATCGGAGCGCAGCGCCTTCGTAATGTCCCTTTTACCTCTAATGCTCCTAAGATTGAAGTTGATGTTTCTGGAACAACTTATGCCTTGGAAGTCAAAAAAGGAGAAATTATTGTTCTAAAAGGAAGCAGTAAGAGCCCTGACATTCGTATCATAACAACAAAAGATGAAGCAATTAAAATGATAAAGGACAAGACAACAATTAAAACCTCGTTTCAATCAGGTTCTTCAAGCGTAGAAGTGTTAGTGGGAAAAACAACACTTCTACTGAAAGGATATTGGTCGATTTATAATGAATTATCCTAATCTTTTCTATGGAGCCTTCAAAGTGGTGTACGCTTTCTTTGCTTTATCGGTAGGAACATCAAGGTGGTCTTGATGATGCGCCTGTCGGGAGTCGAACCCGAGTCAACTGGTTTTTTCGAGTGTCTTGGAAACCAGCTATACTAACCATTGTACTACAGGCGCTTAACCTAAATATTGAACTTGAGGTTTTAAATATTGCTGTAGATAACGCCCTCGATAGGATTTGAACCTACGACCCTTGGGTTAGGACCCCAATGCTCTATCCGGGCTGAGCTACGAGGGCATATCTTTGTAACACTTAACAGAGGATTTTAAACATATCTAATCAAGAAGCAGCTTCGACAGCGGCCATCAATTTCTGTAGAAGATCGAGAAAGATTTCTCTCCCTTGTTTTGTCCTCATTCGCGAAGGAAATTCTTGCTCCCACATATGAGCCATCTTTTTCCACTCTTCTTTCCGATATTTCTCCTGCAAATGCTCGATGCACAATTTGCTCAAATTGTCTGCATCAACAATGACTGCTTCATCTTCTTTCTGCGATTGATGCGCATCAGCAGCAGCAACCAGGCGAAGAATCATAACTATCTCTGTTTCACGAAAATCATTCTTCTCAAGAAACTCGTGCGCATAAGGCTCTGAATTTTCATTTGCTTGCCTCTCGAATCGAAGCAACTCGTCAAACGAAATCTTTTGCGAAGGCAGCACATTGCGCCAGCCAATATCATGGATGTATGCTGCTGCAATCAGAAGTGACAAATCGCTTCTACCGTTACCAAGTTTCCACACCCATTCCACAACACGCAACGCATGTTTCCAATCCCTGCCCTGCATAGTCTTATCTCTGCTTCTGCGTTTTTCTTGAATGTCTTATTTTCAAACATATCGAATTCTATTCTTCATGCGGGGAGGAGGATTCGAACCTCCGAAGGCACTAAGCCAACAGATCTTGAGTCTGTCCCGTTTGACCGCTCCGGCATCCCCGCGTACGCTGGCAAACAATTAGGCGAATTTAAAGTTTTGGGAATGTCAATCTACAAGACCCAAATCAAGTATCTTGTCTAGAGATAGGATATCTCTTTTTGAGTTTGCGGCTCTCCTCTCCTTCTGGAATCTACGAAGCTCATCTGTACTCTAGTATCGGAAAGAAAAACAGAATGCCAACACGGCAAAAGAATTAAAATTCTTGAATTCTTTTTCTCAATTCTTCTTGCGTGACAGTTGCAGTCCCTGCTTTCTCAACAACAACACTCGCCGCATAATTCGCAATGGCAAGCGCTTCAGGCAATGCTGCTCCTGAAAGAATACTAAGCGCAAGCGCCGCAATAACTGTATCTCCTGCGCCAGTGACGTCAGAGACAGAGCGGGCATGCGTAGGAACTTCATAACTTTCCCCATCATATCCAAGCATCCCTTTTCTGCCACAAGTAACCACAACCATCTTGCTTTTTGTTTGATTACAAAGCGCGCGCGCAACTGCCTCAACATCTTTGTCAAAAAGGCCAATCATCTCTCTGGCTTCCTTCTCGTTCGGGCGGATCATCGTTGCGTTCATATAATAAGCTATGTTACGCGGCTTCGGATCTGCAAAAACAGGAATACTTTTTCTTCGCGCAAAGTTAATAATATCTACGCTAAATCCACTTGTGAACATTCGTTTATTATAATCTGAAAGGATTATTGCATCTAAATTCTTTCTCTGTGAAAGTTCAGAGAATAACCTAATCTTTGATGTAGAGCTTATTGGGTGCATGTCTACTTCTCCCCAATCACTACGCGCAAGATATCCGTCATGTTCCTGCTCTCGTAACCGTTGTTTCACATTAGTCTCTCCCTCATATTCAACAACAAGCTCAACACCTGCAGAACGTGCCGCTTCTCCTAGAGCGGCATTATAAAATCTATTTTTGAGTGTTAAAAACTCAGCCTTGCCTGCACTCTCTTTCTCACGTCCAAGCAAACCAAAGAGTATAACGCGCGCAGCCCCCAAGGCAGAGACATTTGCTGCAACATTCCCCGCGCCCCCAAGCACGTATGAAGATCCAGTCACTTTCAGGAGCGGCACAGAAGGAGAGTCAGGATTAATACGTTCTATATCTCCATACACATATTCATCTAGCATAATGTCCCCGACAACTGCAACTTGTTTATCAACAAATAAATCTAAATAATTAGTAAGTTTCTCTCTCTCAGATTCCATATGCCTTAAGCATAAAAGATATTTAAAAATATATGGGCTCCGTACTATTATAGGCTACTGTAGTCTAACACATAGATATCTCTTTCAAGAATGAACATAACGAAGACAGCATCGGTGCTTCGCCTCTGTTGGGAGACTATCACAGCCGACGTCACCAGCTTGACTTCTGAGTTCGGAATGGGATCAGGTATTTCCTGATGACTATGGCCGTCTTCAGTAGGAGTGAGAATAAAGGGTTTTTAAGCTTTGCTCCTCTTCTTTTTTGATGAGAAAGAACTCTTCAAAAATAGAAGCACAGAAAAAAATTGATGTGTTTTTTAAAAAAAATTCATGGACTCCTGGAGACTTGAAAAAGATAAAACGTCTTGCGATGAAATATCGTATCAAACTTAAAGATTATAAAAGATTATTTTGTAAGAAATGTCTCTTGCCTTTGAGAGGTAAAATACGAATAACGAAAAAATATAAGAATATTGCCTGTGCAAACTGCGATTCAATAAACAGACAAGTTCTAACCTTATAAATGTGATAGACATAGATAACACTCTCTTGTAAATAAGTCGTGCAAGAAATTACCTTATATAATATTGATCATATTCTTCTTTAGGCAATTCTTCCATTACGGCATCTGTGTCGCTAAGAATAATTCTATGATGTAAGGGTTTTCCTTCTACTGCTCTTTTAATGATGAATGCGTCACCTTTCTCCATTTCTAAATCTGTGAGTTTTTCTTCAGGAACCCAAATGAGATCTCCTTCTTTGGGATGTTTCATGTTACCTGTATAAGACGTTGCCTCAAAAATATACACGAGGAAATTGAATTTCGCAGGCTTGCCTTGAAAGTTCCTTTTTGCATTATCGAAAAAGATCCAGCCCTTGTAGAAAACATTGCCTAGAGTAAGATTTGTTTCTTCTTTGTATTCTCGGACCGCACACTCTTGAGGAGTTTCTCTTGGCTTGAATTTTCCCCCAGGAGCCACAAACTTTCCGTAGAGAAAATCAGAAGGATCTTTGTTACGATGGAGCATCAACGTCTTTCCCTCGCTTCGCAGAAATGCAAATGTGCCAATTCTTGTCTCAAGTTCGTTGTCAATCATTATTCTTAAAGCAGTGACGTCTTTATAAAAATGATTACACTTTAGTAAGTTATGCGGCGCTGATTTTGAAAAGAAGTAAAGACTCTGGCTGAGCATGTTCTTATAGAAATAAGCTCTATGAAAAAGGAATAGTTTTGTCTTGAAGTGCCCAGCCCCCAAGCCTATCTTCTATTGCTTGTTTTTTAATAAGATCGTATGTGATTGCAGTAAACGACTTTCCTTCATTTAAAAATTGAGGATTGTACCACCCTTGACTTAAAAAAGTAAGTGAATACGCTAAAATAAGCTCATTTTCTTTTCTCAACTGACTTATTTGATTAGAGGCCGTTCTCTTTGCACCTTCTTTGCCTTCAACTGCAAGCACCATTTCAGCTTCTCTTTGCTCTTCCATTATCAATCGCGGAGAAACAAGAGGAAAATTCTCCTCTTCCAATCCTCCAAGAGAAATGTAAGGCAGAATAAATCCACACTCAAAAAGTCGACCTTTCAATTCATTTTTGTCTTCGTAATCAGCATGCCAATGGTGTATAACATTTGATGCTAAGGTACAAGCATAATCTGCAAAGTATTTATTTTTTTCGAGGATTCCCTTTAATTTTTCTTTCCAAAAAGATTTCCTTTGTGAAGTATATACGTCATACTCTTTTCTAAACCTTTCAACATCTTCTTCATTGAAGATCCTTAAACCTTCCAGCGTGCGAAACCTATCAGACATGCTATTTCAGAAAAATAAGACCTTATAAAATTACGCTTTTTTGAACTTAGTCACTTCAGGTAACATGTCTGCATGGCCTAGAAGGGCTGCGCGGCAGCAATATCTTTCGAGACCGAGCTCTGTGAGGACTTTGCCTGCGTCCTCTCCTGCGTCAACTCGCTTTTTGTATTCTTCCCATAAATGTCCAACAGGCTTTCCGCATCCAAAACAACGCACTGGTATAATCATATCTGTAATGCTCAAAACTGGTTTTTAAAACTTTGGGTAATGCTTCCGATAGTTTCTTAAACTATCTCTTTCCTGTTTTTTCATGGCACAACAAGAAAAAACATCTGGGAAGAACTTGATTACTCTTAAGCATGTGGCTAAGTACTATGAAATGGGAGACACTACTGTCAAGGCAGTTGATGGAGTTACTATTGAAATTCAGCAAGGAGACTTTGTGGCTATTATGGGGCCAAGCGGGTCAGGAAAGAGCACGATAATGAACCTCGTGGGAAGTCTCGATCTTGCTACAGCAGGAGATATTTTTCTCGATGGGCTTGATATTGAGCATCTGGAAGAATCCGAGCTTGCACAAATTCGTGGCAGAAAAATTGGATTTATTTTCCAAGGATTCAACCTCATTCCTAATCTCACTGCGCGCGAGAATATTATGCTCCCTATGCTCTTTCAGGATACACCTAAAGAAGAACGTGAGGAAAAGACAGAGAAGCTTCTTGCGCTCGTCGATTTGCAAGATCGCTCCGACCATTATCCTAATCAGCTTTCTGGAGGGCAGCAACAACGCGTTGCTATCGCCCGCGCGCTAGCAAATGATCCAGATATTATTCTTGCGGATGAACCTACTGGAAACCTTGATACCAAAACTGGAGAAAAAGTTATGGCTTTCTTAGAGAAATTGCATCAGAAAGGAAAGACGATTATCATGGTCACGCATGACCCAGAGAAAGCAGAGAAATATGCTCACATTATCTATTGGATGAAAGATGGGAAAGTTGAGAGAGTTACGAGGAAGAGATGATTGCCTTAAGGTTTAGCAGTTGAAATCTTGTCGATAATACTTTGAGAAACTCCAAGTCTCCCCAACTTCTCTCTTGTTGTTTGATTTTCGATGAATTCGGAATAATTATCTACTCTCCTTCTAGTCTCATAAAATAATTCTTGTACTTTTCTGCTTCCAGTGTATTTTACTAAGGGGGCTCCATTCACATAACTCAACTCTACCTTTGCTGTATCTAGCGCAATAGATGCCTTGCCTGTTCGATGCCCTCCCTGATCTCCAAATAATGAGAGAGATAACTCGTCTCGCTCCATTCTAACTTCCAAATGTTCTGCATCTCCTGAAAACGAATGCTCCCACTCGTGAGATGGAATACAACGCACGAGCTCAGAAATTTCTGCAAAGGTAAGCAAATTTTTCATATATTTAGTTTACTCTTGTAGTATTTAAACTCTTTGTGTATTCCCTATATAGTTACATCATAGAAACCTTTTTAAAGTTAGATTTGTGAGGAGTTTCATGAAGAATTTTGCACTTGTTTTAGGAATTCTGGTTTTTCTCTACTTAGCTATGCCTATTTCTAGCGCATTGATTGTTGAAGATGTTCAGACACCTACTTTGTCTCCTGGACAAGAGGGAGCGATTATACTTGATGTGACTAATGATGGCACTGGATCTGTGCATGAAATATCCTTTACACTTGATTTTACGAACTTGCCGTTTATTCCTATTGGAAGCTCTGAAGCAGGAATCCAAAAATTAAATGAAGATAAGTCAAAAACTTTTACTTTTCTTTTAAGAGCCTCACCTGATGCAAAGCCTGGTGATTATAAAATTCCTTATACTTTGAATGCAAAAAACATTACAGTCAAAAAGGGTGCGATAGGTATACGTGTGACGGGAAACAGTGTACTTTCCTTTACATTAACTGCAGACAAACCTGTTATGGGAGAACGTAGCAAAGTAAACCTTAAGATGATTAACGCAGGATTGACAGATGCACGCTTTGTTTCTCTTAAACTCCTTGTGGCGGATGCAACACTTCTTTCAGAAGACCAGATCTATATCGGAACAATCAATTCAGATGATTTTGAAAGCACCACCTTTGACATTATTTTTACAGATAAGCAACCGAGGCTTACTGCTTTTGTTAGCTATAAAGATTTTAACAACAAAGACCAAACACTTACTGATGAAGTTCCCTTGACTATCTATAGTAGGGAAAAAGCACTTGAGCTAGGAATTATTAATAAAAATAACACCTTCTGGTACGTTCTTACTCTCATAGTCATTATTATTCTTTGGGTTGCCTGGAGATCTTTTAGAAAAAGACAGCGCTTAAAGAAAAGTAAGGAACTGGCTGCGCGGAGATAGCTATGTGGGACACATTCAAGCTTGCACTCAGCAACCTTAAACACAGAGGCATTCGCTCATGGTTGACGTTGTTAGGCATTATTATTGGCATTGCTGCCGTGATCGCTCTTCTTTCTCTAGGACAAGGTCTACAGAACGCAATTAGGGGACAGTTCTCAGGAATATCTGCAGACCGATTGGTATTAACAAATGCTGAAACAACTTTTGGTCCTCCTGGAAGCACGGCGGTAAATAAATTAACTGAACATGACCAAAAATTAGTTGAACAGGTACCTAATGTGGTCTCAACAATTCCGCGCCTTATTCGTGTTACAGCAGTGGAGTATAATCGTGAACGAAAATTTATTTTCACAGGTTCTTTGCCGAAAGACCAAGAAAATCTGAATTTTATATATGCTGCTTTTCAAATCAAGGTCTCCCAAGGAAAGCTGCTCAAAGCCTCAGAGAGAAACATGGTTTTGCTTGGAAGTGAAGTAGCTAAAGAAGAACGTTTTGGGAAAGAGATTCATATAGGTACAAAACTTGTTATCCAAGGAAAAGAGTTTGAGGTGGCAGGCATTCTTTCGCGCCTGGGCAATCTTCAATTTAACAATGCAATTTTTATGCCTGAAGAGAATTTAAAAGATATTCTCCAAATCGGTGATGAAATTGATTTGCTGGTTATTAAGATAAGTGATATTACCGAGGCAGAGTCTACAGTAGAAACATTGACGCGCAAGCTCAGAAAAGATCGGGGAGAAAAAGTTGGTGAAGAAGATTTTTCCATTCAGACTCCTGCGGCTGTTCTTTCAAGTGTAAATACTATTCTGACTGCAATTAATATTGTTGTTGCGGGCATTGCCGCCATTGCCCTGTTAATTGGAAGCATTGGAGTGAGCAATACAATGTTTACTTCTATTCTTGAGAGGAAAAAAGAAATTGGAACGATGAAAGCAGTGGGTGCAAAGAACAGCGATATACTGACTTTGTTTTTGATTGAGTCTGGACTATTAGGCTTAATTGGAGGAGTGATTGGAGTTGCACTTGGTGTAGGACTTGCTTTTGGTGCTGCAACAGGAGCGAATCTTGTCTTAGGAACAACGCTCCTGCAGGCTTCGTTTTCTCTTCCTCTTATCGGCAGTGCTGTTCTCTTCACTTTTCTTTTAGGAGTTGTTGCAGGTATGATTCCTGCCTGGCAGGCCTCGCGTTTACATCCAGTGGAGGCACTGAGAGGATGAAGTGGGAAGAATTCTTGGCAATGGAGAATGCTTCCAATGAGAAGTTATATGATTATGGATTCGTTGACAACTTTCCTATAATCTGGAAAGCTTTTTCTACAGAGAGTCTTATTGAACAGTTGAGAGCTACAGGAAATTATCATGAACACACTCTGGATAATGATATATCAATGTCTCAAACAACCTATCATTCTCCTGAACAAAGAGTTCGGCTTGCCGAAAGTTATGCTAACAATCTTCTTGAACACAAAGATGGGACCGTTGTTATTAATCCTCGAGCATCGAATAATATCTATACTATGAAGGGATTGGGAAATGTGTTGTACGATCACGTGCTCCAGTTTCAGAAGTCACGTTATGATTATGCACTCAGATTACATAGCAGTCAAGTAAAACGCATGATTGGAATATCTGGGGTTCGTGCAATGTATTTGGTTGTAAAAGATATTGTTGAGACTGCTTTACTTCCTGCACAAGTTCCTTTTTGTCTTCCTAAAATGTTTAAATATGTGCAAGGTCAAATTGAACAAGACTATTCTACAGTCGTATACTGGCCTGATTCTGATGAAGAAGAGATGTGTAAGAAATGAATTCTTCTTACTTTTCCCTCGCATTCCGCACTCTTTGGAAACGTAAACTTCGTTCAACGCTTACCATGTTAGGAATTATCATCTCGATTGCAACAATCTTTGTGCTCATTAGCATTTCAGTAGGCTTGCAGGATGCGGTCACTGAACAATTTCGCCAGCTGGGAACTGACAAATTCTTTATTTTTCCTCGTGGACAGCTTGCAGGGCCTGGAGCAGGAGGTGCAAGCCAGATGAGCCTTGCCGATGTTGAATTGATTGATGGAGTTGCAGGCGTGAAAGACCTTTCTTATGCGGTTGTTGGCAACTCAAAAATTGAATTTGGAGGGCAAACTAGATATCTTCAAATTATAGGAATTCCCACAGATCGAGGAGATGTTTATACTGAAAGCGGTGCTTACAAAATAGATGAGGGGCGTTACTTAAGAAAAGGAGATCGCGGTGTTGTGGCTCTTGGCTCGCAATTTGCAAAAGGAATTCTCTTTGAAAAAGAAGTTCATACGGGAAATACAGTTATGATCAATGGAAGAGATTTTAAAGTGAGAGCAAGCATGGGAGAGAAAGGAAATCCAGGAGATGACCAGATTATCTTGATGCCTCTTGAAGACTTTCGTGAATTATTTGTAAGTGGCGAAAGAGTTGACCAGATTATTGTGCAGGCAGAAAGTACAAATACCATTAGAGAAGTCGCTGACCGCGTTGAGAAAAAACTCCGTACATTTAGGCATGTCAGTGAAAAAACACAGGATTTTACAGTCTTGACTCCTGAAGAGTTTCTTGCTACATTTGGAGCGATCCTGACCATCCTGACTTCCTTTCTTCTTGGAATTGCAGCTATTTCCTTGCTGGTTGGAGGTATTGGTATTGCAACAACTATGTTTACATCTGTTCTTGAAAGAACAAAAGAGATTGGAACGATGAAAGCAGTGGGTGCAAAGAACAGCGATATACTGACTTTGTTTTTGATTGAGTCTGGACTCTTGGGAATTGTGGGAGGTATTATTGGAGTCCTTCTAGGATATGGCATTGCAAAAACTATTGAGTTTATTGCAATGCAACAACTCAATACCTCTCTATTGCAGGCAGCTGCACCAACTTCTCTGATTTTCGGCTGCCTTATATTCGCCTTCCTGATCGGAGCTCTTTCAGGTATCGTGCCTGCACGACGCGCCAGTAAACTCAAAACTGTTGATGCGTTGAGATATGAATAATTAGAATTTATTTTTTCTGAGAAGATTCGCATTGATAAAAATGCTGAGCATCGAGGCAAGCATGGCTAGCTCTGCTATGATTGGGTGAAGCAGTCCTGAAACTGCAAGAGGGATTGCAAGTACATTATATCCAAAAGCCCAGAATAAATTCTGGTTAATCTTGCGCTGAACTTGTCTAGAAAATTTTGCAATCTCGCTGACTCCACTTATCGAACTTTTAGTTATCAAAATATCTTCAGTTCCATGTCCAACATCACTCTCATTCCCTATTACAATTCCTATGTTGCTTTGATCAAGTGCTTTCATATTTTTTGCAGGAGACGAAACAAAAGCTACGCGCCCGAGGTTTTGGAGTTCTTTTATCTTAGTGAGTGTTTCCTGAGCAGATACCTCATGATATATTTCCTGAATATTGAGATTTTTTGCGAGAGCCTTTGCTGTTTTTTCTTCTTCAGAGGTCATGAGAATAATATTATAGTTCATTTTTTGTAGTCTATTAATTGCTATCGATGCATCTTCGCGCAAGCTCTCTGAAATAGCAATGACTCCTGCAATCTTTCCATTGATTGCTACGATAAGAGATCTTTTCCCACTAGATTCGTATTCATCTATACGATGGAGTAATCCATGAAAAGTTATGGCTTTTTCAGTCATTAGTTTTTTATTTCCTACAAGAACTTTCTTTTTGTCTATCTCTCCCTCTACTCCTTTTCCTGGAATAATCGTTACATTTGTCACTTTCTTGTATCTCTTAAGACCTGCTCTTTCCAGTAAACATTTTGCAACAAGAGGATCTAATATGTGCTGTACACTTGCAGCCGCCTCTAAAAGATCCTTTTCTTTGATAAGACTGCTAATATAAGATACTTCGGGAATGCCTTGTGTAATTGTACCTGATTTATCTAATATTATAGTCCTTACTTCTGTGAGGGTCTGGAATGATTCGCCATTTCTTACTAATATTCCCTGCCTGGCTGCGAGGCTTGAAGCAATGAAAAGAACAGTTGGAATTGCTAATGCTAAAGAAGAAGGGCAAGCGATAATAATAACTGCAAGAGCAGTATTGAGTGCTTTACTAAAATCTTGAGTAAATACAAGCCAACTCACGAAGCAGATTGCTGCAAGAATGATCATGATAGGGAAAAGTAAGTTTGTTACTGTGTTAATCTTTCGCTGTATTGTAATCTTGGTGCTTTGTACTCCTTCTACCATCCCCACAACCTTGGATAAGATAGTATCTTTACCTACTTTCGTTACTTCTATAATTAACTTACCCTCTTCAATAACGCTCCCTGCAAGAATGACGTCTCCTTGTTTCTTTTCCTGAGACTGTTCTCTTCTAGAGATTGCACTCTCATTAATGATTCCTTTCCCTTTTACGATAACGCCATCAGCTGCGATATGATCTCCAGGCAAAGCGATAAGTAAATCTCCTATCTGAATTTCTGAGAGAGGGACCACAAGTTCTTCTTTCCCGATCATAATTGTTGCTGATTGAGGTATCAACTTTGTAAACTTTCTTACTTCTTTCTCTGCTGCTCCATACACTTTAGTCTCAAGATATTTGCCAGTAATGAAAAACGCCATCATAACCCCAGAAATACTTGAGTAATCAGTGATTTCCAAAAAAATACTAATTATTCCTGTTGCATAGGCTAAAACAGTGCTTAGCGTAATTAATGTATTGGTATCAAAAGAAAGTGTAATAAATCCTTGAAAGCCAGCATATATCACCTTCCAACCCATTAAGAAAACGATAGGAAGACTAAGAAGAAGAGTAATAATGTGTAGAGTTTCTCGATATGCTTCTGGATATCCTAAAAATAGTTCGTATAGAATCAGACCTATCAGGGGAGCAGCAAAAACCCAAGACCAAATCATATTTTCTAGCCAGTCTGATGTTTTTTCCGCAGACTTGAATATGACAGTTTGTTCTTCAATCTCTCTGTTTTCGGTAGACTTTTCAAAAAATATGTCGATAACTTGGTACCCTCCTTGACGAAGAGTTGAGATTAACTGATCTTCTGCAATATATTCTTCACAGTCAGCTACGATAACCTTTGAAGAAGGATTAGCATTCACGTTACGTACACCTGAAAGTTGGCTGAGGCTTTGTTCAACGCCCGAGGCATCCTCTTCCATTTCATTTAACGTAATTTGCACCTTCTTCATTTTTGTATTCTACTCTATAGATCTAAGGAGATATTAAAACATTGCCTTTTGAGGAGAAAAAGCGAGTGAGAAATATTTACTAAGCTCAAACTGAGGAATTGATGGGAAAAGTCTAAGAAAAAGAAATCTCTGGCAAATATGTAAATTTGTACTCTTTTGTATATTGCATGAACTCATAATCTCGGATAATGTCTCCAAACTCTTTCCTTAACTCTTGAAGGCATTGGTAGAATTCTTCATTGCTCTTGACTTGATACTCCGTCTCAAGGTCTGCTCCTCCTACAAGCTCTGTGGTGTAGACTGTATTGGGGTGTCTATGGATGTAGTTGAAAAGTCTTTCCTTCTTTTCAGGTGTAAGGTCTTGGAGTGTTAGATGAAGTTTATAATACTGATAGCCTAACTTTTGTATATTAAGGAATGATCGAAAGCCCAATATAACTCCTTTCTTTATCAGCTTCTTCATACGATATCGCACTACAATTTCTGTTGTTTTAACTTTTCGTGCGATGTCTATTGTTTTCATTCTTGCGTTTTTGAGTAAGACTTCCAGTATTTTGTAGTCAATCTTATCAATTCTCTCTGTCTTGTATTCTTCTTTGTTTGCAAATCCCATAACTTCTGCTTTAGACTTTTTTTGTCCTTTGCTAACAAGGTAATCTCTATGATAATGCCACATCTGCGTTATTACTGCAACTTTATATCGTTCAATGTATTTGCTATATCTTAAAAGAAACTTTTCAATCACATCTCGGTATTCATAGATGTTCTTGCAGAAGATTCCTGTGTTGATGTCCCATTTGCCCTCCACTTTGGCAATCCAGCTTGCATATTTCTTCAACCATTCTATCATCTCATTTTCTTTTTCTAAAGTTGTATTTTGAAACTTGAAGAAAGTACGATACCAGTCAAAGCCGAGCTTCATAGAATTAAGAATTGTTATGAAATTGTTGATATATCCTTCTTCGACTAGTTTTTGAATGCGATATCGCGTGGCTTCTCTACTGAGGCCCACTTTCTTAGCTATTTCTTTGTCCGTCTGTCGTGCGTTTAAGTCAAGCTCAAATAGTATTTTCTTACTTTTAAGGTCTAATATGTTCATATTATTACATAAATGATAAAAGACTATATAAATTTATCTTAAATGGTTAAATATTAGAGGAAAGATATATTATTGTGATTGATTTAGATAATTCATGACAATCATAAATACGATTAACGAGATTAAGCACGTTAATGCAGAAATCACTCGGGGATGTAATCTTTTATGTGACTATTGTTTTAACAGTTCGGGTAGAAGGATGCCTGATGAATTAAACACAGATGACTGGAAGCGAGTTCTGAATATCAGCAAAGGATATGGTGCGAAAAGTGCATTATTTACTGGAGGAGAAGTGATGACTCGACCTGATGCTTCGGAGATATTAAGTTATTCGCTAGATAGAGGAGTTGAAACAAGTATTCTTAGCAATGGATATCGTGTTCCTCAATTGAGCAATGATTTGTTAAAAAAACTGAGCCGAGTGCAAATAAGTCTTGATAGTGCGAGCCCCATTTCTCATGATACAAGAAGAGGTAATGGATCGTGGAAAGTTGCACGTGAAGCTATAGAGCATGCACGGTTATACGGTGTACCTGTCGAAATAAGCACCACTCTTTCGTTTGAACGGTTGGATGAACTTGAGGGAATTGCAGGCATTGCATATTTAACTGGATCAAAGGTTCTTGTGAGACCTCTTCAAAATATCGGGCGGGCTTTAAATCAGAGTAGAACAGAAATTTCAGATGAACTTTCTCAAAAACATAATTATCTGCGTCAGAGATTTGGAGATATTTTTGTTGATGATTTTGCAAAGTATGTTCCTATATTGGGAGAAGAACACGATATTACTGCGTTAAAGGAAGGCTTTATCACTATTCTTCCCAATGGTATTGTTAGAGGCTCTGGTAAAAAAATTTTCCAGCTTTCTTTGGCAGCCTAAGTTAATCATGGATCTTCAGAATAAAACTGCCCTTGTTACAGGTTCAACTAGAGGTATTGGAAAAGCAATTGCTCAATTGTTATGTGAACGAGGAGCAAGTGTTTATCTTAATTCTTTTAAATCCATAAAAGAAGGCATAATTTTAGAGAAGGAACTTCGATTACGCGGCTTCGATGTAACCTATCTCCAAGGAGATATTTCTGAAAAAAAAGATATACAAAAAATTCTCAAAATCATTTATAAGCAGAAAAGAAGACTTGATATTCTGGTCAATAATGCTGGAATCTACAAGAAGTCTCGTTCTATAAATTCTATAATGTATGCCCACTATGAGGATTTTCATAGAGTCAATGGATGGGGAGTTTATCTAACTACATTGCTTGCTTCAAAACTCATGAAAAAAGGAAAGGTAATTAATATTTCCTCTATTTATGGTATTGATCCGAATCCTCTTTCTATTTTGGCAAGCGGAGTTAAATCAGAGGTAGTTAATTACACTCTGGCATTTGCTAAACTTTTTATGGGTAAAATAGAAGTTAATTCAATTGCTCCTGGCTATACTGACACTTCTCTCCTACATAAAGATATACCAAAAAACCAACTTGTTTCGATTATCAATTGTATGCCTCAAAAAAAGCTTATACAACCTGAAGAAATTGCACAGGCAGTGGTCTTTTTGTTAGAAAATGATGGGGTGACTGGCCAGATATTAGTAGTTGATGGAGGATATACTCTAAGTCAGAGAAGTTAATGAAAAACCTTGAGAGAGTTAAATCTTTTTTATGAAGTTGAATTCCCTCATAGACATCAATTTTAATAGGATCTGCTAGTTTCCAAAAAGTTTTTTCCAGAACGATTTTTTCTTCACTATCGCTCCTTTAGGTTCTATAATTTCCAGTGTAATTTCCGGCCTTGTCTTTAATATTGGGGCTTGTAGAGAGAGTTCTGCATCAACTTGTGTAATTGCCTTTTCTACTTGGAAACGAGAATGTCCTTGTTTGATAAGCGCCCACTTAAGAGATTCCTTGGTATACCCTTTTTTGAGATTCTTTTTTATATATTCTACAAGCGTACTAATATAATATTCTTTCTTAGGCATTTTAGAAAGAGTCAGTTTCCATATTTAAATTTAGTGTCTTGTAAAAGTAATTGGTGGTTGAGTTTTCCAGAACTCTTTTGCTTCTTCTAACTTTGAGAGAGATTCTGAATATAATATTGCTAAAGGCTCTGCTTTTTCACACTGAGCGTTTACATGCTTTAAAAGAAAAATTCCTGCTTCTTTTTCACTCGGACATCCTAGAAGAAGAGCAGCGTGATTGATACCTTTGTTGTCTATTGATTTTATCTTTCCTGAAAAAGAGCTGACGATTTTGAAAGAGTATTTACCTGGACGAAGGTCATTTTCTTTTTTACCCTGGGCGGTAATAATTTCCTCAAACTTTCTTAACGCTTTTCCAGAATAAAGAATATCCTTAGCTAATCTCTTTCCCTGCCCTTTTTTTGCCTTACCTGTCATCTCTAGAAGCGTTCCGGCAAGAAGAAGGGCTTTGGTCTCTAGATCTTGCGGCGAGTCATTTCTATTTAATACAGAAAGTACATCTCGCATCTCTAAATTGGGACCTACACCATTACCTATAGGCTGACTTCCATCAGTTAAAAGAATCTTTATACGAAGGTTGAACTTCTTTCCTACAGCAATAAATTGCTTTCCTAGCGCCTTCGCTTCTCCATAAGAAACTTTTGCGCCAAAGCCGTAAGGGATATCAATGAGGACATTTCGGCTTCCTGCTGCAATCTTTTTTGCAAGAATAGATGCTATAAGTTGCGCCTCTGGATCTACATTGAGCAGGCGCTCAACGCGAATGAGTTTGTCATCTGCGGGAGCAAGACCTAAAGACCCTCCCCAAGCCAGACAAGCTCCTGTTTTTCTTACTACTGCTTGCAATTCTCTAGCTGAAAGATCAACACGTGTGAGAGTTTCCATGACATCTGCTGTTCCAGCTGCACTGGTAATTGCACGTGAAGATGTTTTTGGAATTGTTATTCCTGCTGCTGCACAAATAGAAACAACAAGAGGAGTTGTTCTGTTTCCCGCTATGCCTCCAATGCAGTGCTTATCTGCCACTTCTTTTTTCCCCCAGTTTAGCTTCGCCCCCGTACTAAATACGGCTTCTGTAAGAAAAAGCGTTTCATCAAAAGTCATTCCTCTTTCATATACCGCAGAGACGAAGTAGGCGACTTCAGCCTCTACAAGAGCATTTTGAGTGATATCTTCCATAATCGCTTTTAATTCTTCCTTTTGCAAATGCAAGCCGTGCATCTTCTTAAGAATATAAGGCAGGCTCTTTGGATATGGTGCGCGGCTTATAGTAAGATAATGTGTCTTGGGAGAAAGCAATACCTGCAATTCTTTAGAGATAATAATCTCTGAAGAAGAGAGTTCGTCTATTCTATCAACAATAGCAACTATCTTTTTTCCTTCAAATTCAACAAGTGCTCGCTCTCCTACTGCTATTTGCAAGGCTTGTGCTGTTTTTTCATGTAGGAATATGATTGGCCTTCCCGCTTCAATATTCTTCCTCTTTATTTTTAAAGATTTTTTTATATTACCCTTTATCTTCATCTGAAAAGAATGTGTAAAGGGTCTTGTCTTTATAGGATTTGAGAAGTGCCATGAAATAGACAAGTACTAATGGTCCAATTATTAATCCTGCAAGACCAAAGACTAAAAGGCCTCCCATCATCCCTATAAAAATAATAGGTTGAGAAACGTTGGTTTTTCTTGCTACGACGTAAGAACGGACAAGATTATCAACGTTGGATACAATGATAAGATTGTAGATTAAAAAGAGAAATCCTGCAGTCGTCTGACCTGAAGCAAAAAGGTAAATCATAATTGGAACCCAAACAATAAATGCACCTAGGAAAGGAAGAATACAGACTATCATTGTGAACAGAGTAATCGTTAGTGCCCCCGATATTCCTACTGCGAAAATTCCTATGCCTGCGAAAATTCCTTGAATTAGTCCTCCAAGTACTTGCCCGTAAAGAATAGAATCTGTAATGTCTTTGAAGTGCTTGGCTACTGCTTTTTGGCGAGTGGAATTTAAAGGAGAAATTTTGGATACAAAATCCTTAAGTTCCTCTGTATCTCGAAGTGTGAAATAGAGCACGAAGACCATTAGAAAAGAATGCAACAGAATGTTTGGAATGTCTAATGAAATGTTAAGAGCAGATGTGAGGATGAGGTTAGTTATTTTAGAGAAGAAGTCCTTGATAATAAGAGAGAGCTGAAGGGTAAACTGCTCTGATGCATTGGGGAAAAAGCCTTGTACTGCGCGCTCAACATCAAGCGTCTGTAGTACTCTAAAAAGCTGAAATATCTGATCAATAACTGTAGGTAATATAAGCCAGAAGGGCACTGCAACAATGATTACAATAAGAGCCACTATGATGCCTGCAGCAATATCTCTATTATGTATCACATGAACGACTTTCCTGTAGATAGGCATCAAAATATATCCTAGGAGAAGGCCTGCAAATACGGTGAAGAGAATTGGACGCAAGACAAGATAGACTAGAATACCTAGTAGTAACAAAAAGAAGATTATGGTGGCTTTCTTGACATTCTTTTCTGTGAGTTGCATCCCTTTCAAAAAGTCAGCGAGTATATAAACTTTCACTCTAAAGTGAAAGTTTATTGCGAATAGATTTATAAATATAGAATCTTAATTTTTATACACTTCAATGGAATCAGTCATTAAAAAAATATTTTCTGAAAAAAGCGATGAAGCAGTTCATGGAGAATTTATCAAGTTTAGCAAAGGAGTTTTTGGAAACAAGTACCTTCTTGATGCAAAAAAACAGAAGTTGGGATGGACCATTAAAACCAGCGCCGAATATGTTAATACACTCGTCCGTAATTGCTTGGAAAAAATGTCTGGGGAAATTGGTGTTACGGGCGTTATTGTCGCGACGTTCCATGTTGGTGAAAAAGCTCAATTCCCAATCGAACGTGTCAAACAGTTTATGGGAATTAAACAGGCAGTAGTCAATACGACTACGACTCCTCGTAAAATCCTTTCACTCATGGATGAGTACCCACGTGCATTTTTTGCTCTCTCTTTTTCAACACCTCTAGTTTCTATTAAAACGAAAGCAAAGGCCCCTAAGAGCTCAAAGCCTGCCTCTAGTGGAGAAAAAGAAGTGTCTGCTGATTTTTGTACATTGAAAACAAGCGATCCTTCTATTGTTAAAGATCTCTTTTTTGACTGTCCAGATTTTACTGAAATTTCTATTAAACACATTCTTAACATTAAAGAAATTACTCTTCCGAAAGGTGTAAGCGATCCTGTACAGATTCGTGAGCAGGCGAAGCGTAAAGGTACTATCACACGTATTATAAAAGTTGATGGAAAAGAGATAAGAAAAGAAATTGAGTTTGAAGCATA
>JBBTBG010000022.1:0-18566 GCA_038043805.1 Nanobdellota archaeon | reverse complement strand
AGTTATGCTCTGCGAGTGCTTCGATTCTGGTTCGGAGAATGATCCCACCCAGAATACTTGAGCGAATACCTCGCGAAAGTCACCGCAGAGTTATGCTCTGCGAGTGCTTCGATTCTGGTTCGGAGAATGATCCCACCCAGAATCGAACTGGGGCCCTATCCACGTCAAAGATATGTCCTAACCACTAGACTATGGGATCATATTTATACGGCAGAATAGTATCTTTATATAAGCTTTGTTAATATATTTTTAGACTTGATGCTGTAAAGAGAATTATTGTAAAAATCTATTCAAAGAAATCAAGGATTTCTCTATGAATTCCAGAACTTTCACCGACAGAATAAAAATGTCTACTAGGATTGTAAACTTCTCCAGAAATACAATGATTAATACCTTCCTTAACACTGACTTTCGCTCCTAAATTCTCCCATTTTTTAGCAAGAGAATCAATGTATGGAATTCTCTGACAAAAAACTGTGCCTCCAGTGAGAATAACTTTTGTATCAGAAAGAAGAGGCTTATCACACTTTGGGGCATCAAATGTGGATCTAACAAATGGAACTAAATCTTCTTTTCTAAAACCTTGCGCCCCTACAATTTTAAAGTTCCTTCCAGAAGGCAAATAAGCATCTAAGCAAGCGTCCAAGAATTTTGCAGATAAGGGATTATGAACTGCCCATTTCACAGGGTGAGAGATAAAAGAAGGATTTTGTTCATCCATAGATAAAAGTGGACAGAGAAGAACTGACTTTTGAGCAACAGATTTTTCCCCTAAAACACGTGCCAGAGAATATCCTCCCAAGCTATATCCCCAGGCGCCAAAAGTTTTTCTTGAGCGTTTCTGTTCAAGATCGTCAAAAATCAAACGAATGTCAGATGTAGACGCTTCTGTAGTAAGTGCTCCACCAGAACCTCCAGATCCTCTTGGACTAAATGTAGTAACGCAATAGTTTTTCGAAAGATCATCAACTAAGAGATTTCTACCAGCACTAACGCCTAACCCTCCTGCAAGAACGATATCAGGACATCCTTGTTCTTGATAATATCTATGCACCTCAAGTTCTATTCCTTTTCCAACAGGAAGAGACATTCTTTCTTCGTAAATAGCCATACCTATATAGGATAAAGAAAGTATATAAAGCTTTCTAATTGTAACTATTATATAGTAGTATAATTAAAAGCACTTTATGTTTTATTCAAAAAACAAATGAATCTCTTGCAAGAAGCATTTTAAATGCCACTTTCTATCTAAAAGAATGAAACTGTATCTCAAGGTTGTCAGTGCAACTCAACATCCTATCTTCTTCGGCATCCTCGCGCTCATCTACTTAGGAATAATTCTCTTCTCACTCTCTCCTACAAATGATCTTCTTTTAGAGCTAGCTTCATCGCTTATTGCAGCACATGTCATTCTTATTGGTTGGCTCTTTGCAAAAGAAAAAGCGGCAACCGATATAATCACAGGCTCTCTAGGCCTCTGCGTTCTAATACTAACTGCTCTGCTATTTTACACCACTAAAGTTCCTCACGAATGGTATGTTATCTCCACACTCCTCTTCCTTCTAGGGACTTTCTTCCATCTCTATAATATACGACTAAACAACTCTAAGGCAGTAAAAGAAATGTATTTCTACAAGCTCAAAGTTGATTTACTTGGACTGCTTTTATCATTGCTCGGTCTTCTTCTCATACTGCTACTTCCAAGAATGCTGTTCGAAATAAAAGCGCTCACAGTCTTGACAATCCTGCTAATTAATACGGTAATGTTTCTTTACCATAAGTTCCACCAGTTCTCAAAATAAATTATTAACATACTAAAAAAAATAAAAAGCTAAGAATTTTTGAGAAGTCTCTTAAAAGCTATCACAACTTCATCAGGTGTAATTTTCTTTATAGCTGTGTTCTTTTTGTAAAAGAAACGTTCATACACTCTTCCACCTTTTGATTTATCAAGTACAATGTCTTTATTGCTTAAAGGCATAAACATATGTGGTCCAGGACCAAAAATGCTCACGCTCCGCAAATCCGCGATATGAGCCATATTACGAGGGCCACTATCAATGCCTATGAAATAATCACTCATACGCATCGCAAGCAAAAGGTCACGCAGATTCGCCTTGCCAATCAAAGAAGAGATTTTGAAGGGAAGCTTTCTTCTAATAGTCTCTAAATCTTCTGCTTCTTCTTTTCCTCCAACAAAAACAAATTTAAATTTTCCAAACTTATTAATTGTTTTAATTGTTTCAATCCAGTTCTTATTTTCCCACATTTTCATCTTCCACCCCGAGCCTGTATGAATAAGCACAATGCGTTCTTTTCCTCTTCGTTTCAGTTCAGGAAAAGCACGAATACGTCGATAATCTTGAGATGTAAAAGCAAACAACTTTTCAAAGGGCACATCACGTGAATTTTCTTTAAAGATTTCAAAATTAATTTCTCTCCATTGCTTTGTTTTTGCTCGTAAAAAAGATTTCCCAGTTAAGTGCAAAGCATAATTCAAATAAGAAGCAAGAGAAGTATGAATATGTTTAAAAGAAACTGTTTTCAGCAAACGATAAGCTGGCTTGCTCAGCTTTATTACATAGATTGCATCGTATTCAGGAAGATGCTGCTCTTCAGTATGCTGCTCAATGCTTCTGCCGTGAACTGATGCAGCCACATACACATTTGAAATACCTCGAACACGCTCTGCGAGTGGTTTAACAGGAGGAGAAACAAGCAAGTCTGTAGCAACGTTGTGTTTTTTCAAAAAAGTACAGATCGCAGGCAAGCTGACAACAAAATCTCCAATAGCTGAGGGATTCACAATCAAAACACGACGGGAAGAAATATCTTTCTTTCGTTTAACCAAGGTAGATAAGTAAATATACATTGGTTCTTTAGCAAGATTAAGATAATCTATATTCAAATACTGCTTCTTCATAGATCTATAAGAAATTTCAACTTTAAAAAGATGCATCTTGCAAGGAAACATTTTTAAGAATACATAAAGTCATATTAAGATGAAAGTAGCATTTGGTGTATTTGATTGGGGTTTAGGTCATGCAACAAGAGATACTCCCCTTATTGAAGCGCTCTTAAAAAGAGGTCATCAAGTTGATATCATTTCTACGGGCCGTGCGCTCAAAATCCTTCAAGAAGAATTTAAAAAGCGCTGTAATTATTTCGACGTTCCAAGCATAGTAATGCCTTACAAAGCTTCAAGTTCTTATGCTTTTCGATTCTTTGCGACACTTCCCTCAACCCTTAAGGCATTACGTCGCTCAAGAAAAGTCTGTAAAAAAATACTTCACAAAGAAAAATACGATCGAGTAATTTCAGATATGCGGCTGGACTTGTACGACACAAAGGAGAATTCTTATCTAATTACACATCACTTTGGTTTTAAGCTTTTCCCCTATGCTTCTTCTTTCTTTGAAGCTATAGAAAAATATATTGAGGGAAAATCATGGCATTTCAAAAACATTCTAGTTCTCGATGAGAAAAAGAAAGGTCTTACAGGAAAACTAGGCCATCAATTATGCTTTGTAAATAAAAAAAAGAAAATAGTCTATTTAGGCATAACGTCTAGAATAAAAAAACTCAAGCTCCATAAAGATATAGATTATTTCATCTCCATTTCGGGACCAGAACCTCAGAGAACACTGTTCGAAAAGAAAATTTTTGAGCAAATTAGCACACTAAAAGGAAAAGTGATAGTGACATTAGGAAGACCTGACAAAGATAGAATAAAAAAAGAAAAAAACATTAAAGTATACAGTTATTTTAACAAAAAAGAACAGGAAGAAGCAATGAATAGAGCAAAATGTATTATTTGCTACGCAGGATATAGCACGATGATGGAATTTTGCGAATTGGGAATAAAAGAAGCCCTTCTTTTACCTCAACCAACTCTTCCAGAGCAAGAATATCTTGCAGACTATTATACTAAAGAAAAATATTTTTACCACACGATATTAGAAAAATTAGATTTAAAAAAAGATCTTCTTCAGATAAAAAAATATCACGGATTCAAAGTCAAATCGAAAACAGAAGAGACGGTAAAAAATTTCCTAATGGCTACTGCCCTCTAGCCATCCAATGCGATGAAAAAAAATGGTTCCAATGCGATAAATTCCATAAGTTATGAAAAAAGCAGCAAAAACATCTATAGAATAGTGCTGATGCATAAGAATAGTCGATGCTCCAAGAATAATAGATGAAACAAGCATGAAATACTTTATCCAAGGATTTTTAAAAATTAAAAATCCTAGAAAGGGAAAAGCAGTATGCCCTGAAAAGAAGAGATCATTAGAAAAGGTAAGAAAATTGAAAAAAGAAGGATAGGTTGCAGAGATAACATCAACAGGTGATTTAAGGTGTGTCAATGTAATAAAACCTGCCCTAACCAGACCTAAAATGGCAGCAAAGATAACATAATAATGAAACTTTTCAGGCTCAATAAAAAGAGAATACGCATAAAAAACAAAACAAACAAAAATCAAAAACCACACGAAAAGAATGTTCAAATCGTACGGTCCAAAAGAATCAAGGATAAAATCTGGAGCCGATTGAGCCGATTCAACCGAATCTGTATAAGATCCGGCTAGATGAGTAATAAAATTAGAAAAGAAAGTAAGAAAGATAGCTAAAAGGACAAGCCAGCGTTTATTCCAAAGAGCCTTCAGCCAATGAGAAAAATAGTGTTTCACAACAAAAGAAAGAAGAAAGTGTTTAAAAGGCTGTCGTCGCCCCTATTATTAAACTTCTCTGAAAACATTCTTCGACAAATGCTTAAGATAAAAGAAGGAAATAATCCATCCAAGAATAATTAAAAGAGAAGCGACCCAAAGAGGCAAAAGTAGATGTCGTGCTGCAAGAAGACCTGCGAAAAGCAGAGAAAGAATATTAGCTATTGATTCCACAGACTGATTAATGCCAAAGATCTCTCCACGAGATTCTTTACTACTAGAACCTGAAATAAAAAGAAGGAGAGAAACATAAGTAACACCTTGAAGAACTGCAATACAAAAGAGAAGAACAAAGAAAAGAAAAGAAAGAGAAGTAAGAGAAAAAAGAAGGAGAGAAACAGCCAAAGAAGGCAATGTAACACGTAAAAGAAAAGAAGATGAAAATTTCCTGGAAAGAAAAGGCGTTATAAAGAGCTGAGTCACAACAAGGCATGCAACATAGTAAATAAGAAGATGTCCAACAGAAGAAAGAGTAAGATGAAAGAGAGTGATGAGCGTTGCTTGGAAAAAATACATGAAAAGAAGATTAGCAAAACTAAAGAGAAACACTACAAGAAAAAGTGATCGCGTATAAGATAATTTAAAGGCATTGACAAGATTACGAATGCCTGTAAAAGCAGTTAAGGGTGTCTTGGCTCTCTTACGTACTGTTTCCTTAAAAAAGAAAAGAACGAGAAGAAGATTGACGAAAAGAAGGAATGCTGCAAAAAAGAAAGGAGTTGCATCATTAAAGACTGGGAAAAGTTGAGGGTCTGCAAGAGTGCTTCCTATAATCGGTCCGACAACGATTCCCGCGCCAAAAGCAATAGCTATTCTGCTGAAATTCTTAGCCTGTGTCTTTTTCTGATTAAGATCAGAAAGTGCAGCAAGTGCTGCAGAATAGTTACCGCCCGCAAAACCGTCGAGAATTCTTCCCAAAACAATCAAGCTGAGATTAAGATAGAGCACGCCAATAGCAAAAATAATATATCCTAGAATACCTGCCAAAAGTGAAATAATAAAAACTTTCTTCCTTCCTATATGGTCAGAAAGAGCTCCGAAAAAAGGAGCTCCGAAAAACTGAGCAAGAGGAGCAAGAGCAACAACCGCACCGAGAAGAAAATAACGAAGATCAAGTGAAAGAAAAGCAAAGCGTGTTGCTTCTCCCAGAAAAAGAAAACTCATAACTGGGAGCGCAATGCCTACACACAATGCGTCAAGAAAAACGATAAAATAAAGAGTAAACAAAACAGAGAAAGACCTATTAAGCTTCATAAGAAAAAGAGGCGATATTCACTTAAATACATTTCGCGCAAGAAATTACTTTGTTCGCAGTTGTTCAGGCATCCATCCAAAGTGAGTAAATAGCTTCGTTCCTCCAACATAGACTCCATACGCAATAAAAAATGCTGCAAAAACATCAATAGAATAATGGCAATGTGTCAGAAGAACTGTCGCTGCAAGCACAAGAGAAGCAGTAAGGAAAAAGGCCTTTGCATAACGATTACGAAACATCAAAAATCCTAGAAAAGGAAAAGCAGTATGCCCTGAAAAGAAAAGATCATTCTTAAAGGTAAGCGCTTGAAAAAAAGCAGGATAAGAAGGAACTAAACAACTAGGATCGCCTTGAAGATGTGTTAAGGCGATGAAAAGAGTACGAGTAACATACAAGAGAAAAATAAGGCCAAAGTAATAATATGCTCTTCGAGGCTCGAACACAATAGGATAGATATATAAAAAATGAGTCATGAAAAGAAAGACCCAAATATAGATAATATCAAGATTAAGAGCAGGTGTATTGTCTAAAATAATATCACTAACAACTGCACTAGGAACTTTGTCAATATAAATCCCGATAGCTATATTAACAAAGCTAAAAAGAAAGTTGAGTATAATAAACAAGAGAAGATACCAGCGCGTGCTCCACAAAGCATTCCACCATGTCTTTAGCAACTTTCTAAAGCTCATCGCAAAAGAGTTCTATGTTTATCTAATGAAGACGAGAGTCCATGAGAACCAAAAACATAATTTCCTATTCTATAAACACCATACGTAATAAAATATGCGCTTAAGACGTCAATTGAATAATGCCTGTGCATCAAGAGAGCAGAAAAGGCAAGAACAATTGAAGAAGTCAGCATAAAAAAACGAAGGCGATAATTATGAGTATAAAGAAGGAATCCCAAAAAAGGCAACCCTACATGACCTGCAAAAAAGAGGTAATTAGTAAAAGAAAAGAGGTCATACAGAGCAGGAGAGTAGGTTAAAGGAGTTATAGCTCCAGCAGGCATACTTAAATGGGTGAGCACAACAAATCCAGAGCGGACCAAAGTAAACAAACTTAACATCCCTATCATCAAATGAATGCGCGTCGGCTGATACACGAGAGGATAACAAATGAAGACAAAAAGAGTAATCATAAAAAGCCAAACATAGAGAATGCTCAAATCAACGACAGGAAGATAGTCTAAAATAAGGTCAGGTGGAGAAGAATTGCCGACACGCTCAACATAAAATCCAGAAAGAAAGCTTAAAACAAAGGCAGTAGCAGCAAAAAATAGAGAGAGCGTAATCTGTTGTCTATGATCAAAAATACCTCTTTTCCAGAGCTCAAAGCGACTTTGAGGAACACGTTTCATCCTTCTTCAACGTGAAACTTCTTTAAAAATCTTAGTTCTTACGTTTTTTCTTTAAATGTGTAAGAAATTTACTGTGATCGGGCCGCTTCTTCTCTAAAGGTTCGGATACATTACGTTTACTTTCAGGAAGATAATCAGAACATAAAACAACTTTTTCTTTATTGACAAGCTGCGACACTTCTTTCTCACTTAATTTAAATGGTGAATGCAACAACGGCCTAAATTCAATGAAGTAAGGATTACCTTTATTATAAAATGGAGTTTCAATCAATCCAATTGCAGTAGGCAATCGTGAGATAAGCTTGCTGATATCCATACCATGTCTCTCTCTCACTCTCTTGATATCTCCTTCATAACGCGAGCGCATCTGAATTTCTGTCCCGATATTACCTCTGATTGCTCCTTTAAAGTCGGTCAATACTTGAGAAATCATCAAAAGCCCAACGCCCCACTTTCTAAATTCTCGCACAGCTTGCTCAAGTTTAGTATATGCTTTATGCCCACCATACTTAGGCAACAGCCTGTGCACTTCATCGAGTACAACCAAAGACCGAAGTTCATTCGTCTCAGAGAGCTTAGCTCTATAAATCTGTTCAAGTGCCGATTCAATAAAAATATCAACTTTAGAAGGAGTCAACTCATCCATACGCAAGACCGTCAATCCGGGCTTAGTAACATAATGTACTAAATCAATACCCATAGTAGATTCGTCAATATCAATAATGCGCGTCGCAAATGCCTGCCCTCCATTCAAACCAAATTTCGCATAGACTTCTTTCATTCCCTTATCCTCATTCTTCTTGACAAATCCCGTCCACTGTCCAATAGGGTCGAGGACGACAACACTCAATCCTCGTTTAAGAAGTTCTTCCACAATAATCATTCCAGAAACAGTCTTGCCTGCCCCCGTCCCTCCTGCAATAAGGATGTGCTTCGTTAGCTGATTCGTATCAAAATACGCTTTCTGATCAGTATCTGCAATCAATCCCACATATGCATACTTGCTCTGCGGGAGTTTAGTAAAATCAGGAAATGGATAAATGCTTTCTGCTTGTTTTTCTTCAAGTTTCTTAATCAGAAGTTTCTTGCGTATGGAGACAAAATAATAGCTCGTATAAAATCCAAAGAAGAGAATCAGAATTACTAAGAAAAAGAGAGGAGCGTATTCCTTTAAGAAACCGAGAGCTTGTGAAGAAGTTCCACCAACTTCAAATGAAACTGAAGCAATAGCTTCATACACATCATATTGAGCAATAACCACTAAGTTATACGTTCCATGGGGAAGGTCACGAGGAATAGGCAACTTACGCGCAAGAGAAAGAGAGGTCTCAATAGGCACTGACTCTTCCAGAGAAGTAATGCTTTTATTAGCAATGCGATCAAAAAGAGCATAGAGAAACTTAACTTGATATCTTCTTTCTTGTCCAAGATTAAAAGCGTTTACTTTAAAAGATAAATCGGCGCCAGGAGTAACACTCTTCGCATCCAAAACAACTTCGACATTAAGGAGCTTCCCAGCTTTAGACTTAATAAGAATGCGCACAGGCACAAGCCGAGTAGAATTGCCTTGTAGAATATGAAGATTTCCTGAATAAATTCCTTCTCTCGTTCCTTGAACAACTAAAGGAATATTCACAAGATGTGCTGCAGGAACAACAACTTCTCGCTCATCAAGATCACTCGTAACAAGTCCTGTGAAAGAAAGAGGCGAAGAGAAACTTAAATTCTCAAGAGAGTCGTTCTCACTCTCCATTTCAGGAGGAGGTTCTTCTGATATGCTCTCATTCTCAATCTCTTCACCATCTTTATATTGGTTTAGGATAGTATTAGAACTCGGGTCGAGCAGAGACATCACACGAATATTATCGTAATCAATTTTAAACACATCTTTTAAGGAAGAATCCAAAGAAAATCGAAGAGTAATATTTTCTAAGCCTGTATTGCTCAAAACAAGATGATCTGTTGCTGTCTCTCCAAGAGTAACATCAGTGTTAATGCGTAAGACAACATACTGAACAGCGCCCACTCCTGAAATACCAGGTATAAAAACAACGCTGCTCGCTCCTCCACCGCCTCCTCCACTACTACTTGTACTAGTAGTTCCCGAACTGCAGTCAAGAGAACAAGTAGAAGTAGTCTCCCCAAAAGCCGTCTGGCAGATATTATTACCACAAGTATATTCAGTGACTAGGAAGGAAGAAAAACTAGAAGTGTTGATAATTGCTCTATCTTCTGCAGCATAAAGAGTATGATTGGAAGAGTACAGAGTAAAGCTCCCTGTACAAGCTCTTCCAGAATAATTCCAGTCACTACATTTATGAATAGTCAATCCTGACTCCGTCACTGCTGAAGTAGAAGCATCAAACTGGCCTGAATAACTCAAGTTCAGCGTTGCATTGCCTGCATACGTTGTGTTGACTGCAACTCCTTTAAGAATTTTATAGAGTGTAAGATTGACAAGAGAAGTGCTATAATTATCAATGTTTACAGGCACATAAGTTGTAGTAAGATTAACACTTGCAAAAGTATAAACATCGCTTCCAGTATGCACTTTAAGATCATATACTCTTTGATTAAGTTGATTAGCAGATAAACTGTATTGCGCATCCGAGAAATTATACAACGTGACATTAGTTCCTGGTCTATTAAAAGTTAATGTATAATTCTTCAAAGCACCATCTGCAGTGGTGATGTTGCCTGTCAAATTTAACGGAATCGCAATGCTTTCAAAGAAGTCGCCGACAGTAAGATTATGACTAAGGCTATCGTTAATCGTATAATTAACATCATAATCTCCTGCACTCGTGAGGTTAAGGGTAAGGTTAAAACCTGCTTGGCGTGCTCCTAGTCCAGAACTTGTGCTCATAGTATAATTGGCAACGCTTCCATTGGGATAATAAATAGTTGCCTTAGCTCCCTGCACTCCAACTCCAGTATCATTAACCGAAACTGTGAGATTAATAAGTCTGCTCACAAATCCACTCTGCTTGGTCTTATTGACAAAAATCGGAGCAGTGCGGTCGAGGGTAATGACGCGCTGAGCAGTAGCATTGCTATTTCCGGCAGCATCTATTAACGTCACGTTATACGTATAGTTGCCATCGGCGAGTTCCGTCCAGTTAATTGTTCTTCTTCCATCTGCATACATACTCGTATTGATCTCTCCTGAATCATTATACAGTCTGAACGTAATATTTCTCTCATTTGTTTCATTCACGCTCACATTCACATAAATCCAATTCAGGCTCACATTTGTCCTATTATTCTCTGTCCCAGTTCCATAAGAAATTAAAGGCAAAGTAGTATCAATCACTACTGTTGAAGTGTTAGTATATGTTCTATTATCAGAACTATCGTTCCCAGTAGCATTAAAATAATATATTCCATCGGAAAGCCCTGTAAAGTTCGCAAATAAAGAAGATCCAATAGTAGTATTTGTATAGTTAATAAGAGCTCTGCTTGAATTATATAAATCAACTTCAACTCTACTCAATGCTGAAGAATTAGAAATTGAAACATTAATCATAATATTTGTACGTGAAAGATTAGTTCCATCGCTTTCTGTGGGTGCAACAAACGTAACATTAATGGATCCAGCAGGATCCACAATATAATCAAATTCCACATCATTTCCACTAACTTTCAAATCAAACACGTCCTGACTTTCACTCGTAAGGCTTGTCAATAAAATTCGATATTTCTTATCTTCACTAATTGTTCCAAAATCAGCAATGCTCGTATTGCTTCCATGTTCATACACTTGCACACTTCCAGATAAATTGCTTCGTGCATAAATAGTAATATCGTTCACATTCGTTAAATTCCTCTCAAAAGTCACACGCACATATTGCCCTGCAGAAATGGTCGTGAAATTTCCATCGCGTGCTTTAACAAAATCATAAATATCACTAATGAAAGTCATATTCTCATCCAAGTGCTCTGCTTTTGTAATCAGAATAATACTAAACGTCTGATTCGACAAATGTGGCGTCACCCATTCCACATAATCAATCAAGCCATTTCCATTCGTATCATTTGCTGTAAACGCCATGACCTGCTGCCCCTCTTCCCATCGTATTCGAATGCGCGACTCCTGTCCCACAGCATATTTTTCTTCAAGAGTCGTAAAACTCACAACATCAGTATAATTCAATTCATCAGGTCCACTAATAACAACTTGCTTGCCGTTAGAGGTATTCACCTCTATAGCAATCGGTGCATCAGTCTCATATTCAATAGTATATTGAGTAGCATTATCAGAAAGTTTAACTTCAACAGTATTAGTAAATCCTTCAATAGCAGTCGTATTCACATCAGTAACTGCTCTTCCAGTAATTCTTCCCCAAATTCCTTTCAGCCAACTCAAGAACCCTCCTTGCTCTTGCTCAAGTTCCAATGAAGCAGATACTTTTCCAGAAACAACATTTCCTGTAATTCCACTCACAACTGCAACTGCCTCTCGCTCCCCACGATTATCAATTGTTCTCACGCTTACATTATCGGCTTCTTTAGGCAGCTCAATAGTGGTATTCTCTGCACGTTCCAAGGTTACGTTCTTCACCCATTTTACTTTCTCTCCTAATCGAATGCGCTGCGTAGCCCGCGACGTTTTAACACTCACATTGCCTGCAAATATTTCATCGTCGACAAGAGTCGTATTAGAAGAAGGAAGTGTGACATTACGTACAGTTACATTGGAAGTTTGATTTGGGGGGAGAGATACATTTTGCTCTTCACGAACATTCTGTTCAACAATAATTTCTTTCGCAACACTAATAAGCAAGGTAGTTCCATAAACAAGAGAAATATTCAAAATCCCCTGTTCCGCACGTACTCCAAGCGCTGAAACATTAATGCTTAAAGTCAACGTCTCACTTCCCTTGAAATCTTTCCCATATCCTTTCTCTTCATCACTATACGAAGTCGAAACAATTACATCCCTGTTATTAATAACCACAGTAACTACATCATCTGTAATTGCCTTTCCATTCACTTTCACGCTTCCCTTTACAATCTCTACTCTCTGCCCGGCTCGTAATGTTGTTTTAAAATCATTGCCTTTACTCGCTTTCCCAAAAATCGTTTCAACAGATGCTGCAATCACGCTCCCCGTAAGACTACTCTTATGTTCCTCTTTCTTCTCTTGTTTATCTTCCTTCTTCTCTTCTTTCTTTTCCTCTTTCGCTTCCTTTTTTTCTTGCTTATCTTCTTTCTTTTCTTCCTTCTTCTCTTGTTTATCTTCCTGCTTCTCTTCTTTCGGAGTTTCTTTTTTCTCTTCATTCTCTAAAGCTGTAGAGCGTTCCGATGACTCTCCTGCATTTCCTGAATTCCCTTCCGCAATCTCGAGCTCAAAACTCACATCAGGAGTTGTAATTTTAGAGCCAGTAACTCCATAACCTTCTCCTACTCCAGACAAAACACTATGAGATGCATAAAAAGTTCCGCGAGAAAGAGGAGAATCAACAAGGTCACGTAAAATAAAATCTTTACTTTGGTTGCCTAAAGAGACAATCACATGACTATCAATAGGTAAGAGCTCTCCTGCTGCAAGATGAAGATTAAGATTTCCGCGAATAATCTCTCCTTCTTGATAGGTTGTTGAAATGTCTAAAGAAACTTGTCCTGTAGGAGAAAAAACAAAAATGGATAAGAGAAAAACAAAAACAAAACCTATACTTAAGCAAGAAAAAGCAGATGAGTGTCTTGAAAGAAAAGATGTTTTATCGACGGTTTCCCCTACAGGTTCAGGATTCTGCATGCCAAGATAACGTGTTGTAACATGATCCCCTTGTCGCACACTTTCATAATAATAGGGTCCGTACCTTTTCCCTTTAATGATCTTATATTTTTTAAATACCATACACCCTTCTTTTTTGTAAAAAAGAGAGGAAAAAAGTATATTTAAGCTTTCCCCTACAGGAAAAGAGGTAGAAGAAAGTATAGATAAGTATACTTCTGATAAAATAATGCTTTTCTCCTACAATCTTTAAGGAAAAAGAGGCAAAAAGCTTACTCTGGGAAGATTTTTAAACAAACTGAAGTTGAATATAGTATCAGCCCCGTAGTATAGTGGTCAAATATGCAGGCCTTTGGCGCCTGTGACCCCGGTTCGAATCCGGGCGGGGCTATATGACAACACTCTTAGTCTTTGGAGATAGCATAGTATGGGGTGCATGGGATAGCGAAGGTGGATGGGTTGCACGTCTACGTAAAGAAATTGATAAAAAGAACTTATTAGACCCAGATTTTTATTGTTCAATTTATAATTTAGGAATCTCTGGAGATACTTCAACAGGGCTCCTTTCTCGTTTTCTTTCTGAAGCAAAAATAAGAATAAATATAGAGCAAGAAGATCCTATCATAATCTTAGCCATAGGAACCAACGATGCAAAGTTCTTTATCAATAAACAAAACCATAAAACAAATCAGAATCAATTTAGGAAAAATATTGCACAACTTATCATGCAGGCAACATCTCTAACTTCCAAAGTTATCATGCTCAGTCCAGTTAAAGTAGATGAAAGTAAGGTAAATACTCTCCCAAAAAACACAGAAAGAATGTTATATAATAAAGATTTCACAGTGTTTGCAAAGATCATTCAGGAAGAGGCACATAAAGAAGATGTGCATTTCCTCAACTTACAGACATCTTTTGATATAAAAACAATGCTTCATGAAGACGGACTTCATCCGAATGAAAAAGGGCACGAATATATGTTCCAGAAAGTAAAAGAATTTCTTATCGGAAAGAAATTACTGTCTTTATAATTACTTTTTCAATTCAGCTTTCGCTTCAACAAGGCTGAACACACGAATTTCACAAAGAGCAAGAGGATAAATTTTCTTAAGTTTAAGGGAAAGTTCTTTCTGCATCTTGTTGGTGGTGATGTCAGTAAAGACTTCCTTAACAGCGCGTGCCTTCAGATAACTCTCGAGGTGTGCACGTGCTTGCTCACGCAGATTTTTACGAAGGGCGCGCGAAACCTTATTGCGTGTTATAAAGAACGGCTTAACAAGAACAGACGCATCTTTGCAAGAAGCAGTAAAAGAGTCCTCAACATAATCAGTGCCCTTCCTAATCATTCTGCGGATATAAGAACCTGCAAGCTCAAGGCAAATAGGTTCAGCAACAAGTTGATCGCCTTCTTTGGCAACACGCATACGTAACTCAAGGTTCTTACCTCTCAAATTACGCGTAAGATCAAGACGAACAATTTTCCCAACAAGCTCATCTGGCTCCCCAGCATACAAAGAAATCTTAGTCGCTGTAAAGGGTGCTTTAATTTCATAAAATGCTTTTTGTGTTACCTTTGCCATAGTTACTTTGCCACCTTGTCTCCTACTTCGATACGTGAAGAACGAATAGCCTTTTTAAGACCTTTCATTTTCCCACAGGTTTTACATTTATATAAGAGAGAAATACGCTTGGTGATCTTTGTCTTACGCTTCCAATCCTTTGCTCCTTTCTTCGAACGCTTTCCCCAGTTTCCAATGCCATTTAAACTTCGTAATTTAATGCGCGTAGGAGAACCGCGAGATAAGGGGTGAACACTAGAACGAGATTTCTGCTTTGCAGTAGCAACCGTCTGAGTAGTATGTTTTCTGCAATACGGGCAATAACGTTGTGTTTCTTTAGGAAATTTCATCGTGAGCCTCTAAGTGAGCGATGAAGCTCAAAAATAACTTGTTGTTTTCGTTGTTTCATAGGTCAATTAAAAGCTAGCCTTTCGCTGACCGCAAAAGGATAGACGCTCTAACAATGCAGGGCAAAAACGGTTTTTAAACCTTTGCAGAACGTTGTAATAAAGACGTTATGCAAATGAACAAGGAATAAAATCCTTGGACTTTAGTTTTTATAAAACTAAATGGAGTAAAGACAGAGGTCTTTAAACTTTTGCAGAATAGAAAAAGAAAGTTAGATCGGACATCATAAAAACGATGCGCCACCACGGTTTAAAAGCCGTGGTTTGAATAGGCGCTCGTTTTTGGAGATGCTCGGGAACCACCACACTATGAATGGTGTGGTTTTCGCAGGTTCCCGACATAAAGAACGACATTAGAAATACACTGGCAAAAAGATAAACACTATTTCTTGACAGCATTAAAAAGCAAAGCTTTTTAAGACACTCTTTCTAATCGTTCCCATGACTGAATCAAAGCCTGAATGGGTAAAGCTTAAGCCTGCTGAAATGGAGAAACTAGTGATAGACTTGCACAAGCAGGGAAACACTCCTTCAAAAATAGGTATTATTCTACGTGATCAGCACGGAATCCCACGCGCAAAGCTTCTAGGGAAAAAAATCACTCAAATCCTTAAAGAAGCTAAAATTGAGGACAATTCAGAACAGCAACGCGTCAAAAATAAGATAGCTAATCTTGAGGAACACGCTAAAAAACACAAACACGACTATACTGCACAGAAATCACTCACAAAAATTAGATGGTTAGTCAACGTTGAGTAAAACAGGAATAAAAGAGGATGAGAGAAAAATTAAAAGAAGCCATAAGGCTCATTGACGAAATCAGCAAAAAAAAGCTTATTAAAGTAATCAGTCATTACGATACTGATGGAATAACATCTGCAGCAATTTTCACACGTGCCCTTGAACGCTGGAATAAAAAATTTTCTCTCCAGATAGTTAAAGGTCTTGATGAGCAGTTTATAGAAACACTTCCAGAAGATCAGATATTAATTTTTCTCGATCTTGCCTCAGGAAGCTTAGATTATCTAGGGGAAAAAAAGACAGAAGTTATCATCTTAGACCATCATGAAATAGTGCAAAGTATTCCAAGCAATGTATTTATGGTCAACCCTCTTCTTGAAAATCACGAGATGGTTTCAGGTGCAGGCATCTGCTACTTATTTGCAAAAACTCTTTCAGAGCATAACAAAGACCTTGCGCATCTTGCAGTTATAGGTATGGTTGGAGATATTTTGGAAAAAAATATTGGTAGAGTCTATGATGAGATTCTTAAAGACGCAGAAACGCTAATCAAAAAAGGACTTTTAATCTATCCTTCAAGCCGCCCACTTGACCGTGCCTTGGAATATTCCTCAAACCCATATATTCCAGGTGTAACAGGCAACTATAAAGGCGTATGTGAAGTCTTGCGAGATGCAAATATTCCTAGAATAGAAGGAAGATACAAAGCACTTTGTGAGCTTACAGAAGAGGAAATGGGTAATCTTATCACTGCAATAATGCTTCATGGAGTAGATGAAAAAGCAATTCATAATCTCATAGGCAATCTCTATCTCATCAGACTCTTTAATAAGCAGGAAGACGCGCGAGAATTTTCCGCGCTTATCAACGCCTGTAGTCGCATGAATTATCCTTACGTTTCTCTTGCTTTTTGCCTTGGAAATAAAAAGTACAGAGAAGAAGCAGAAAAAATATACTATGAATACAAGCAGAACCTTGTCTCCGCGCTCAAATATGTGTCAGAGTCTGAAAAAATTTCAGGTAAAAACTACACAATTATCAATGCACGCAATAACATTAAAGATACTATTATAGGAACTGTTGCCTCTATTATATCACGATCTCCAACATATACCGAAGGCACAATTATTGTAGCGCTTGCTTATAATGAAAATAAAATAAAAGTTTCTGCAAGAATGACAGGATCAGGAACTCGTAATGTCCGGGAGGTTCTGCATAAGGCGATCGTGGAAATCGGTGGCGAAGTAGGAGGACATCCTAATGCGGCTGGCTGCCTGATCGCAAAAGAACAAGAAAATCGGTTTATTGAAGAGCTAAAGAAAGTGCTAGAGCCGACCCTTCCTACAATAAGCAACTAAAAGTTTAAAAGACCATAAACATATGCACTTTCATGGAAAGCAGATTCTTAAAAACCATCTGTCCTAGATGCAAGCAGAGACAAATCATCTTTGGAAAGGCATCATCTAAAGTGAAATGCCTTAAATGCAAATATCTTCTGATGAAAACGAGTGGTGGGAAAGCAAAAGTTCGTGCACTCATAAAGGAAGTTCTATGGACCTAAAAGAAAACGACCTTGTCATGTGCAGTGTAAAAAGCATTGAAGGAACAACAGTATTTGTAGAAATAGAAGGCAATGGTCAAGGCAACATTGCAATGTCGGAAGTAGCAGCCGGCAGAATTCGCAACCTCCGCGAGCACATCTCTATCAATAAAAAAATAGTCTGTAAAGTATTAAAAATGCTCAATGGGAATATCCAATTAAGCTTACGAAGAGTCACAGCTAAAGAGCGTGAAGAAATAGAAGAAAGATACCAAAAAGAAAGAACAGCACTTAGTCTTCTGAAAACAGTTTCCAAAAATCCGGAAAAAATTATTGAAAAAATTAAGGAGAATGAAAAACTTTGGAGTTTTTTTGACAAAGCACGTGAAAATCCTTCTCTGTTGGAAAAAGTGATGAACAAAGAAGAGGCACAAAATCTTGCGAAAATATTTTCAGAAAAAAAAGAATCAGAAAAAAAAGCAAAAAAAATAGTTATTTTACGAAGTACATCTGAAGCTGGAATAAATGAAATTAAGCATGTACTAGACATTCCTCAAATAGATATTGCTTACTTAGGATCCTCACAATTCGCGATTAGCGCGAAAGCAAAAGACTTCAAGGAAGCAAATGCAAAAGTCAGTGCTGCGATAGAACAAATAGAAAAGCGTGCTAAAGAGAAAAAAATATTTTTCGAGGCAAAGGAAAAATGAGTACTGATAGAAAACAAAACACAGCAGAAGTTATCTTGATATACAACGGTCCTTCTGGCTGGGGGGCTTATATAAGAAATTCAGAAAGAGATGGCAAAAACATAAGAGGAAAACCTCCAAAGCATTATTATCAAATATATCAAGTACCTCATGAAATGCGAAAAGCTGCATTAAAATTTCTTTCAACAAGAGTAGTGCATCTCAACGATCAAAAAGAAGTACCTTCACAAGTTAATCATCGGAGAATATTTACAGATCTTCCAGAACTCTTATTAACATGAAAATAAAAACTTGCCACAATCACATCTCATATATTTACACTCTAAAGGCTATCTGCCAAGAATGCAACAAGCCAACACATGATGCACACTATAAATTTCTCGGCCTTCGCGACGCTCCTAAAACAGAGAGTTTAAATCAGAAAAACGATGCGCCACCTCACCTTAAAAGGTGAGGTTTGAATAGGCGCTCGTTTTTTGGATGCTCAAGGAACAACTCCAGCTTAAAAGCTGGAGTTTTAGTCA
>JBBTBG010000021.1:0-16459 GCA_038043805.1 Nanobdellota archaeon | reverse complement strand
GAATCATCTCAAGAAGAGTTTGATAATTTTTCTCTGCATTTTTAATCAAGAATGCTGAACGTGATCGATCTGGGCTCTGTTTCTTAATAATCCTAAGACGGACAAATTCTTCAAAATGTTTCAGTGAACTCATAATTCAACTCCTCCTGCAAGAACTATTCCGTTGCAAAGATTTTCCCGTAAATGCTTATGTACTTTATCAAAAGAATCGTAAAACTGTATATTAATTACGCGCTCAAGTAACAAACTAAATTTCTCCAAATCCACATTCTTTTCTTTTCTCCCTACGACTGCAATATCGATATCGGAATTCACAGTATCCTCTCCCCGTGAATAGCTACCGAATAAAATAACAGTTCCCCCCGCAAACTCTCTAATGAGTACATCTGCTAAATCCGATTCGTAAACCTGTTTCAAATTATCTGCTCGTTTCAGTTGAATAACTCTTGGATTATCGCGATTCAATTCTACAGACCACCGCCTTGTTTCCTTATCCTGGTTAAGTTTAACATATTCTTTATCTGCAAGATCTGGCAATGCTTTAGCGACTGCAGGAGGAGAAACTTTCAATAGTTGTGCAATTTTTCTCATCGTCAACACTTTTCCAATTTTCATGAAAAGCAAGCGTAAAATCTCTTGCTGGAGTATAGTAAACTCTTGTTTATATAGGTTAATCATAGTTTATATGTTTAAACTTTAGTTTATATATCTTACGGTTAAGAAAATCTAATACTCTTACTAACTTACTTAGTAAGTTAGTAAATAAGAAAGGTTTTTATATGGGTGGAGTGTAGGAAACACAGGTGAAAAGAGGGATGAAGAAATATTTACTTCTGATTGAAGATGAAGCTCTCTGGGAGCAGTTTAAGAAAGGGCTAGACAAAGATATTAATAGTGAGATTATTGAGCTAATACGAGATAAAATTAAACAGAAGAAGGTGAAACCATGAGAAATAAACAAGGACAGTTGGCAGTGATTATCATTATTGCTGTCGTGCTTGTTGCAGTCATTATACTCTATTTTACTTTTCGTAGCGATAAAAACATTGAGAGTATTTCTGCAGAGCTTGCACCTGTGTATGATTATTATGCTGCTTGTATGGAGCAGGAAGCGCGTGCGGGAGTTGATTTAGCTGGGACTCAGGGAGGGTATGTTTTCTTGCCTGAGTATTTGCCTGGAAGCGAATATGCCCCTTTTTCTTCCCAACTTAACTTCTTAGGATTTGGAGTCCCATATTGGTATTATGTAAGTAACAATGGGCTTGTTAAAGAACAAGTTCCTAGCAGGCTAAACATTGAGAAAGAACTTGCAGATTTTATTTCTCAGCGTCTTTTTGACTGTGATTTTGAAAGTTTTGCCCGAGAAGGAGTGAGCGTGCGTGCAGAGGCTCCTCGAGTCACTGTAATTCTTGAAGACAGGGAAGTTTCTGTTCGTGTTGATGCAGAAGTGGCTGCAAGCAAAGGTGAGCAGAGTGCGCGCAAGACACGTCATGATGTTACACTTTCAAGTTCTTTGGGATCTATGTACGAATCTGCTAAGAAGATATATACTATAGAAAAGGAAAAGGCATTTTTGGAAACGTATGCAGAAGATGTGCTGCGTTTATACGCTCCTGTTGATGGTGTGGAGGTGAGTTGCAGCCCGAAGATCTGGAAAGTCAGAGATGTAGAAGAGACTCTCAAGAAAGCACTAGAACAAAATATTGCGAGCATCAGAACACAAGAGAGCGCCAGCAAGAAAGGGAAAGATTATTTTTATACAGATCTTGGGGCGAGGAGTGAATTTTCAGATGTGTCTTTTGCTTATGCTTCGCGCTGGCCTACTAAAATAGAGATTACTGGAACGCAAGGCGAGCTGATGATTGCTCAGCCTGTTGGTAACGCACAAGGTATGGGAGCAATGGGCTTTTGTTATGCACCTTATCATTTTGTGTATGATCTTTCTTTTCCTGTAATGACTCAGATTACGAGTGAGAATGGAGAAGTCTTTCAGTTTCCTGTTGTTGTAGTCATAGACAATAATCTTCCACGCCAAGGTCTTTCTGTTGGATTTGGAGAGGAATCAACTTCGAGCAATCTTTGTACATTTGTGACACAAGACATTGAAGTTACTACTTATGATTCTCACCTTAAGAAGATTGACAGCAATGTCAGCTATAGCTGTTTTGATCAGGAATGCCCATTAGGGCAGACTTCAGGAGGAGTTTTACGAACAAAAGCTCCTGCGTGTCTCAATGGAGAACTTCGCGCGCAAGCAGAAGGATATTCTGATAAAGAATTAACTTATTCAAGCAGCAAAGAAGGACGTGCTGAATTGATTCTTGATAGAACGTATGAAACGCCTCTTTTTGTTACAGTTGATGGGAAACCTCTCTTAGGGAATGCTGTTGTTTCATTTACAGGGAGAGAAAGTGCTACAGGAGTGTTTCCTGAATCTTCGTCGCTTCTCTTGTCTGAAGGATTGTATAATGTTAGTGTTTATGTTTATGGCAATTCTAGCATTGTCATTGCGGCAAGCACAAAGAAAGAATGTACTCAAGTAAGTTCTGGAGGCATTTTAGGATTGTTTGGAAGCACGAAAGAGCAGTGTTTTGACCTTACATTGCCTGAAACTAGAATTGACTCTGCTTTGATTGGAGGAGGAACTTCAGAAGTTTATCTTCTACCAGAGATGCTTTCTAGCGGATTAAAAGTTGACGTGCAAGGCTTTGCCAAGCCAACTTCTCTGCAACAATTGCAGACGAATTATGAATTATTTGAACAATCAGGAGTGAGTGTTTCATGAGAATTATTTTAGCTTTTTTTGTTTTGAGTATTTTTATTTTACCTGCTAGCTTTGGGGCTAGTGACTTTGGAGGATTTTCAAGTGGCTCGAGCTTTTTCTCTTCAACGCAATATCAGCCTAACTTTCAGACATATTATGGAGGCGGCTCATTAGGAACATATTGGCCCATTTTGTCTGAGAATGGAAGAGACAACCAGTGCGAGGCGCGCCAGGATATTTTAATTACTGTTGCTCCTGCTGGATGCCAGCCTGCTGTTGTCCGTAGTGATTTGCTTGCTGAGCAGAACGTTCCTGTGTTCTGTCAGCTTGATGCTTTAAAGTTAAATCCCTTGATTGATATTAGGGAAATTAGAGATCTGCAATTTAGAGCTACGTATCCTAAAGAAGTTATTGGAGCAGGATTTCATCCTGCGCGCGCGGCACTGAAAACAAAAGACCGCTTGCTTGGGAGTCCTTTAACAAGTAATATAGGATATGCGGTTGTTATTTTACGAAAGAATGCTAATGAATCTTCTCTTCCCTCTTTTATAAATACTACTTTATCTGCACGTGTTGATTATGAATCGGGAAATGCTTTAGGCATCGGCAGAACAGAATTTCTTTTAACTGCAGTTGATGATGAGACGTGGAGTAGAGTTGAAAGCAAAAAGCAGAGTTTTTGGCAAGGACGCTACTCTGTGCGCCTAGAGCAGGTGAATTCTAATTTTGCTGACATTAGCATTTATTATCAGGATCGTAAGATTGCTGGCACGCGTGTAGAACGTGGAAAGCTTTCTTCTCCCATTTATCTACCTGGGAGTTATTGTCAGGCTGGCTTGCAAGCAGCATATGATGATTTTGTTGGTGTTGGAAAGAAAGCACGCATCGAAGTAGGAGACACTACTGGCCTTGATAGCTTTGATGTCACAGAAGGAAGCGCGTTCCTCGATGGGCGCTGTGTTGTTGAGCGTATTACTATTGATAATGCGACTGGCATTACAGGCAATGTGAGTGTGCGTTGCAGCAGCGGAGAACGTATAGCCTTACAAATTAATCAAAAGAGGATGGAGTTTTCTGTTGGGGATTTGGTCTCTTGGCGCAATGATGGTCGTGGTCAGATTTGGACTGTCAAAGAGTATCGTGCCAATGATAAGTATCTTATCAATTCTGCAAGCAGTGAGCAGGAAGTTTTTGCAAAAGACATTAAGCTTTTGGATACTCTTGGAATGACTTCGGAAAGAGACAAGGCATTTAAAACTGCGCTCGATGCTTATGAAACAGTTGCTGAACAATATCCTGCAGAGAAGCAGAGAGATGTACTTGCAACACCTGTTTATCATCCAGCTTATGGTGAGAAAGCGTTGGAGGCAGCAATTACTCTTTCACAACAGTATGGAAAGAGCTTTGAAGAAGCGCGTCTCATTCAGAAACTCTTAGACCGTTATCCTGAAATGAAGAACAGAACATTTTATTCAGAACGTTTGCAAGAATTATATGCCTATGATACTTCTCTTTCTTCAGGTGTTGTGTATCTCGATGGGAAGTATCGTACTCTTCGTGTTGTGAGTATTAGTGATAGTTCTGGCGAAGCTTATGTTGAACTTCAACTAGGAAATGAACAAAGTTTATCAAGGCTGAATTGGCGCGGCTCTCTCGATGTGACAAGAACTGTGAGTGGAAAGAAAGAAGTGTTCGGCAGCTTGCGCCTTGATGATTTAAATGCTGAAGAAGCACGCATCACTCCCTTTTGTGTACAGCAGGTAAACGGCGCTGGGCGGTTTGTCCAGCAAAGCACAATTACTTTGCGTTTGGGAGAATCTGCGCGAGAGATTTGTGGACAGTATGTTACTGTCTCTCATCTTGCTCCACAACGAGCGGCTAAGATCAGACTGGTTCCTAAAGTTGTTGGAACGCGCAGTGAAGTTAATGTCACGATAGGCATTGGCATTGAGAAACGAGCAATCCAACTTTCCCCGCAAAAGACGCAGGATAAAATTGACAACCTCAATGAGAGCATTAAGAAATGGGAAAGCATTTCTAAAAAATTAGGAACTGTTGTAAGCGGCTTGAAAAGCGCGTGCTTTGCGACCAGTGCAGTATTAACTGCAAAGACGTTTTTGTCTGGACTGCAAGGTGACGGCATTGCACGACAGCAAGTCATGCGAGGTCCAGATGGATGGACGAATAAATGCAACGATTTGGTGAATAACGAAAAGAAGTATGCCACTCTGAATGCATGTTATTTGGGAGAAGCAAATGCAATTAATACAGATGTAAAAGCTAAGACTGAGTCTATTAAACAAGTTAATCAGCATGTGCAAAGTGCAGAAGCAGGAAAAGTTACTAAATCAGGTATTTTAGGGGAAAAGAGTGTGGACACGAGAGCTGCGGCGAAAGAGTATGCTCGTGATTTGGTTTCTCGATATAAAGGTGAGAAACTTGGGACGAAGAATATTGAAGAAGTTATTCAAGAAGATTGCTATGAGAGGTTTGAATGCGATTATACGACTTTGAGAAATATTGAGCATGCAATTCTTTCTAAGAGACAAGGAGTTTCTGAAACAACAAAGAAAAATATTAATGGTGAGTTAGCGAAGTATGAAGAGCAGATTTTATTGAATAAACAGTTGCGTGAGAAACAAGTCAAGGATGAGGAATTGAAGAATCAAGGGTATGCTCCTGCGACGCTGCTGACTGCCGGAGGAGGGCAGAAAATTGTTACGCCTGTAGTATCTCTTGATAAAGTTCCTGCAAGCGTGAAGTCTCAGATTACGATGGGTGTTAGTGTGGATAAGACTGTAACCTTTAATGTGAATGGTTATACTGATTCGAGAGGAATTAGTTTTCCAGGAGGAACGTATGTTGCTGGAGTGAAGCAGACGCAATCAGGAGAGTATCTTGTGCAAAGCCTTGCGCGTCTAGAGCCTGGAGGCACTTCGGTTCTACAGACGCGCGATCAAGTCACTCAATTTACAACTGCGTACAAAATAGGAAGCGTTGTTGCCCAGGATCAAGTCAGCTATAGCAATAAGTATCAAAATCCTGAAGTGAGATTTTTTGAGACAGAACCCTATAAAGGCATGCCTGCAGTTGTTCCGTTTGACACCACGCATGGATGGTATGCTGCGACGAAACAAACGTTACCTACATTTGGAGGCATTGGAGGGTTTGAAAGCAATGGAAGAGTTTCAAGTTTCTGGCTTTGTAATGTTGGATCGAATAAACGAGAAGAATTCCAGCAGTCTGATTTTGGAGATGATTTGTGTCAGTTGATGAATCTCAATACAGGTCAATCACTTGGAAACTTTCCAGGTCTAGGTGAACAGCAAAGCAGAGAACTTGTGAACAAAGCTATTCGTGCATTAACTGATGCTGCGCAACAGTATGGAAATAAGCCTATAAAAATAGGCAACGAAGTGTTTACGAATATTAAAACTGCAGCTAATATTCCTACAGTGCAGTGCCAGGACTTTATGGATCCTAAAGATTGTCATATTCTTTTTAATGTGTGCGATCCTGTCATCTGTCCTGCCTCGAGATGCGACTTTGGAGGGAAATATCCTGTAGCGGATGTGGTGCAGTCTGGAATTGTAGGAAGTACTCTTCTTTGCCTGCCCAATGTGCGCGAGAAGATTGCTGTTCCTGTTTGTCTTACAGGTATTCATGCAGGAATCGATGCGTATGTTTCTATTCTTAAATCTCATAGAGATTGTTTACGTGAAAACCTTGCTACGGGAAAAACAGTCGGTATTTGCGACCAGATTACTTCTATTTATCTTTGTGAGTTCTTTTGGAGGCAGTTTGCACCACTTGCGAATGTGATTTTGCCTAAACTTGTTGAATCAGCGTATGGAGGAAATCAGGGAGCGCGAGGAGGAGGAGAGTATATGACTGTGATGGGCGCGTGGCAAAACATGCAGAAATCTCTTGATTACTTTACTCAAACGTATGCAGTCAATTCTCTTAAATCGTATCGCATCAGGAGCATTGAAGAAGCTGGAACGCCCATCTGTAAGGCGTTTGTGTCTGCAGGGGTTCCTACAAAGCTTAAGAATCTTGTTGAGCCTGACAGCCCCCCACAGTTTAGTGCATGGTTTAGTAGTGTGAAATTCACAGATGCTACTGTTCCTGCAACTGCACAATATAAAGTATTTTATCATATTTTCTCTGGAAAAGATTCTGGAGTTCAATATCGTGTGTATCTGAAGAGCCCTCCTGATACGAGTTATTACTCCACATCACCTTATGTTCCTGTTGCTGCAGGGTTTATTGGAAAGGGAGAATATGCAACTCAAACAAAAGACTTTACAGCACCTGAAGGCTATCGTGAGCTTTGCGTTGATGTAAATGGGCAAGAAGAATGCGGATTTAAGCAAGTGTCGACGAGCTTTGCTGTCAACCAGATTCGCGATGCTTTTGTAAGTGATGAACTGAAAAAAACAGATATCAATTCTGAGAAAGAATGTGTAAGTGGAAGCGCGAGCCTTTCAGGAGCTGTGGGAGCTGCTTTAACTAATACAAATCCAGGAGCTGCTGGAGAAGAGGCACTTGTTCCAGGAGTTTATCAGCGAGGCATTATTAGAATTTGCTCGACTGCAAATCCTGGAAACTCCACAAATCCACGAAGGTTTGTAGATGTCGGAAGCTGTGGAGAGCAGAGAGTGCGCTGTTGGCTGGATAAGGAGAGCGTTGACCGTGCAATTACAGATAATAATCTTGGTGTGAAAAATGACACTTTGAAGGCCCTTGAGGCACAGCAGATTGCAACGCTTCAGAAGCAGGGAACACTTCTTTCAGATACACAAATCCCTGCGTTTTTGAGCGACTTTAGAGACAAGATGAGTGCACTTACGCAAGCTGTGCAGAATGGATTAAGCACAGCAGAAACTAGGACACGAGCGAATGCTCTTTTAGTGGAAATAGATAACGCGTTTGGATCTCGTCTTGAAAAATTAGTACTCAATAATCAGAAAGCTGAAGTGCTCCTCTTAAAAGCGCAGATCGCGGGAGCGATTGCTCAATCTTATTATCTTCAGGCAGGCTCATCTGCTTCTGCAACAGTTCCTCCTGCAAGGACAAGTTCTGCTTCACCTCCTTCTTCACCCTCACCTCCTTTGACATCTTCATCTTCAACAGCTTCACCACCTTCTTCATCTCCACCAATATCTCCACCTTCTTCTACTGTGCCAACGACGCCTCAATCAATTGTTTTGAAAGGCTTTAGCACATATGACCCTGGGAAAAAACAGCCTATTTTTGTTGATGGTAAAGATAGTGGAGTTTATCTTCAAGGAGGAAAGATTTATAGAGAAGGAATTTCTGCAGAAATTGGAGCTGTGATGAATAGTGGTGGAAGCTCTCCTATTCTTTCCATTTTTAATAGCGCCAGAACAACGCTTGGCGCCGACTTGTATGACACTTTGAATGGAGGTACTATTGTCAGCATTGGTAGCGAGGTTAAAATTCTTACAACAAGAAATGCGCCTTCGAGTGGAGTTAATGTTCCAGGTATTCTTCCTGGATCGGCAGGTCCTTGATAGTTATTTTTATGGAGAAGGATTAGAGATTCCTAGTACTTGTGGTTGAGGAGGAACGTTTGTGCTGACTCTACTTGCTGATTTACGCTGTTCTACAAGTCTGTTGAAATCGCTTGCACTGTAAGGTACAAGAACATATGCTCCTGATTCGTTGCGAGGCGTTAAGATACCTGTTGAGAGATCGGTTTTTACATTCATTCCCCTAGTATTCATAAGAGCATAATCTTCAAATTGACCACAGCTCCCATTGTCAAAGAAGCAATAGTCGTTTGTTCCTATTCTTCGTGTGTTTAATGAGAAATCTGCCAGAGGCTTTGAAGTGTAGAGAACTCCATTGCCGCTCGCACCCACAGTATTCTCAAGATCAGCAACTTTAGCTTTTAATTGGCGCGGATTGATTGTGAATTGGCGAACAGGAACGTTACTTGTGGAGTTTAACATCCATCGTGTTGGAACATATACTGTTGAAGGATTAAGTGTGTGTGACTTGTTTGCAAGACTCATTTCGAGTTCTCCATTAAGAGGATGGCTGAAAACAACATTTAACTCATTGGTTGCAGGATAAGGATGATTTCTTACTTCAACAATATGTCCATCGACAGCAATGAATTCGTAGTCTGTCTTGGCTGCTTTTGTGTCGAAGCTTCCTAATGCTGAGCCTGTGAGAGTGCTTGTATTAGTGTAAGTTCCTACAGGAATTGCAGAATGTGTAGCATTTGTGACAAAGCGTGTTTGCGCGAGAGGAGCGTTCGTAGAAGCTGAAGCTATTCTTGCAACACTTTGAGCTACTTGTGTTGGAGAGCATGCAGTGGCTAGTGCAATTGCACCCATTCCCAAAATGTTCTTTAGTGAATTTTTCATAACATTTCATTAATCTTTGAGTATTTAAATCTTTCGGTTTTGTCGTAACTTGAAAGGGAATACACTTTAGAGGCAATCAAGTAACTTTTGCAACCACGAGTCCTTCGGACTTCTGCATCGAAGACGCAGAATGGGGGAGCGAGGTACTCGCAGACTTTGTCCGCGGTAACCATCATGAAGTATTCACTCAGGTATTCGAACCTGTTCGAATCTCAATGTTTATGGGGGAGCGAGGATTCGAACCTCGGAAGGCACTAAGCCACTGCGTCCTAAGCGCAGCCCATTAGACCGCTCTGGCACTCCCCCATGTAATTTACATTGAGAACTCAGTTTATAAAGATTCGTTCAAAACATAGACTTATAAATAGTTTTATGCATGTTGTCAAGCATGAAAATTATTTCCGCTCCTCTTTCTGATGCTTATGGATATGTTGCAGGCAACCTGGGATTGCCTCATGAAGAGACTTTAAGATATGCTTTTCGTAGAGATTTTATTTCTGAGAAAATTCAAGGCCTTAGAGCACAACTCGATCGCGCTCCGGAATTTGTCAGCAAACGTTTTCTTGATAAAATCAAAAGGCATGAAGTGTGGAGAGCTGAAATTGTTGATGGGCTTTGTTTAGGAAATATTAATCTCCTCTATCATATGGTTCATCAGTATCATTCTAATCATCAATTTATTGACCAGCATGAGTTTTTTTCTGAAGGACAAGTAACGCTTTGGAAATGCGGTGAACAATGGAATCCTGAGTACGGCTCTCGTTTTGGGACATATATTGAGTGTGCACTTCTTAATAATTTTAGCAATCTTGTCCGAGATGCGCGCCGATTACGTAGAGACTCTTCTAGTGACGTCTCTCTTTTTGACTCTAATCAGACATACTGTGACGGAGATAGTTTTACTTATCTTGATCAGATCGCAGATACATCTCAACGACTTCCATTTGAGGAAATTATCGCACGCAGGCGTTTCGATCTTTTAGATTCAGCACTTGCTTCCTTGTCTTTCGATCAACGTTCTCTTATTGAGTGTTATTATCTAAGTGATAATTCGAGAGATATGACTGATGAGCAATTGAGGCAAGAACTTGATGTTAGTGTTGGGAGAGCAGCTTTTCAGGCTCGACGTAAGAAAGCACTTAGAGCACTCCGTGAATTTTATGAAACTCATCTTTAACATTTTCTATTGATACGTCAAGAATTCAATTTGCGCAAACTCTTTACTTTAGTGGTGAGTAAGCAAATTGAATTCTTGAGCGTGCTCAAGAACCATACTCACTAACACATCATACACTTTAGTGTATGGTTCTTGACAAGATTAGATTGGTTGAACACCAGTATCTTTAAATGGTTTTTAAATGATAGTATTTGATGTCTGAACATGATACACGTTCTGATCTAGAAGTGCTTACGCAGTATCCACTTCCTCTACCTTTAGATAAAAAAGGATGCAGTGATTTTGTTGAATATCTTGTACAGCAGACAGGCGGAGAGGCGCATTATCGTGGAGAGTTCTCGGGAAGGTTGGGAAATCGATTTGTAAATCCTGATGAGCCCTTTAGAAGAGAAGAAAGAACAGATAGCTTTCATGTTACGTTATACTTTCCTTTAGATGTTTCCTCTGAATTGGTTCAGATAGAATTTTATAACCAAGATTCAAACCATGATTCTACCTTTCATAATTTGAAATTTGATCTTGGTCTTGTTGACAGACTTGATGAAGTTCCACAGAAACGGCAAGAGATTGTTCAGCGTGTTAGGGGGACACTTGATACCTATTTTAGGTATCTTTTAGAGCGAGAGGAGTGAAGTTATTTGCTATTTTTGCTATTTCCTTTTTCGACTGCTGCTGCAACTTTAGCTTTTAGTTTTTCTTCTAGATCAAGACGATCAATGAGCTCTTTGTAACGGTTTCTGATAGTGACTTCTGTGATGCCTGCAACGTCAGCTACTTCTCTTTGAGTTTTCTTTTCGTCATTGATTAGAGCGGCAACGTAGAGTGCTGCTGCGGCAACACCTGCAGGGCCACGGCCAGAAGTGAGCTCGGAAATATCTGCTTTCTTGAGAATCTTTAGAGCTTCATTTTGAGTTTTTGGAGAAAGGTGCAAAATAGAGGAGAAGCGTGAGATATAGTCTTTAGGAGAGCTGGGAGTTACTTTTATTTTTAGTTTTCTAACAATGAAACGATATGTGCGCCCGATTTCCTTTCGTTCAACGTCTGATGCACCTGCAATTTCATCGAGTGTTCGTGGAATGTTATAGGAACGACAGGCAGCGTAAATACAGGCAGCGATGACTGATTCCATACTTCTGCCGCGCACAAGTCCGCGTTGCAAGACAAAGTTATAAACACGAGAAGCTTCATCCCTGACTACTGAAGGAAGATTGAGAAATGAAGCGACTCTTCTTAGTTCAGCCATCGCCAATCTTAAATTGCGTTCTATGGAAGTAGAAACTCTCTCTTGCCACTTTTTAAGGCGTAGAAATTTTCTTGTTTGTCCGGCTTCAAGGCGATAAATATCAGAAATTTCTCCCACATTCGTTGTCAATCCTTTATCAAACTTTTGTAAAGACATAGGGGCTCCACCTCTGCCTTTTTTGTCAGCTTTATCGAACTGGCCTCCAATGTCCTGACCCGTATCTACCATCTTTTCTTCGATAATGAGACCACATTCATTACATATAATCTCGCCGCGCTGGTCATCATAGGTAAGGTCGACACTTCCACACTCAGGACAACGCTTGACGTAGCTCATAGATTCTTTTTACCTAACGAAAGGTTTAAAAGACTTACGCTTTTAAGGGTATTTAAAGCTTTCTATGCTTTCTTAGTAATATCGACGAGAATTATTTTTGCTTTATCAAGATAGCATTCACACAGCCTTCCTGACTAGGACGGTTCGTTATTTTAGCTTTTCCCAATGAAGTTTCTATAATTGCACCTTTCATTAAGCGATTTTGACGGGCAAAGAACCTGTTTTGTGGCGTTTCCTCTACGTTTTTTATTTCTGCCTTTTTTGTCTTTCCGTTTGTAGAGATGTTCACGACATTGGCTCTGAGAAGAATAACTTTGCGTGTTCCGCCACGCACGTGAAGCTGTTTTGTTTTTGTTTCTCCTAAAGTTACATCCCTAGAAGGATTTCTTTTTTCATAGAGCTTTTTCTTTCTCTGTTTATGATATTTTCCACCCGATATTTTTCTTCCATAGTTCATAGACGTATGGAAAAAAGTTGGTTTATATATCTTTGTTTTTACTTTGATAGGAGAGTACTTGTTCCTCTTGGCTTTATAAGTTTACATGTTGCACCTATTTCTTTCCTTAAATTCTCTTGAAACCAATCTGGTAAATCTCCCAGCACTCTTATCGTAAATTCAGTACGCGCTTGTACGTCTGCCTGAAGAACCGGGTCTTGCACACGGTATCCTAGCACTGACCACCCTCTTACTTCTATGTCTGCTAGCAGCTGTGCTGCCTGAGGATAGGTTACGTCATAAATGGGGCCCAGATATAATTGCTGGCCGGTTTGTTGTTCTTGTGTAAAATCTCCTGGCTGATAGGCAATGAGTTCATTCATAAATTTTTTATTAGCCTGTGATTTATATAGATTTCTGTTTTTTCTTTGGAATATTTTTGCTTCTTAGAAGTAATGCGATAGATTTAAATAGAGTCAGGATTGCATGCATTTATGGTGAATGGAATTGAACGACCTTTGGATCTTTTGAATGTATCGAAGGGAAAAGAAGTTTTGGTGCAGCTTAAAGGAGAGAAGCAGTTTGTCGGGACATTAATGGCTTTTGATATTCATATCAATGTTGTTCTTGACAATGCCAAGGAGATGGAGAATGGAACCTTGAAGAAAAACATAGGGTTAACTTTTCTACGAGGAGATACTATTATTTTCATTTCTCCCGCTTCGACTAGTTTGAAGAGATAAATTTTATCATATATATTTTTAAAGTGTTACTTTGTTATTATGCTATGAATTATAAAGATATTCCCTATGAATTCAATTTTATGTGGATTAGAACTATCCATGGAGATGGTATCGGTTATCAGTGGACGAGAGCATCTTCTAAAGCCTTCCTTGGATCTGGAGGAGGTTTTATTGCTAAGAGTGTTGAGCAAGCTATTCGCTTCCTACCTGAGGTTTTTCAAAACTTTGAAACAGAGGCTAGAGTTTTAGTTTCTAATCATTATAATATTCTACGTCATGCTCAAGTCTTAAAAGAAGAAGCCTTACCTTTAATTGCACGATTGCATGAGATTAGACCCGATCTTAAAGTTGTAGATCGTTTAGTCTAATAAAAATTTCTTTCTAATTCTTCGCAAGAAATTGCTCTAGAAGTTGTACTTTGTCTTGACGTTTGATACGTTTGTAGAATTTGAGAGCTTGCAATAACGGCTGTGCTGGCAGTTTGAGATCTTTCCAGATAATATTCTTTATTGTGTTAAAACTGCTTTTGTCTTTATCTTCATAGACTGCGATTTCCACTTCTCTCTTGTTTAAGAGACATTTGAGAACGTGCGCTTTTTTCTCTGAGATATAGAAATCCTTGATAATTTCTTTTTTGAGAATTTTTCTGAAGACTGCGAGATCTTCTGGATTTGTTGTAATATCTATGTCTTTGGGCTCTATGGGAACACTTTGCACAAAGAGATTGACTGAACCTTCGAGATACCAAAGAATCTTTTCTTTTCCTATTTTAAAGAGGAGTTGTTTCAATGTGGTGTAGATTTGTTGCGAGTTCATTTTTATTTAAGACTCTTTATTTTGATTATATTTAGTTTTTTTTCTGGCTGATTTTCTTTGTGAAGTAAGTTATACCATTTATGTGCATATGCATAATAGGCGTACATGAAAGCAGACTTGAATTTTTCTTTTTTAGGTTTATTTTTATGAATCTTTTCTCTGTTTAAAATATATGAGGTAAGATAAGTCGTTAGTCCTTCGTTCCATTTCCAAGATGCAGGACGTATCTTATTACTGTCCAATAAAATGTGAATGTATTCGTGGAGAATTACCTCTTTTTCTTTAAACGTTTTATGGTCTACAATAGATACTCCAAATCCATTGTCTAGTTTTTTTACTTTCTTATAGAAAATTTTCATTTTTTTCAACATTTTTTCATCTATTTTTGATTTTCTAAGAATATTCATTTTCCAAATAGAGTCTTTTCCATTTGTTTTTGCACCTCTTGGTTTTTTCATTTCTTCTTTGAATTCTTTGGAGAGAATAAACTTTTGAAGATGCCTCTCTTTGTTTTCAGAAGTATTATTTTTGTGCTTTGAATATAATTGGTCTGGGCATCCAGAAAGATAATTGTCTATAATAATTGCTTTTCTATCACAGACATAGTTAGTGTATAATTTCTTTTCGTATTTTAAACTTATTTTTTTACATAAAGATCTTATCTTTGATTGAATGTTGATATCATTCATACCGTCACTACATCAAGATCTTTAGCAATGCGAGTGTTTTTGAAGATTTTCTTTGCCTGCTTTTCTATAATCTGAGGAACGTGCTCATAGCGTTGAGAGATGTGAGTGAGGATGAGTTGTTTTGCCTTAGCTTTTTTTGCTATCGTTGCGGCTTGTGTTGCAGTGAGATGCTTATATTCTTTGGCACGCTTTTCTTCTTCTTTAGCAAATGTTGATTCGGTGATGAGGAGGTCAGAATCTTTTGCGATTTCCACCGTCTTTGGATTCATTTCAGTATCTAGAATAATAGTTACTTTTTTACCTTTTTCAACATAGGTTAGTGATTTTGCTTTGATGGTTTTTCCATTGTGAATGATATCTTTTCCTGCTTGCAACTGACCTAGAAGTGGGGAATTTGGAAGTTTGAGCTTTCGAATTTTCTTTTTGTCTAAACGTATTTTGTCTTTAATGATAAAAGCATAGGCGTATGCAGGAATGCCATGAGACATTGCCTTTGCTTCTATTTTAAATTCTTTTTCATCTACGATTGTCCCATCTTTAACTTCCTGTATGTGCAACGGGATACGAATGTGTAATAAGAGCTCTTCGATGAGGGCGAAAAATCTTTTGGTACCTGGAGGACCATAGACCTTGAGAGTTTTCGTGTAGTCTGACATGGCCAGTGTTTGCAGAATACCTGGAATTCCTAAGATGTGGTCACCATGCCAATGTGTAATAAAGAGGCGCGTGATTTTTGTAGGTGAGAGATGTGCGAAACGGAACTGACGTTGGATACTTTCCCCACAATCAAAGAGAAGATTTTCATCCTTATGTGTCAGCAAAATACCTGTATGTCCACGTAGAGTAGTAGGTACTGCATTGCCTGTGCCGAGAAAAGTTATGGTGATGGGTTCCATCTTTCAAGAAAGAGAAGTTTGTTTATATAGGTTTGTAAAACCTCTGTCTTATTTGCTTCGAAGCATACTTTAATAGACTCTTTTAATTCGTATTTGTCGAGGACAAGCTTTATAAGAGCTAAGGCCTTTGAAATATGATGAGGAAAAGAAGAGTGCTTGTAGGATATGGCTTGCTTTTTGTTGCAATGTTTGTTTTTATAGCCTTTCAAGTAACTCAGAATGCACATTTTTTGGGATACGTCACCTTTGCTCCTGCTGAAGAGCAGATTGTTTCCTCTGATTCTTCCGAAATGGTACTTTCTTTTGAAGAACCTCTTGTATTTAGTAAAGGGACTGGAAAGAATATAAATCTTCACGTTGTTTATCATGGACAGACTCCTCTTGTTTCGTGCGAACTTACTTCAGAATCTCCTTCAAGTCTGTTTATTTCTTCTTCTTTTCCAACTGTTCGTCCTGGAGAAGAAGGAATTATGCCAGTAACTTTTCAGGTACTTTCTGATTTCTCTTCAGACACTCGCAACTTAAGCCTTCTTTTTTCTTGTGAAGGATATCGTAAGAGCTTTTTATTTTCCTTTACTCTTGTAGATGAACCTTTGCTTGTTCCTCGCTTGACAGGTCTTTCTATTCAGGAAGACACGAAGTCAAAGATTTCATGGGTTACGTTTGTTTTTATAGGTGTGATTATTGTGCTTATGGTTGCTCACTTTTTTCATCGACGCGACAGGCGCTTCCATGAAATGGCTCTGCAACCGAGACGTAAGCTTATTCCACTTGACCTTTCTTCCTAACTAACATTTAAATAAGCAAGTCGAGTATTTTTGTTAAGCTCCTGTAGCTCAGCCTGGATAGAGCATCGGACTTCTAAGCTAGGGAAGTAAACCTTCCCGAGCAGCAACCCTCCTTAATATGGTGGGTACGGAAGCAATCCGGAGGTCGTAGGTTCAAATCCTATCAGGAGCGT